>JACVRR010000026.1 GCA_014534345.1 Thermoleophilia bacterium | reverse complement strand
GGGGTGAACTCGACCCGGCCGCCGCTCCTGCGCCGCATCAGGTCGGGATCGCCGAGGTACGGGAAGACCTCGGCCGGGGGGCGCGCGATCTCGACGCTGTGCTCGGCCCGGCTCACGGGCCGCGACTGTACCGCGGCGGAACCATGCTCCCCCCGTGATTACAGTGCTGGCGTGGAGTTCGAGCTCACCGCAGAGCAGCGCGAGATCCAGGCGTTGACGCGCGAGTTCGCGGAGGCGGAGATCGAGCCGCACGCCGCCGCCTGGGACCGGGAGCACCGGTTCCCGCGCGAGCTGTTCACGCGGCTTGGGGGGCTCGGGTTGATGGGCGTCTGCGTCCCGGAGGAGTACGGCGGGGCGGGCGCCGACTTCCTGTCCTACGTGCTCGCTCTCGAGGAGCTGTCGCGCGCGGACGCGGGCGTGGGCGTGACGGTCGCCGTCCACACGAGCGCGTGCACGCTGCCGATCCTCGCCTGGGGCACCGACGAGCAGCGCGCGCGCTTCGTGCCGCCGCTCGCGCGCGGTGAGCAGCTCGGCGCCTTCGCCCTGACCGAGCCGGAGGCCGGTTCGGACGCCGGCTCGTTGCGCACCGCAGCGGCTGCAGAGGGCGGCGGCTGGCGAATCGACGGGCGGAAGCAGTGGATCACCAACGGGAGCCACGCGGGGACCTTCCTGCTCTTCGCTCGCACCGACCCGACGCGCGACGACTCGCGCGGCGTGTCGGCGTTCGTGCTCGACGCCGAGCACGTCCGGGTGACGCGTGAGGAGGAGAAGCTCGGCCTCAACTCGTCGTCGACGGTCGACCTCGTCGTCGAGGACGCGTTCGTCGAGCGCGACCGGCTGCTGGGCGAGGAGAACCGGGGCTTCCGGATCGCGATGTCGACGCTCGACGGCGGCCGGATCGGCATCGCGGCGCAGGCGCTGGGCATCGCGCAGGCGGCCTACGACGCGGCGCGCGCGTACGCGCTCGAGCGCCGCGCCTTCGGCAGCCGGATCGCCGACTTCCAGGCGATCCAGTGGAAGCTCGCCGACATGGCGACCGAGATCGACGCCGCGCGGCTGCTCACGTACCGCGCCGCCTGGCTCAAGCAGGCGGGTAGGCCGCACACCGAGGAGGGGGCGAAGGCGAAGCTGTACGCCTCCGAGATGGCCCGCCGGCAGACGGCGGAGGCGATCCAGATCCTGGGCGGTTACGGGTACACGAAGGAGTTCCCGGTCGAGCGGTACTACCGGGACGCGAAGATCACCGAGATCTACGAGGGCACGAGCGAGATCCAGCGGCTCGTGATCGCCCGCTCGGTGCTCGGGCTGCGGCAGCAGGAGCGCATGCTCGCGCAGGGCTGAGCCCGGCGCGCCCGGTGGTGACCGCGTTTGTGCCGGAGGACGTCGCCGGCGGGCTCGGTCGCGCCGCGCTCGTCCTCGCGCTCGTCTCGCGGCCGTCGGCGTACGCCCGGCTGACCGAAGCGTGGAGGCGTCGCTCGTCCGGCTGCGCGCGCGCGGCTGGGCTGACCGCCGCTCACACGAGCGCCGAGCGAGCACGGCGCGCGACCCAGACGGGGATGCCTCCCTCTTCCCGCCGCGCCAGCGCGCCGCGCCGCTCGAGCGCCTCGAGCACCGAGGTCGCCTCCCGGCGGCGGATCCGCAGGGCCGCCGCAAGGTCGGCGGCAGACGCGTCCCCAGCCCCGCCGACGACCGCCTCCGCCAGGAGCGCCAGCGCCGTGTCGCGCGGGGGGATCCGGCGGAGCCGGGCCCGCCAGCGGCGGGCGAACAGGTCGTGCAGCGTCGCCGCCCAGCCGCTGTCCTCGTCGTCCCGCCCGGCGTTCGTGAAGACCAGCTTTCGCTGGAGCACGTTCACCGCCCGGTCGACCTCGCGCTTCTCGCGGCCGACGAGCTGCCGCAGCTCCTTGCGGGTCGTTGGCCGCCCGAGCGCGTGTGCGGCCTCGGCCAGCTCGCGCTCCAGCGGCTTGAGCTCCTCGGCGCGGAAGTCGTCAACCGCGCCCGAGCGGCCGGTGAGCCCGTAGACGGCCGCGACGAGACGCGGAGCGATCAGGCCGGTCGTCCGCACGACGTGCAGCCCTACGCAGGCGAGGCGGCCGCGCGGCAGCTCGTCCTTCCACCGCCACACCTTCTGCATCTCGGGCGTGAAGGAGACGAATTTCTCCTCCGCGTCGCGCACCGCCCAGTCGAGCTCGGTGCGCCCGGCGACCGCCTCCCACAGCGACGGCAGCACGTAGTCGGGCTTCGGGAAGAGGAGCGCGACGCCGACCTCGTCGATCCACGCCGCCGCCTCCTCGACGGTCGCGACGCTCACGGCCGCCACTCGTAGCGGACGTCCGGCTCGCGCTCCTCGTTGCCGCTGCCGTCCGTCTCCTCGACCGCCTCGAAGCCGTGGCGCTCGTAGAAGAGGCGCGCGCCCTCGTTCCGCTGGAACGTCCACAGGTCGAATCCCTGGGGGCGCCGCCGCTTCGCGTGCGCGAGCAGCGCCGTCCCCAGCCCGCCTCCCTGGTGCCCCGGCCGGACGTACAGGTGCTCGAGCCGGTCGTCGGACAGCGCGGCAAACCCCACGACGCGCCCGTCCTCCTCCGCGACCCAGACCTCGCACTGCCTCAGCACGACGTCGGCGACCCAGCGACGAGTCTGCCCCTCGCTGTGGAGCTCCGGCAGGAACCCGAGGCCGCGGAAGGACGCGATGAAGACGTCGGCGACGGCCTCGGCGTCGGCGTCGGTCGCGCGTCGGAGCACGCCCGTAATCTAGGGCCGGTGCGCCGCCGCGAGGAGCCCGTCCGACTGACGCGGATCTACACCCGCGGCGGCGACAGTGGCCAGACGTCGCTCGGCGACGGGTCGCGTACCTCGAAGCTCGACGCGCGCATCGCCGCCTACGGGGCGGTCGACGAGCTCAACTCCGTCGTCGGCCACGCGCTCGCCGCCGAGCTCGGCGCCGACCTGCGCGCCGTGCTCGTCCGCGTGCAGAACGAGCTCTTCGACCTGGGTGCCGACCTCTCGGTCCCGTACGCGCCCGACGACGGGCGGCTGCGCGTCTCGCAAGCGCAGGTCGACGCGCTCGAGCGCGACTGCGACGCCTGGAACGCGGCGCTCCCCGCGCTGAAGAGCTTCGTGCTCCCCGGCGGGACCGAGGCGGCCGCGCGCCTGCACGTCGCGCGCGCCGTGTGCCGCCGCGCCGAGCGCGACGCGCTCCGGGCCGCGGAGGAGGTCACGCTGAATCCGCTCGCCCTCGTCTACCTGAACCGGCTCTCCGATCTGCTCTTCATCCTCGCGCGTGCCGCTAACGCCGGCCGGGAGGAGCCGCTGTGGCGGCCCGGGGCATCACGCTGAGCGACGGCGTCCTCGTCCTCGACCGGTTGCGGCCCGAGGACATGGAGGCGCACCTCGCCGGCGAGGACGAGGAGCAGGCCCGGCGGTTCGGGTGGTGGCCGAGACGGTCGGGTCCCCATCAGTTCCGCGCGCTGCTCGCGGCGGACGAGCGCGACTGGGACGAGGGCGGACCGCGGCGTCGCTTCGCGGCGCGTGCGGGCGGCATCCTCGTGGGCGGCTGCGAGCTCCGCCTGCGCGGCGGCGGCCGCGCCGAGGCGTCGTACTGGACGTTCCCGGAGTTCCGCTCCCGCGGCTACGCCACGCGCGCGCTGAGACTGCTGGCCGAATGGGCGTTCCCCAAGCAGCGCATTCTGCGCGTCGAGCTGCATGTCGAACCCGACAACGCGGCTTCGCTGGCTGTCGCCGCGCGGGCCGGCTTCGCGCCGACCGGCCGCCGGACGTCGGAGGGGCTGCTCGTCTACGCGCGGGGCTGCGCGAAAAGGCCCAGCCGGTAGCCCTCGGAGTCGGTGAACGAGAAGAACGAGCCGTACGGCTCGCGGTGGATCCCGCCGATCTCGACGCCCCGCGCGCGCAGGTCCTCCGCCGCGGCGTCGACGTCCTCGACCTCGAAGTCCACGTTCACCCCGCCCGACGACGGCTCCGCGGCGCCCTCGTGCCACCGGTGCAGTGCGAAGCGAACGTCGCCAGGAAGCGTCGTCTCCACCCAGTCGTCGTCGCCCTCGAGCTCCAGGCCGAGGACGTCGCGGTAGAACGCCTGGGCGCGCTCGATGTCCTTGACGTAGAGGTAGACGACCCTCAGTCCCGTGATCACCGCGCCGATGGTATCGCCGCTCAGGCCGCGCACCGAGGGCGCTCCGGACCGCTGGTTACTGTATTCCGGTGGGGGCAGAGCGGCCAGGGGCACCGATGGCGGCGCCTGACGACGAGCGACTCGTCGCTGCGCGAACCCTCCGCATCGACGCATCGAGCGCGAAGGTCGTGAGCGCGCTCACTGCAGCCGGCGTGGAAACGATTCTCCTCAAGGGCCCTGGGATCGTGCGCTGGTTCTACGGCGACGCCGCCCGCTCGTACGTCGACTGCGACCTGCTCGTCGACCCGGGGGACCGCTCTCGGGCCGTGGACGTGCTGTCCGCTGCCGGCTACCGCGAGATCACACCTCCCGACCGTTCGCTCGTACACGCTACCGCCTGGATCCACGCCGACGAGCCGGCCGAGATCGACCTGCACACGAGCATGCAGGGAGCCGGGGTGTCCCCGGTCGACGCGTGGGGCGTGCTCCGGGCGCACGCGGTGACCGTCGACCTTGTCGGGACCCCGGTCAGGATCCTCGACCGTGTAGCGACGACAGTCAACATCGCGCTCCACGCCGCGCATCACGGCGTCGCGAATCAGAAACCGTTGGAGGACCTCCGCCGGGTCGTCGACCAGCTCTCGGACCAGGAGTGGCGCGCGGCGGCCGCGCTCGCGGCGCGTCTCCGGGCCAGCCCCGCGTTCGCAGCGGGCCTCCGGCTCCTACCCGAGGGCAAGCGGATCGCGGAGGAGCTTCGTCTGCCTGCCGAGACACCGGTCGCGGTCGCGCTGGCGCTCGCGGCGGCTCCGCCCGGTGCGTTCGCCATGGCGCAGCTCGTGGGTGTCCGGGGACTCCGGGCGAAGGCGGCACTGGCAGCGAGGCGCCTCGTGCCGCCGGCCATCTGGATGCGCGCGTTTCACCCGCTTGCGCGGCGCGGGCGCCTCGGGCTGGCGGCTGCGTACGCGTTGAGACCGTTGCTCCTGCTGCTGCGCGCGGGCCCGGAGCTCGCCGCCTGGGTGCGCGTACGACGGGACCACGCCACACGATGACGGCGACACACGGCGAGCAGGGCTCGCTCGACGACCGCACCGCCGGCGCCGCGACGGCACCCGCCGACCGCGTCTCGCGCCCGTCCGCGACAGCGCCACCACTTCTCGCCGTCGACTCCCTCGCACGCAGCTTCGGCGGGAGGGACGTCGTCCGCTCGCTGTCGCTCGAGGTCCCGGCTGGCGAGCGCGTCGCGCTGGCCGGCGCCAACGGGTCGGGGAAGACAACCGTTCTCCGCTGCATCGCCGGCACGCTCCTGCCGACGCGCGGCCGCATCTCGGTCGCCGGGGCGTCGGCGGGCAGCGTGGAGGCGCGCGCGGCGACCGGCGCATCCCTCGGGCCGGAGCGGTCGTTCTATCTGCGCCTCAGCGGTCGCGCGAACCTCCTGCTCTTCGCCCGACTGCGCGGCGCGACGCGCTCGGAGGCCGCCGAGCAGGTCGCCGCGATCGCTCGCGAGCTCGAGATCGACGGATTCGTCGAGCAGACGGCGGACACGTACTCCGCTGGCATGCTGCAGCAGCTCGCGTTCGCAAGGGCACTGCTGGGCGATCCTGCGCTGCTGATCCTCGACGAGCCGACGAGGTCGCTCGACACCGGCGCGATCGACCGGTTCTGGCGCGCGCTCGACCGCAGGCCCGGCTCCGCTGTTCTGCTCGCGACCCACAACCGAGATGACCTCGAGCGCTGCTCCAAGCGAGTCGAGCTTCCGACGTAGGCGCGCTCCGCGTCCGCGCGTCGTCGCGGCGATCGTTCGCCGCGACTACCTGCTGACGCGCTCGTACCGGATGACGTTCGCGCTCGAGCTCGTGTTCGGCGTCGTGAACCTGCTCGTCTACTTCTTCATCTCGCGAATCTTCCCGCAGGTCGGAGTGCACGACCTCCATGGCGCGGCGTCGTACTTCGACTTCGCGGCGGTCGGGATCATCGTCACGGTGGTGATCGGGGCGACCAGCACCGAGCTGGCGAACCGCGTCCGCCAGGAGCAGCTGACTGGGACGCTCGAGGCGCTCTTCATGCAACCGCTGGCGACCGTCGAGGTCGCCCTCGGCCTCGTCGGGCTCCCGTTCCTGTTCGCGATGGTGCGGGCGTTCTTCTACACCGGCATCGCTGCCATCTGGCTCGGGCTGGACGTCGCCCAGGCGAGCTGGGTCGGGGCGAGCCTGGCTCTCGCCGCCACGGGCGCCGCCATGGCGAGCCTCGGCGTCCTCGCCGGCGCGATCGTGCTCATGATCAAGCGCGGCGACCTCCTGACCGGGATGACGCTGTTCGCGATGGGGTTCGTCAGCGGCGCGGTCTTCCCCGTGAGCGTGCTCCCCGCGTGGTTGCAGCCGATTGGCGCAGTCGTGCCGACGCGGTTCGCGTTCGACGGGCTTCGCCAGGCGCTCTTCGAAGGAAGCGGTTGGCACGGCGAGGTGATCGCGCTTGCCCTCTTCGCGATCGTCACCTTGCCCGTCGCCGTCGCGGTCTTCCGCGTCGCGCTGTGGTGGAGCAAGCGGTCGGGCTCCCTTGCGAAGTACTGACGCCGGCCCTCGTGCTTCGGGGGGTGCGTGCCGATGATTCATCTAGGGTTTTCTCGAAAGGAGGCGAGATCGCGACGTGGACGAGATGGCTGAAGCAGCGGATGGGGGCACTGGACGGACGCTTCGCCCGCACCCCGACGTCGTCTCGCGCGAGGTGGGCGAGGGCGCGGTCCTCGTTCACTTGCGGACGAACCGGATCTACAACCTGAATCGGACGGGCGCGGCAGTCTGGCGCCTCCTGGAGCAGGGCCGCGATCTCGACGAGGCCGAGGCCGAGCTGTTGCAGCGCTTCGACGTGGAGGCCGGCGAGCTGCGTGCGGACGTCGCACGGCTCGTCCGGGAGCTCAGCGCGGCCGGCGTTCTCGACGATGGCTCGCGCTGAGGCACCCGGCGCCGTCCGCGCCGATCCTGCGAGCCCGTACCCCGACTGGGTCCTGACCGTCCCGAAGACGGGTGGCCCACCGTCGACGCACGCTCGCGACGACGCGGGCGAGGCGCCGCCGATCGCCCGCCTGGGCTCGTCCACCGGCGTGTTCGACGGCGTCCTCTTCAACGGCGACGAGCTTGCACGGCGCCTCGACGCGCGTCTGGTGAGCGGGGCCGACGTCGTCGTGCGTGCGTACGAGGCGTGGGGCGAGCGCTTCCTCGGGGAGCTGGCGGGCGTTTTCACGACGGCCGTCTACGATGAGAGCAGGGCGCTGCTGATCGCAGCGCGCGACCGACTCGGCTCGTACCCGCTCTTCTACGCCGACACCGGGCGGGAGCTCCTCCTCTCCACCTCGGTCGACGCGATCCTCGCCGACGGCCGCGTTCCCGCAGAGGTGAACCGGGCCGCGATTGCCGACCACCTTGCGCATCGGTGGCCCGACCCGGGAGAGACGTATTACGCCGCCATCCGGCGCGTCCCGCCCGGTCACGTGCTGGTCGTCGAACGCGGGCGCGAGCAAGTTCGCCGCTACTGGTCGCCGGTCGCGGCGGACGGCGAGGTGGCCTGGGTCGGCGAGGACGAGGTCGACCAGTTCGAAGAGCTGTTGGAGGCCGCCATCCGCCGCTTCGTGGCGCTGGGCGACATCGGGATCTTCCTGAGCGGCGGTCTGGACTCCGTGAGCGTGGCGGCGCTCGCGGCGCGCGTCGCTCGCGACGCGGACCGGCCGGCGCCGCTTGCACTGTCGCTGGGTTTCTCGCACCACGAGGCCGACGAGCAGGCGCTGCAGCGTCGTGTCGCGGCCGACCTCGAGCTTCCGCAGGTGATGATCCCGCTCGAGGAAGCGTCGGGCGAGAACGGGCTGATGGCTTCCGCGCTCGAGCTCAACTCCACGTGGCCCGCGCCCGTCGTGAACATGTGGCTTCCGGCGTACCACCACCTGGCGCTCGAGGGGAAAGAGCGCGAACGCCGCGTCATACTGACCGGCCACGGCGGGGACGAATGGCTGTCGGTCACGCCGTACTACGCGGCCGATCTCATCATCGCCGGTGATGTACGCCGCCTCTACCGCCTGTGGAACAACCACCGGCGTTCCTATCCGATCCCGCCGTGGACGATCCTGCGAAATATCCTCTGGCGCTTCGGCACCCGGCCGCTACTGGGCGCGCTCGCCGACCGAGCGGCACCGAGTGCGGCGCGCGCCCTGCGTCTTGGCCGGGCGGCCACGGGCATCGCCGACTGGATCGCACCGGATCCCGCGCTTCGCAGGCAGCTCGACGCCCGCGCAGCCTCGTCGGTGCGACCGCGACCGAGGGTCGGTCAGATCTACCTCGACGAGATGAATCAGGCGCTCGACCACGCCCTCGTCGCGATGGAGCTCGAGGAGGCGTTCGAGAGCGGACGGCGGCTCGGACTTCGGTTCGGCCATCCGTTCTGGGACGCCGACCTGCTGGCGTTTCTCTACCGCACACCGCCGGACTTGTTGAATCGAGGCGGCAAAGCGAAAGGGCTCGTTCGCTCGATGCTCGCGAAGCGATTCCCCGACCTCGGATTCGAACGCCACCGGAAGATCATCGGGACACCGGTCGTCCGTGAAATCAACGTGCGCGAGGGCGCCGTAGCTTGGCGACGGATGGGCGGCACGAAGGCGCTCGCGGAGCTCGGGATAGTCGACGGCGCGAAGGCCGGCCGGCTCGTCGAGGGGATACTCGGCCGCCCCGGATCTCCGGAGGAAAACGTGCATTCTTATCGGGTCTGGGATATACTTGCTCTCGAGGCCTGGGTACGTGCCCGGGTTAAAACATCGTAGGAGGGACCGGGATGGAGAGGGAGAAGGAGCAGTGGGAGCCGACGAGCCTCGAGGAAATGGGGCACGTCGGAGAGGTCGTCCAGGGCGGCGGCGGCAAGCTCACGCCCGAGACGCACGACACGGGCGACAACCGGAAGCCCCCGGGGCTCGGCTGATCGATTCTTCGACGGACGCGGCGCTCGGTCGCCGCGTCCGTCCGGTTTACCCCGGACGCACCGATTCCGGCGGGGACGCCGAGTCGGTGCGTCTTTCGTGTTCGACGCCCACTCCGTCGATGCTGACACTTCGGATCGAGCCCACGTCCAGGCCCGTTCCTTCGCTCGACGCGCAGAACGCGACGGCCGCGACGGTGTGGCGCGACCTCGCCGGCGAGGTGTGCGCGTGGGCCGCGCAGCGCGACGGCGAGCGGTGGCTCTACATTCCCGACGTCGCGAGCTACCGGCTCGCCGAGGACCGCGCCGAGATCCACGCCGTCGCACACCCGTCGGTGTCCCCGCAGCGCGTCCGGCGTGCCTACCTGCGCACCGTGCTGCCGATGGCGGTCCAGGCGGTTGGCCACGAGGTGCTGCACGCGAGCGCCGTGCGGGCGCCGGCCGGCGTGGTCGGGTTCTGCGCCGTATCGACGACCGGGAAGAGCACTCTGGCGGCGGAGTTGAGCCGGTGCGGCTTCGAGTTGTGGGCCGACGATGCTCTGGCGCTCGACGTCCGCAACGACGGCGTCACCGCCGTCGCGCTCCCGTTCGAGTCGTTCGTTCGCGGGCCGGTTGCCCCCGCCGAGCGGCGTGCGAGCAACGCCGCCGCTCCCATCGCCGCCGTGTGCGTGCTCGGCCGCGAAGCAGACGCCCACGGAGACCGGTGGCCGCGGATCCGGCAGCTTTCGCCGGCGGACGCGTTCGTGGGGCTCCTGACGCACGCGTACTGCTACACGCTCGACGACGCGGCGCGGAAGCGCGCGATGGTCGCGACGTACCTCCGCGTGGCCGACGCGATCCCCGTGTTCGAGGTGATCTTCCGTCCCGGTCTGCAGTACCTGGACGAGACGGTCGACGGCGTCGCCTCCCTGCTCGGCCGTCTGACCCGGTGACGGCGCCGAGGGTACGTCTCGAGCCGCCGCGGACCGCGACGCGCGCGCTCCGAGGGCTCGCGACGGGTCTGCGCTCGCCCGCCGACGGCTGGCTGCTTGCCCGCATGCTTGCCTGGCGCGCCGTCCTCCCCGCGTTGAAGCGCGGTCTGCCGCTGCCCCGGCTCGTGCGTCTGATGGCCGCTCCGCCCAGCGGGCGCGGCCGCGATCACCGTCGCGAGGCGTCGATCGTCGATCTCGCCGACCGCGTCTACGGGCACCGCCGCGCCGGGAATGGCTGCCTCGAGCGGAGCCTCGTCGCGTATCGCTACCTCGCGCGGGCCGAAGCCGATCCCGCACTGGTGATCGGCGTTCGGCACGGCGAAGGCGATCCACGGGCCCACGCGTGGGTCGTCGTCGACGGGGACGCGATCCACGACGCGGCAGCCTCGCTCGCGGTCTTCGCCCCCGTGGCGATGTTCCGCTCGGACGGCACGCTCGAGGAGGGGCGGGATGCCCGCAGCTGAGTTCTTCACGGTGTTCGGGCTGTTCGTGCGGCGCGACGTCTTCGACGCCGGTCTCTGCAAGTCGTTGCGGGACGAGATCCGCCGCTCACCGGGCCACGCGTCGACGGTCGCCGAGCAGTCGGGCGACGCCGTCGACGACGCGTACCGCAGGACGGTGTCCGCGGACGTGTCGGCCGAGACGCACACGCTCGTCCGCGGGCGGCTGGAGGACCTCCTGCCCGAGCTCTCCAATCACTTCGGCGTCGAGCTGACCGAGTTTCAGCCTCCGCAGTTCCTCCTCTACCGCGAGGGTCACTTCTTCCGCCCGCATGCCGATCGAGAGGACGACGCTCCTGACTACGTCAGGCGGCGGCGCGTCTCGGCGGTGATCTTTCTGAACGGCGAGGGCGCGGACGCCGAGCCGGACTCGTACTCCGGCGGGGCGCTGACGTTCTTCGGGCTGATGGGAGACGCACGCGGGGACCAGGTCGGCTTCCCACTCACGGGCGAGCCGGGGCTTCTCGTCGCGTTTCCCTCGGAGCTCGTACACAGCGTGGCACCGGTCAGCGCCGGCGAGCGGTTCACGATCGTCAGCTGGTTCTGGTAGCCGCGTCGGGCGGATCTGGGGCCGCAACGGGGACGGCGCGCAGGAACACGAAAAAGAGAACGGCGAGCAGGGCGGCGCGCGCCCACACGCCGGCGGCGACCAGGCCATCCGCCAGCGCCTGGTCGGCACCGCCGACGAGCGTTCCGAAGAAGCGGACGAGGTCGGCGAGCGAGTACACGATCCACCAGACAACGGACACGTTCAGCAGCACGAAGAACGGCATGATCCAGAGCGCGTACTGCGAAGAATGGACTTTGCTCCAGAGCAGGAAGACCGCCACGGAGGCCGCCGCGACCGGGAGGAACAGGTCGGCGCCCCGCCGCTGCGCGCCGTACACGCCCGCGGCGGCGACGGAGGCGGCGACGAGGACGCCCGAGGCGAGGTTCGCCGCACCCGCGTCGACGTCCGGGATCCCCGCCCTCCAGATGCTGTCGTAATTCGCCTCCCGAAGCCGGTGGAACTCGTACGTCGCCCACCAGCCTTCCGATCCCAGGACGGCGAAGGGCGCGTTCACGAGCACGAAGGCGCCGGTCCCGACGGTCGCGCAGGCGACGGCGCCCCGCCGGTCGCCGGCGACCCACCGCTCGACCGACAGGGGGAGAAGCAGCAACAAGGGGAACAGCTTCAGTGCGCCGCCGACCCCGAACGCCACCGCCGCCCAGGCGCGTCGTCCTCGGCGCACGAGCCACAGGCCGAATACGAAGGCCGCGACCACGAGCAGCTCCCAGTTCACGAACGCGTAGAGGAGCAACGCGGGGGCCGCCGCCCAGAGGAGCGCTCGTCGACCCGCCATCCGCGCCAGCAGAAAGGCGGTCGCGACCCCGAACGGGGCGAGGAGGAGCACGGTCGCGCGGAAGTAATCGCCGGGTGTCGAGACGAGCATCGACACCGACCACATGAAGAGGCCCGTGAGCACGGGGTACTCGATCGCGCCGCCCACGAGGCGGCCGTCCGCGAGCGCTCCGTGGACGTAGGGGAACAGGCGGTCGTCGAGGTGCCGCGCGTAGTAGAGCGCGACGACGTCTGTGTGACACTGCAACCCTAGCGCGGAGGCCGTCCGCCCGGGGCACTCCTTCAGCGCGTACGAGGCGAGCAGCGTCACGGCGCAGACCGCCGCGATGCTGCGCGCCGGGTCGCGCAGGCGTTCGAGCGTCACGGGCCGCGCCCCCTCCAGAGCGCCCCGCGAACGCTCCTCGCGGCCGCGCGCCCGCGGCGCCCGACCAGCGCGCGAGGGGCGACGGTCGCCATGTTGCCCAGGACGTCGGAGCGGGTAAGCGGCGAACGAGCGAGCAGCGGCGCGGTGGCGATCGCGCGCACGTAGTGACGGAGCGCCGCCGCCGGATGCCCGGCGAGCCGCGCGGCGTCGCCGGCGAGCACGTGAGCTCGGGCGCGGACGATCCGCTCGCCGTCGGCGCGCTCGCTCTCGCTCAGGTGCTCAAGGAAGCACTCGCGGCGATCCTCACTCGAGGGGTCCGGACGTGTCTGCCCCCCGTGAAGGCGGAGCTCTAGGATGGTCTCCGGCACGAACGCGACCGGTCCTCGCGTCGCCACCCGGATCCAGAGGTCGCCGAGCTCCCAGTACGTCAGCCGCTCGTTCCAGCCGCCTGCTCGGCGAAGCGGCTCGGACCGGAAGAGTGCCTGTCCCGAACCGCTGTCCCAGCCGGCGAGCACCTCCCGCCAGACGTGGCGGACAAGGCGCCGGCGTGGATGGCGCGCGCGCTCGCGGCCGCCGTACGGATCGAAGCGAACCGCGGCGCCGACCGCGGCCACGCACTGCGGGTGGCGCGCGAGCGCGCCGGACAGAAGCGCGAGAGCGTCCGGGACGAGGCGGTCGTCGTCGTCGAGGAACATCACCTCCGATCCGCGCGCCGCGTCGAGCCCGCGGTTTCGCGCCACCGTCCGCTCCGAGTGCCGGGCGAGCGCGAGTGTTCGGACGCGGGCGCCGGCCGACTGTTCCAGCCACTCGCGGGTGCCGTCGTCGGACGCGTCGTCGACCACGACGAGTTCCCAGTCAGCGAACGTCTGGCGCTCGACGCTCGCGACGGCTTCGCGGAGGAGGGCGAGCCGGTTCCGTGTCGGGACGACGACGGTCACCTGCGGCGTGCTGACGCTCCCGCTCACGCGATGAACGCGTTCCTGGCGAAGCCGAACGCCGCGAGCGCGCCGACGGCCGCGAAGGCGCATAGCACGATTTGCCGTTCCCGCGGCCGGTTCGCGAGGACAGCTGCGAGCGCGAGGAAGAGCGGGAAGTCACCGAGCAGGAAGCGCGGGAAGCTGACGAGCGGCAGGCTGCCGGGCACGGTCAGCGGCACTGCCAGATATGCGAGCGAGTACACGCCGAACGCCGGGCCGAGCGACCGCCAGGCGATCCAGGTCAGCGCGAACGCGGCCAGGAGCAGCAAGAAGTAGAGAACGTTCAGCGTCGCGCCCGGATCGCCGGTGTGCACCGCGTCGACGATGCCGGTGACGGCCGCGGCGGTCGCCTCCCAGAGACCGCCGAGCGGACCGAGCGTCGCGAGGTGCCGGTCCCAGAAATCGCCTTGCGCCCGGAACATCGCGCGCGCGTCGCCGAGTTGCCACCGGAGCACGAGGGCGTAGAGACCAAGCGCGAGTGGGAGGACCGCCAGGGGGACGAAGGCGCGCAAGGAGCGCCGGTGCGACCAGAGCACGATCGCGAGCGCGGGCAGGAGCGCGAGCCCGATCATGCGCGTGCCGACGGCGAGGCCCCCCAAGACCCCCGCAAGCCACGGGCGGTTGCGGAGGGCGGCGAGGAAGGCACCCGTCGCGAGCGCGACGAACAGGCCGTCCGAGTACACCGCTGTGAAGAAGAACGAGAGCGGGAACAGCGCGAGGTAGAGAACGGCGTCGCGTGCACCGCGCTCACCGAGGAGAGGACGGGCGATCTTCGCGAGGACGACGGCGGCGACGCCACCCGCGGCGAGCGACACGAGCACCCCGGCGACGAGCGGCGAGCGGACCACGCCGCCGAGCGCGTAGACGAGCAGCGGGTAGAGCGGAAAGAACGCGGCCTCTTTCTCGATCGTGTAGCCGTCGCTCGCGATGCTGAGGAACCAGACGGCGTCCCAGCGGGCGAAGACGTTGAACAGGAGCTCGGTCCTCCACTCGAAGACCTCGTACTGCGGAGTCGCGGGGGGCAGGCGGTACGGGTATGCGAGGAACGCGAGCGCGATGCCGGCCCACACGGCGACGCGGATCCCGACGAACGTCCAGAAGACGCCGGCTGCCGAGTCGGTCGGGAGCGGAGCGCGGACGTCTTCCGGGGCGTCGTCGCCGGCGCCTGCCCGCGCGATGCCGCGAGACGGGATCACCGGCCCGCCCGGGATCGCGGGCAAAGGCGCGCATTCCGGAGGACTCCGGCCGCTCCGCGCGCGGCGTGAAGGCACGAGCCTGGCAGCAGCGGCAAGTGTAGGGCGGCGAACCGACGCCACGGAGACGTGCTCGCGTCGGCGAGTACCTAGAATCCGGCCGTGGCCACGACCGAAGATCGCCGGTCGCTGGGAGGAACGGGCGAGTGGAGGCGCGAGCTGTACGATGCCGCGCCCGAGCGGGACGACACGCTGCTGTCCACGATCTCCGGGCTCGCGGTCGAGCCGCTGTACACGCCGGACAACGTCGAGCTCGACTACGAGCGCGACCTCGGCTATCCCGGCGTCTATCCCTTCACGCGCGGCGTCTACCCGTCGATGTACCGCGGGCGGCTGTGGACGATGCGCCAGTTCGCGGGGTTCGGCACGGCCGAGGAGACGAACGCCCGCTTCCGCTACCTGCTCGAGCACGGGCAGACGGGGCTGTCCACCGCGTTCGACATGCCGACGCTCATGGGGTACGACTCGGACCACCCGCGCTCGCTCGGCGAGGTCGGGCGCGAAGGCGTGGCGATCGACTCGCTGGCCGACATGGAGACGCTCTTCGCGGGTATCCCGCTCGGCGAGGTCTCGACCTCGATGACGATCAACTCGCCGGCCGCGATGCTGCTCGCGTTCTACATCTGCGTCGGCGAGCAGCAGGGCGTGCCGCGCGCCGAGCTCCGCGGCACCGCGCAGACGGACATCCTCAAGGAGTACATCGCGCAGAAGGAATGGATCTTCCCGCCCGAGCCCTCGATGCGGCTCGTGGTGGACATGATCGAGTTCTGCTCGCGCGAGCTGCCGCGCTTCCACCCGGTCTCCATCTCCGGCTACCACATCCGCGAGGCCGGCTCGAACGCGGTGCAGGAGCTGGCGTTCACGCTCGCCGACGGCTTCGCCTACGTCGACGCGTGCCTCGAGCGCGGGCTGGACGTCGATGACTTCGCGCCCCGCTTCTCGTTCTTCTTCAACGCCCACATCGACTTCTTCGAGGAGATCGCCAAGTACCGCGCGGCGCGCCGCATCTGGGCCCGCGAGCTGCGCGAGCGGTACGGGGCGAAGAACCCGCGCTCGTGGCTGATGCGCTTCCACACGCAGACGGCGGGCGTCTCGCTGACCGCGCAGCAGCCGGAGGTGAACATCGTGCGCACGGCGCTCGAGGCGCTCGCCGCCGTGCTCGGCGGCACGCAGTCGCTTCACACGAACTCGTTCGACGAGGCGCTGGCGCTGCCGACGGAGAGCGCGGTGCGGCTCGCGCTGCGCACGCAGCAGGTGCTCGCGCACGAAACGGGCGTCGTCAACACGATCGACCCGCTCGGAGGCTCGTACTTCGTCGAGGAGCTGACCAACCGGCTCGAGTCGGAGGCGTACGACTACTTCGAGCGGATTCGCCAGCTGGGCGGCGTCGTGCCGGCGATCAAGGAGAACTTCTTCCAGCGCGAGATCGCCGACGCGTCGTTCCGCTACCAGGCCGAGGTCGAGGCGGGGCAGCGCGTGATCGTCGGCGTCAACCGGTACGAGAGCGAGGGCGAGACCCCGGTCGACATCCTCAGGATCGACCCCGACCTCGAGCGGAAGCAGATCGAGCGCGTGCACGAAGTGCGCGAGCGGCGCGATGCCGCGGTCGCCCAGGCCGCGCTCGGCGCGCTGAAGGAGGCGGCCGCCCGCGACGACGTCAACCTGATGGAGCCGATCATCGAGTGCGCGCGCGCGTACGTGACGATGGGCGAGATGTGCGATGCCCTGCGCGAGGTGTGGGGCGTCTGGCGCGAGACGCCGGTGTTCTGAGGGTCGGGAACGCCGGTCGTCCGGCGACCGGATGCCTCTCGTCCTGCGCAAGTCCCCGGCGGTCGCCGCTCGCCCCGGCGGGCCCGTGCGGACGCGTCTCTTCGAGACTTCACCCGGTGTCAGACACCGTGACCGGAGTGTGAACGGAGTGTGACCGAACCGCACGGATCGATCCACGCTCCGCGCAACCACGCCGTTTCGGTCGCTTGGTCCCGCCTCGCCCGAACGGCCGTGTCCGGGTGTCAGACACCGGGACACGGCTCGCCGGGGCGCGTCCGCTGCGGCGGGGGCCGGCGGACTTGACCCAAGGATGAACCACACGGTCGCCCGCGCGGCCGGCCGCGCGAGCCTCGTCTTCGATCGCGCGCGCCCGCTGATGCTCCGCCTGACGCGCCGCGTTCCACCGGAAGCGACGGCCGAGTTCGATCGCACGGGGCTCGTTCTCGACGACCGGCCGGTCGAGGTCGTGGAGGAGGACGGGATCGCGCTCGTCCGCTACGCGAGCCTCACGCACTCGCTCTGGCGCTCGCAGGAGCTCTCGCTGTTCCGCGCCGTCCGCGGCGAGCTCGAGCGCCCGCTGCTCGACTTCGGCTGCGGCGACGGCACGTTCGGCTCGCTGGTGTTCGACCGGATCGACGTCGGCGTCGACAACGACCCGCTGGCGCTCGACCACTGCCGCCGGCTCGACCGGTACGGGAAGCTCCTGCTGGCCCAGGGGAGCCGCATCCCGCTACCGGACGGCGCGGTCCGCGGCGCCTTCGCGAACTCGGTGTTCGAGCATCTCCGAGACGCCGAGACGGTGCTCCGCGAGCTCCACCGCGTCCTCGCGCCGGGCGGCGTCCTCGCGGCGAGCGTCGTCACGACCGCGTACGCACGCCAGCTCGCATACCTCTTCGGGCGGCGCGAGAGCGAGCGGGTCAACGCGGCGGCCTCGCACCACACGCTGCTCGCCGCCGAGGAGTGGGAGCTGCTGCTCGCGGCGAGCGGATTCTCGGTCGAGCGAGCAGTGCGGTTCCAGCCGCTGGAGTTCACGTACGCCTCCCGGATGGCCCGCCTGCTCGGGCGCCGCGGCCTGGGCGCGGTGTGGCCGGGAGCGCAGGACTTCGTCTGGCGGCGCTACCGCAACCGGATGGCGGCGCTCGTCCGCCGCTCGATCGCGGGCGTCGAGGACGGCGCGAACCTGTTCGTCGTCGCACGGAAGCCATGACGCGCGCGGCGTCGCGGCCGCGGCGCCTCCCGAGTGGAGCCTGCAAGCGGCCGGCAAGAGCGCTGCAAGGCGCGCGCGCGAGATCGTCCTCCCAACGCACTCGACCGAAGGAGGAACGACGACCCGCAAGCTCCGCTTCGCCCTCGTCGTCGCGGTCGCCGCGCTCGCGCTGTCGGTGGCCGGCGTGCAGCCGGCCGTCGCGGAGCCAGCGGGCGGCCAGAGCCTCTCGGGCCGTGCACGGCGAAGAAGAAGAAGCAGCGCCCGCGCAGCTGCCGGACGCCGCGGCGGAACCGGGGCAGCGCCCCGACCACGACGGTGACGAGCAACGTGAGCAGCCTTTCCTCGGACTGCGCGGAAGCGGTCGCGCGGGACGAGAACTACTGCTAGCCGGGAAGCGCGGACGCAGCGTTGCTACAGTCGGCGCCGGGAGATCTCGAGCGTACCCCTGCCTCGGGAGCTCCCGGCGCCGGCGTGGAGCGTCTCCGGTTTCGGATCCTGGGCCCGCTCGAGGTGCTGGCGGGCGACGAGCCGCTTCCGCTCGGCGGCCCGAAGCAGCGCGATCCTCGACGCGCTGTGGCCCGACAAGCTCGACGGGCAGCTCGGGGCGCTTCTTGGAGAGCGGGACGAGCTCGTCCTCGACGTGCGCCCAGAGGACGGCGACCTCGTTCTCGCGGGCGAAGGGAGCTTCGCCGGCGAGCGCCTCGTAGAGGACGCAGGCGAGCGAGTAGACGTCGCTCCTGGCGTCGACCGGCTGGCCTTTGACCTGCTCGGGCGGGACGTAGTCGACCGTCCCCATCAGCTGGCCGGTCTGGGTCAGGCCCGAGATCGACGATGTCTGCTTGGTCGGGCCGAAGTCGGCCAGGTAGGCGTGGCCGCTTCGGTCGAGCAGCACGTTCGCCGGCTTCACGTCTCTGTGCACGAGCCCGCGCTCTTGGGCGGCGTCGAGGGCTCCTGCGACCTGGGCGAGGATCGCGAGCGCCGCGGCCGGATCGAGGCGCCCTTCCCGCTGCACGCTGGCGCAGGTCGTCGCCCCCGACGTAGCGCATGGCGATGTAGAGCACGCCCTCGGCCTCGCCCGCCTCGTAGACCGGGATCACGTTGCCGTGGTCGAGCGAGGCGGCGATCCGCGACTCGCGCAGGAACCGCGTTCGGAAGCGCTCGTTCTCGGCCAGCTCGGGCCGCAGCAGCTTGAGCGCCACCTTGCGGTGCAGGCGCTCGTCTTCTGCCAGGTAGACGGCTCCCATCCCGCCCTTGCCGAGCAGGCGCTCGAGCCGGTAGCCGGCGATCTGCGTGCCGAGGCGGGCGTCGGTCGCCACCACCTAGTGGTAGCAGGGGCGGGGGCGGGTGGCTAGCGCTTTCGACGGGCTTCCGCGCTGGTCGGAGTGGCACTTGCGCCAGGCGTGTCCGTCCAGGCGTCGCGGTATGCTGTTGACAAGGATGACAACAGCGAAGATCAGCGAGTACGTGCGGGTGGCGTGTGTTCTTGCTGCGCGTGCTGGAGGCGTTACGCGGTTCGTGCCGACAGCGGGAGGGCGGCTCCGCGGAACCGCGACCGCAGCGGCACGCCGCAAGCCCCGAGGCGCGATCGCCCCGCTAGTGAGACGGGCTCGCGACCGCGAAGCCGCGCTCGGCGGCCGCGACGGCGAGCCGGCGGTCGTACGTGACCACCTCGTCGGCCTCGACGCGTTCGGCGGTAGCCAGGTGGATGGCGTCGAGCGTCCGTACCGGCGGCGACGCGACTGCCGCGGCCCGCCGCAGAAGCCGGTCGCCGACGTCGACGAGTAGACAGGACTCGAGCAGGCGCCACGCCTCGTCGCGAGCCTCCGGGTTCGCGATCGTGACGGCGCGTGGGACCTCGACCAGTGCGATACGGCTCGTCACGAGCGCGGCGCGGCGACCGTGGACGTACGCCTCGAGCGCGACGCTCTCGGGCTCGTCGACGACGAGCTTGACGAGTGCCGACGAGTCGCCGTACAGGAGGGGGCGGTCAGTCGGCGCGGTCGTCCTCGATCGCCGCGCTCGCCGTCATCGGACCGACGACCGGGAAGCGCCGCAGGGGAGGATCGAGCGGCTTCGCCGCGCTGACGTCGCCCGCGGCGACCAGACGCTCGACGCGGCCGGCGGGCAGCGGCGAGAGCAGCGCCACCGGCACGCCGTCGTGCGTCACCTCGAAGCTCTCTCCTGCGCGGACGCGGCGGATCGTGCCGGTCAGCGTGTCCCTGAGCTGCCGAATACCGATCCTCACCGTCATGTGGACACATGATACCACCACGGACCTCTGCCACGACCGCGCCACCGTCCTATGCTGGGATGCGTGGCCGTGGACCCGTCCGGACGGACGCGCGTTCGGCCCGTTCAGGCTCGAGGCGGTGCGCTCGGGGAGGGTGCGATGGGGGTCGTCTACCGCGCCGTCCGGGAGCGCGACGACGAGGTCATGGCGCTGAAGGTGCTCCGGCGCGAGCTGGGCGCCGACGACACGTACCGCCGCCGCCTGGAACGCGAGGCCCGCGCGGCCCGGCAGGTCTCACAACCGGCATCTCGTGCCGGTTCTCGAGGCGGGGGAGGCCGAGGGTCGGCCGTACCTCGCGGTCGCATATGTGAACGGACGCTCACTCGCTGAGCGACTCGCAGCCGAGGGACCGCTGCCCGTCCGGGATGCCGTTCGCGTGGCTGCCCAGGTCGGCTCGGCGCTCGACGCGCTCCATCGCGCCGGGCTCGTGCACCGCGATGTCAAGCCGGCGAACATCCTCCTCGCAGAGGAGGGCGCCGCTGCGCTCACCGACTTCGGTCTCGCCAAGGGCACCGGCTACACGGTTCTGACGCACGCCGGCCAGGTGGTCGGCACGCTCGACTACCTCGCCCCCGAGCTCATCCGCGGGGATCCGGCGACCCCGGCCACTGACGTCTACGCGCTCGGCTGTGTCGTGTTCGAGTGCGTAGCCGGCGAGCCGCCGTTCGGGTCACGCAGCCTCTTCGAGCTCGGCGCCGCTCATCTGGAGGAGGAGCCGGTCGATCCGGCCGGGGGGCGCACCGACGCGCCGCCGGCGCTCGGCGCGGTCGTCCTCCGCGCGCTCGCCAAGGACCCGCGCGACCGTCCCGCGACGGCCACGATGTACGCGCACCTCCTGCGGGCGGCGGCCTCGTAGGCGCTCGCGGCGAGGCTACAGCTTGAGCTCGAGCCCGTCGTGCGCGAGCTGCCAGCCGTCGGGCGCCGGGAGCTCGGCGGGGCGATGGGTGAGGAGCAGCTGCCTCGCGTTCGAGGCCCGGAACGCCTCGATCGCCTCCTCGGCGGACAGGTGGCCGCGCGGCTCCCCGTCCAGCTCGCCGCGCAGGAGCGTCGCCTCGCAGACGAACAGGTCGACGTCGCGCGCGAGCGCGGCGAGGCGTTCGCTCGGCCCGCTGTCGCCGGAGTACGCGACCGTCCGCCGGCTGTTCGTCACGCGCAGGCCGTACGTTTCGAGCCGGTAGTGCGGCACGCGCATCGGCAGCACCTCGAGACCGGCGGCACGGAAGGCCTCCTCGCCGCGGTAGAGCTTGACCTCGAAGATCCGATCGAACATGTCGGGAAAGCCGAAGGTCGTCCCGAAGTCTACGAGCGTCGCCCGGCCCGACTCGGGGAGCCACAGCTCGGGCCGCGGGTAGTCGCGCCCGAGCCCGTACATCGCTCCCCACACCCACGGCACGAGGTCACCCCAGTGGTCGAGGTGGAAGTGGGTGATGACGACCGCGTCGACCCGCGGCCAGCCTTCCCGCTCGCGCATGCTGGGCAGGACGCCCGGGCCGCAGTCGAGCAGCAGCCGCCCCTCCTTGCACTCGAG
The DNA here is from genome assembly GCA_014534345.1 of Thermoleophilia bacterium. Lineage (GTDB taxonomy): Bacteria > Actinomycetota > Thermoleophilia > Gaiellales > Gaiellaceae > JACVRR01. Next base: position 711 of record JACVRR010000026.1, on the reverse strand, counting down.
CAGGTACCCCGACTGGGCGCCGCCCGGATTCGGCCAAGCGGGCGAGCAGCCGACGACGGTCAGTTTCACGGTCTGGCGGTCAAGGACGGGGAACGGCGCCGGAGCGCGACCGAGCGGAGTGTAGTGCCGCGGCGGGGTCGGGAGAGCCCGACGACAGTCGGCATGCTCCTATACTGGCCGCCCGTGACGGCACGGATTCGCGTGGTGATCGCCAAGCCGGGTCTCGACGGCCACGACCGCGGGGCGAAGATCATCGCGCGGGCGCTCCGCGATGCCGGCATGGAGGTGATCTACACTGGCCTGCACCAGACGCCCGAGCAGATCGTCGAGACGGCGATTCAGGAGGACGCCGACGCGGTCGGGATCTCGATCCTCTCGGGCGCGCACATGACCCTCGTGCCGCGCATCGTCGAGGGCCTGCGCGCGAACGAGGCGGACGACGTGCTCGTGGTGGTCGGCGGGACGATTCCGGGCGAGGACGCCGACGAGCTCCGCGGCCTCGGCGTCGCGGAGATCTTCACCCCGGGGACGCCGACCTCGCGGATCGTGGACTTCATCCGCGAGCACGCCGGGCAGCGCGCGGCGGGCTGAGCGCTACGGGCGCAGCACGACGGCGCGCACGGTCAGCGACCTCGGCGCGCCGAGCAGCGCTCTCAAGGTCACGGGCGCGGCCTCCGCCGTCACGGTCGCGCTCACGGCGGCGCTGCGGGC
>JACVRR010000094.1 GCA_014534345.1 Thermoleophilia bacterium | reverse complement strand
GATGCTGCCGACCTTCGCCCGCACGCGGCTCGTCGGCTACTCGTGGGTCGTCCTCGCGGCGATCGCGGTGGGGTTCTTCAGCTTCGGGCTGTGGGTCCACCACATGTACACCACCGGACTGCCGCTGCTCTCGCTCTCGTTCTTCTCGGCGGCGAGCACGGCGATCGCGATCCCGATGGGCGTCCAGGTCTTCGCCTGGCTCGCGACGCTGTGGGAGGGGAAGCTCAACTTCTCGACGCCGATGCTGTGGGCGCTCGGGTTCATCTCGATGTTCACGATCGGCGGCCTCTCCGGGATCTACCTCGGCGCGGTCCCGATCGACATCGCCACCTCGGACACGTACTTCGTGGTCGCGCACATCCACTACGTGCTCGTCGGCGGCTCCCTGTTCACGATCATGGCCGGGATCTACTACTGGTTCCCGAAGATGACCGGGCGGATGTACGACGAGCGCCTGGGGAAGATCCATTTCTGGACGACGTTCGTGACGTTCAACTTGACGTTCTTCCCGATGCACTGGATCGGCATCCACGGGATGCCCCGGCGGGTGGCCGACTACGTCACCAAGTTCGCCGACTGGAACTTCTTCATCTCGGTCTCGTCGTTCGCGCTCGGCGCCTCGTTCCTGATCTTCCTCTACAACATGATCGTCAGCTGGGCGCGCGGTCCGGCGGCGGCCGGCAACCCGTGGCGGGCGCTCACCCTCGAGTGGCAGGTCAGCTCGCCGCCGCCGATCTTCAACTTCGACGAGCTCCCGCAGGTGGTCGGCAGCCCGTACGAGTACGGCGTTCCCGGTGCGCGGCACGCCGTCCTGAACGGCGCGCGGGTCGGCGAGCTGGAAGAGGTGCCCGCCCGCTGACCGCCGTGCGCCCGCACGCGCTGCGTTCCGCGTCGTCATGAGACACCTCCTCGTCGTCGCCAACGAGACCGTCGCCGGGAAGTCGCTGCTCGAGGCGATCGAGCGCCGCGCCGAGCTGCGGCGCGGAGCGGCCGAGGACGGCGGCCTCGTGACCGTCGTGTGCCCCATCAACCGTCCGCGCGAGGGCTACGTCGTCTACGAGGACACGCGCCGCGCCGCCGCGGGACGGCGGCTCGACCGCATGCTCGCCACGCTCCGGGAGGAGGGCATCGCGGCCCACGGCCTGGTCGTCGACGCCGACCCGGTCGACGCCGTACGGGACGCGCTCGCGACGCTCGAGCCCCAGGTCACCGAGGTCGTCGTCTCGACGCATCCGCGGGCGCGCTCCGGCTGGCTGCGCCGCAACGTCCTCGAGCGCATCGAGAGGGTGGCCGGCGAGGTTCCCGTCGAGCACGTGGTCGTCGACGTCGACGCCGAGCGCGCCGCCGAGCGCAACGTGCTCGTGATCGCGAACGAGACGCTGCTCGGGCGGCCGCTGCTCGACCGCATCCGCGAGCGGGCGCGCCGCGGACCGGCGAGCTTCCTGCTCGTCGCGCCGCAGAGCGACCCCGGCAGGTCGGACTACCGGGAGGCCGAGCGGCGGCTGCGGCGCGCGGTCGCCGAGCTGCGCGCCGAGGGGATCGACGCGCACGGGCAGATCGCGCACCCGGATCCGTACACGGCGGCGATGCACGCCGTCCGCGACGAGCGGGTGGACGAGGTCGTCGTCTCGACGTTCCCGGCGCAGCGGGGCTCGAGCTGGCTCCGCCGCGACGTCGTCGCGCGTCTGCGCCGCGACACGGGCAAGCCGGTCGAGCACGTCACGGTCGAGCCGGCCGACGCGCGCGAGGGGGCAGCGGCGCGATGACGGCGCACACGGCCGACGTCCACGACGCGCACCACGGCCATCCGCCGCCGGCGCACCAGAGCTCGCGCGTCAGCCCGGCCGTGCTCGGGATGCTCCTGTTCATCGCGTCGGAGACGATGCTCTTCGGCGCCTTCTTCACCGCGTACTTCTTCGTCCGCGTGGTCAGCCCCACCCAGGGTGCGTGGCCGCCGGAGGGCTACCACCTGCCCGTCTACGTGGCCGCGGTGAACACCGCGATCCTCGTCACCTCGAGCTTCACCATGCACTGGGCGCTGCAGTCGATCAAGCGCGGCAGCCGGGCGGGCTTGCAGGCGGGGCTCGTGCTGACGCTCGCGATGGGTGGGACGTTCCTCGCGACGCAGATCCTCGAGTACGCGCGCATCGGCTTCGCCTGGCACGAGAACGCCTTCTCGACGATCTTCTACGGCCTCACGGGGTTGCACGGCGCGCACGTCTTCGTCGGCTTGTGCCTGCTGACGATGGCGACCGTGCGCGCGTTCCGCGGCCACTACTCGCCCGAGCACCACCACGGGGTCGAGCTGCCGGGGATCTACTGGCACTTCGTCGACATCATGTGGATCATCGTCTACGCGACCGTGTACATCCTCTGATTGCGATGAGGAACCCGTTCCGCTCGGAGGCAGAGGCGTACCGGCTCGTCCTGATCCTGGCCGGCTTCTTCGCCGTCGTGATCGCGGCGAACGCGCTGCTCGGACGCTGGGGCGGGCTGGCCGCCTTCGTCGTCCTCGCGGCCGCTCTCCTCTGGTGGTTGGTCACGACGGGCCCGCGGGAGCGGCCCGCGCCGATCGCGCCGAGCCGCCGCAGCGGCCCGAACGAGCGGCGGATCCTCGTGGTCGCGAACGAGACCGTCGGCGGCGCGACGCTCCGCGACCTGCTCCGGTCGCGAGCCGAAGGGGTCGACGAGGAGATCCTCGTCGTGTGCCCGGCGCTGAACTCGCCGGTCCGCCACTGGGCCTCCGACGAGGATTCCGCCCGCCGCGAGGCGCAGGGGCGTCTCGCGCGCAGCCTCGAGCGGCTCCGTGAGGCGGGGATCAACGCGCGCGGCGAGGTCGGCGACGGCGAGCCGCTGCAGGCGATGGAGGACGCGCTGCGGACTTTCGGCGCGGACGAGATCGTCATCTCCACGCACCCGGAGGGCCGCTCGCACTGGCTCGAGCGCGGCATCGTCGAGAGCGCGCGCCAGCGCTTCGCCGTCCCGATCACGCACGTGACCGTCGACCTCGAGGCCGAGCGCGAAGAAGTGACCTAGCGCGCGGGCAACCTGCGGTGCTCGACACGCGCCTCTCTCGAGCACCGACCAGCCGTCCCGAGTGCGGAGCCGGGGTCCCCCGGGCGCAGCCAGCCCGGCGTCCGCGGACCGCGAGCCGGAACGGGGTCACGGGGAAACTCGCTTCGCCCGTGCTCGGGAGCTGCGCTCCCCACGCGCGAGCTAGTTGTCGGCGACGTACTTCGCGACCGCTTCGATGTCCTCGTCGGAGAGCTGCCCCTCGAACGAGGGCATCTGGCCGGGTCCCTCGCGCATCGCGCGCTCGACCCGCTCCGCGTCGGGAGAGAGCTGGTCGAGGCTCGGCCCGATCGTCCCGGCCGTGTTCGCGGCGGCCAGCGTGTGACAGCTGCCGCACCGCTGGGTGAAGATCGCCTCCGCACCGGTCGCCTCGGGGGGCGCGCCGTCCTCGGCGCGGCCTGCGACCGACGCGACGTAGGCGGCGACGTCGACCGCGTCCTGGCCGGTGACCAGGTTGGCCGGCATCCCGGGGAGCGCCCTCCCCTCGTCGTCGACGCCGGCCGGGTTCTGGGTCGGGTAGAGGATCTGCCCGTGGACGACGTCGCGGACCGTGCTCTCGTCGAAGCCCTGCTCCCAGAGCGGCGCGAACGCCTCGTCGAGGTTCGGCCCGATCTCGCTGCGGGTGCCGGCGTCGGCGAGCGTGTGGCAGGCACCGCACTGCCCGTCGCCGGTGAAGAGCGTCTTTCCGTTCTCCACGCTGCCGGCGCCGGACGGCGTCCGCGCCTCCGACCCGCAGCCCGCGACGAGCGCGGCCAGGAGACCGAGTGCGACCGCGGCCGGCCTGAGCACGCGGCTAGGCAGGGGTCGGGCCGGCCGAGCGCTGCTCGACGGCTTCCTCGCGCGTCGGGTAGATCGTGAACACGCGGTCGAGCCCGGTGATCTCGAAGATCTTGGTGATGTTGCGGTCGCCGCAGACGAGCGCGAGCTCGCCGTCGTTCGTCCGGATCCGCTTCACCCCGCCGACGAGCACGCCGAGCGTGGTGGAGTCGATGAAGGTCGTCGCCGAGAAGTCGACGACGACGTACTTGGCGCCGTCCGCGATCGTGTCGAGCAGCTGCTGCTTGAACTCGGGGGCGGTGTAGAGGTCGACCTCGCCCGCGAGCGAGATCACGTAGCTGTCGCCGTCCAGCTTTTCGGTCCTGACGTCGAAGCTCATTCCCCGGTCCCCCCGAATCGATTAGGAGTCCGCGGGAGTCTACCGGCCGCCCCGCTCGAGCTCACGCTCGAGGCGCCGCACCTCCCTGCGGACGTCCGGCGCGAGCGGATCTTCCGGCGCGAGCGCTAGAAAACGCCGGTACGCCCGCACGGCCGTCTGCAGCTCACCCGCGTTGACGGCGGCGTTGGCGAGCTCGACCTGGACCTGGGCGTCCTGCGGCGTCAGGCGAGCGAGTCGCTGGTACGCCCGCTGGGCGTCGCGGTACGCCTCCTGCATCGCCAGGTACGCCTCGGTGAGCTTCTGCTGGGCCTCCTGCTCGATCGTCTCGCGGATCGGGCTGCCACCCGCCAGCTGGCCGAGCGGGGCGTCGGAGGCGGGACGGAACAGCGCGGCCGGCGCCAGCAGCTGCCCCTCCGCCTGCGCCTGCACGGCCTCGTTCCTGAGGCGCGTCGCCTTCGCGACGTAGAGGCTCGCCAGCTCCCGCTGCGCCGCCTCGTCCTCGGGGCTCACGCGCACGTAGCGCTCGAGCGCCCGGATCGCGCCGTCGGTGCGGCCCTCGCGCACGAGCGCAGCGCTCAGCTCGCGGAGCGCCTCCGCGTTGTTCGGCTCCCTGGCGACACGCTCGCGCGCCTCCTCGACGGAGATCTCGTTTGTCGCGCTGCTCCCCTGGAGCACGTCTGCGATCCCGCCCGGAACGTCCGAGCCGACGCCGAAGGCGACGAACCCGACGAGCATGAAGAACGCGAGGATGACGAAGCCGATCTTCGCGTGCGTGCGAAGCCGGCTGAAGAAGAGTTGGTCCTCTATCGCGGCGTACTCGCTGCGGGGGCGAGCAGGCGCCGGCGAGCGTCCCGAGCGGCGGCGGTCAGCGCGTGCCATTGGGTGTCTCCATGCCGGTAGCGGGCCTCTCCGTCGACGAGGGTCAAGCGTACGCGGTCGGGGGAGCCGCCGAGGACGACCGCCGTCGCCGCGTCCTCCCAGGGTAGCCAGGTCGAGCCCGCGAGCGACACGACGGTGAGGTCGGCCCGCTTGCCGGGGATCAGCGACCCGACCTCGCCGTCGAGCCCGAGTGCGCGCGCGGAGCCGAGCGTCGCCAGCTCGAGCGCCTCCGCGCCGGTCAGCGCGTCGGCCCGCCGCGCGCGAGCGCGCTCGCCGAGGACGGCCGCCCGGAGCTCGTCGAACATGTCGAACGAGACCGCCGAGGCGGGGCTGTCCGTCCCGAGCCCGACCCGCAGCCCGGCCCCCCGCAATGCCGCGAGCGGGGCGACGCCGCACCCCAGAAGCGCGTTCGAGCGCGGACAGTGCGCGACCGCGACGTCGCTCGCCGCCAGAAGGGCGAGCTCGTCGTCGTCGACGGTGACGCAATGCGCGGCGGTCACGCGCGGGGAGAGCGTCCCGCGCGCGGCCAGGTGCCGGATTCCCGTCGTCCCGAGCGGCGGCGGAAGCGCGTCGGCGAACCGCTCCCACGGCCCCGTCCCGGAGGTCAGCCAGCGGTGCTCGTCCTCGCTCTCCGCGAGGTGCGTCGCGACCGGCAAGCCGAGTTCCAGGCAGGCCGCGTAGAGCTCCGGCGTCACGCTGTACGGCGCGTGCGGCGAGATCCCGAGCCGCACGCGGTCGGAGAGGAAGGGGGTGATCCGCTTGCGGGCCGGCTCGAACCGCGTGGCGAGCTGCTCCGGGCCGCCGAAGACCTCGAGGTAGACGAGCGCGCGCAGCCCGAGCTCGGCGCACGCCACCGCCGCGGCGCCGCTGAAGCTGGCGTCTCCGACCGTCGTGATCCCCGAGCGCAGGCACTCGGCCGCCCCCGCGCGCGCGTTCGCGACGTGCTCCTCCCAGCCGATGCGTGCCTTGCGTTCGATGTGGACGAGGATCCACTCGGCGAAGTCGAGCCCGTCCCCGAACCCTGCGTAGACCGCGTACTCGAGGTGCGAGTGCGCGTTGACGAACCCCGGCACGACGACCGAGTCCTCGAACCGCTCGCCCTCACCCAGCTCGGCGGCCGGACCGACGGCGGCGATCCGGCCGTCCTCGACGACGACCGCGCCGTCGGCGATCGGCTCGCCCTCGATCGGGAGCACCCAGTCGGCGGAGACGATCACTCGGGCGCCGCCCACAGCACCCCGGCCCGCTCCCAACGCCGCTCCATCACCACCGCGAGCCAGATCGACAACTCGAACAGCAGCAGGAGCGGCACGACCTCGAAGGCGAGCGAGACGGGATCCGCGGTCGGGAGCAGCACCGCGAGCACGACGATGAGGAAGACGCCGACCCGCCGGTTGCGCCGCAGCCGGTCGGAGGAGAGCACCTGCAGCCGCACGAGCGCGAGGACGAAGATCGGCAGCTCGAACGCGAGTCCGATGCCGATCAGGGCGAGCAGGGCGAACGAGTAGTAGTAGCTCGCGCGGATCTGGATGTCGTACAGCTCGGCGTCGTAGCGGGTCAGGAAGGCGAGCGCGCGGGGCAGCACGACGAGGTACGCGAACGCCACGCCGGCGGCGAAGAGCACGGTCGAGATCGCCGTGAACGCCGCGATCACGCGCTGCGCACGCTCCTCCATCGCCGGGGCGAGGAACGCCCACAGCTGGTAGAGGACGACGGGCAGGGCGACGGCGAACGCGGTGTAGAGGCTCACCTTCACCGCGACGGTGAGCGGCTCGAGCACCCCGAACGTCACCAGCCTGCGGTCGTCGGGCAGCGGCCGCGTCAGCGCCTCGACGATCCGCTCGTGGAAGACGAACGCCGGGACGAACGCGACGACGAGGCTCGCGAGCGCGATCAGCAGACGAGCGCGCAGCTCGCCGAGGTGCTCGACGAGCGTCGCCTCCTCGCCGTGGCGGAGTCGCCGCGGGAGCAACCGGCGCGCCACGGGGCGAGCCGCTAGGAAACGGGGTCGCGCTCGCGCGCCGCGGGCGGGAGCTCTGCGGCGGGCGGGAGGTGCTCGTCCTCGGGCGGCTCGCGGCCTGAGATCGAGTCCTTGAACTCGCGCATCCCGCGGCCGAGCGAGCGCCCCATCTCGGGCAGCTTCTTCGGCCCGAAGATCAACAGCGCGAGCAGCAGCACGAGCAGGATCTCCCAGAGCTGAAGACCGAAGGGCACGCGGCGAGAATAGCAGCGGGAGCTCGGCGGAATCCCCGGCCACGACCGCTGTACGCTGCCCCATGCGCGGCGTCGGGAAGGCCGAGATCCTGTGGGACCGCTGGGGCGTCCCCCACGTCTACGCGACGAGCGACGAGGCGGCGTTCCGGGCCCTCGGGTGGGCGCAGGCGCGGGCGCACGGCCCGCTCCTGCTGCGGCAGTACGGCCTCGCGCGCGGTCGCGGCGCCGAGCTGTGGGGCGAGCGCTACCTCGAGAGCGACCGGCTGCTCCGGAGACTCGGCGTCCCGGCCCGCTCGCGCCGCTGGGCGGGAGAGCAGTCGCCCGCGATGCGCGCCAGGCTGGAGGCCTTCGTCGCCGGGGTCAACGCGTGCGCCGAGGCGGAGGCCGCACAGCTCGGGGCGGACGTCCGCGCGGTGCTTCCCGTGACGGTGGACGACCTCTTCGCGCACATCCAGCGCGTCTACTTCGTCTACCTGACCATCACGGGACAGCGGCCGGCCGGAGAGCCGCTGAACGAACTGCTGCCGCTGAGCACCCTGCTGCCCGACGCGCCCTCGATCGGGACCGGGATCGCCGGCTCGAACGCGTGGGCACTGTCGGGCGCCCGCACGGCGAGCGGGGCGGGGCTCCTGCTCGCCAACCCGCACCTCTACTGGGGGGACGCGCACACGCTGCTCGAGGCGCACCTGAACGTCGACGGCGAGCAGCCGCTGAACCTGTACGGCGTCGCGCAGGTGGGCTGGCCGGTGCTCCGCTACGGGTTCAACGACCGGCTCGGCTGGGCGCACACCGTCAACACGCTCAAGGGCTGGGACGCGTTCGCGCTCGAGGAGCGCGACGGCGGGTACGTGCTCGACGGCGAGCTGCACGCGTTCGACGTCCGCCACGAGCGGGTGCGCGTGCGCGGCGGGGACGGCATCCTGCGCGAGGAGCCGCTCGAGATCCGGCGCACCCGGCACGGACCCGTGCTCGTCCAGCAGGAGGGAAGGAGCGTGGCCGTCCGCTGCGTCGGGCTCGAGGTCGGCTCGCTCGCGGGGCTGTTCGACCAGTACTGGGCAATGGCGCGCGCCCGCACGCACGCCGAGTTCGAGGCGGCGCTCGTCCGCCACCAGAACGCGCTGTTCACGGTGCTCTACGCCGACGGCGCCGGGCGGATCGCGCACTACTTCACCGGCTTCGTGCCGCGCCGGGCCGGGGGCAGCTGGGGCGACTGGGCGGGCACGTTACCCGGCGACCGGAGCGACCTGATCTGGACGGACGTCCACGACTTCGCGGAGCTGCCGCGCGTGGTGGACCCTCCTTCGGGCTTCCTGCAGAACGCGAACAACGCGCCGTGGCTGACGACGCTCCCGCCGGAGCTCGATCCGGACGCGTTCCCCGCCTACCTCGCGCCCCGCGTCGTGACGCCGCGCGAGCAGCGGTCGCTACGCCTGATCTCGCCGCTCGACGGCGCGACGGTCGACGACGTCGCCCGCTGTGCGTACGACACTCGCTCCGAGACGGCCGACCGCCTGCTGCCGGAGCTGCTGGCGCTCGCGCAAGCGCGGGGAGGCACGCTGGCGCGCGAGACGGCCGGCGTGCTGGCGCGCTGGGACCGCCGGTACGCCTCGGACAGCGTCGGCGCCGACCTGTTCGCGCGCTGGCTCGTCGCGCTGGCGCCGGCGGCCACGCTCGCGCATGTGACCGCGAACCCGTGGTCGGCCGGCCAGCCGCTGGACACGCCCGGGGGGCTCGCCGACGGCGACGCCGCGCTGCGCGCGCTCGAGGGGGCCGCCGGCGGGCTGCTCGCGGAGGCCGGCACGCTCGAACGCCCCTGGGGAATGGTCACCCGCGCCCGCCGCGGCGGCTACGACGTGCCGGGGCACGGACACCTCGACCCCTTCGGCGTCTTCCGCGTGTCCGGGTTCGCCCCGGCCGCGGACGGCGCGTTCGAGACCGGCTTCGGTACCGGCTACGTCGCCGTCACCGAGTTCACGCGGCCCGTGCGCGCCCGTGTTCTGCTCAGCTACGGCAATAGCTCGCGACCCGAGTCGCCGCACTACGGAGACCAGCTGCCGCTGTTCTCCCGGGGCGAGCTACGCGACGCGCTCCTGACCCGCGAGGCAGTCGAAGCCGAGCTGGTAGAGCGCGAACTGGTCTAGCCCGCGACCGTGCTCGGGAACGAGGAGGCGGTCGCTATCATGGGCGGCACGAGCGGGGTCGAGAACCCTGCTGTTTCCAAGGAAAGAGGGATCACGAAGTGGCAGTGCTCGAGCTGAGGAACGTGCACGTCGCACTGGAGGACGGGACGCCGATCGTCAAGGGCGTCGACCTGTCCGTGGACACGAACGAGGTGCACGCCGTGATGGGCCCGAACGGGTCGGGCAAGTCGACCCTCGCCTACGCGGTGATGGGCCACCCGGCGTACGAGATCACCGAGGGCCAGATCCTCTTCGACGGCGAGGACGTGACCGAGCTCGACGCCGACGAGCGGGCGCAGCGCGGGCTCTTTCTCGCCTTCCAGTACCCGCACGCGATTCCCGGCGTGACGGTGACGAGCTTCCTCCGCTCGGCGCTCAACTCGCTGCGCAAGGCCCGCGCCGGCGAGGACGACCCCGTTCCGGTCAAGGAGTTCCGCACCGAGCTG
>JACVRR010000108.1 GCA_014534345.1 Thermoleophilia bacterium | reverse complement strand
TCCTGCCGGCGGTGCGGATGACGGTGCCGGAGATCGTCGATTACGACCTTCCGGTCGCGGGTACGTTCCACAACTGCGTCATCGTCTCGATCCGGAAGGCCTTCCCCGGCCACGCACGCAAGGTGATGCACGCGATCTGGGGGCTCGGGATGCTGTCGCTCTCGAAGGCCGTCGTCGTCGTCGACGAGCACGTCGACGTCCACGACTACGAGCAGGTCTTCTTCTACGTCGGGGCGAACGTCGACCCGAAGCGCGACGTCGTGCTCACCGAGGGGCCGCTCGACCACCTCGACCACGCCCCGACGCTGCAGTTCGTCGGCGGCAAGATCGGCATCGACGCGACCGCGAAGGGTCCGCTGGAGGGGACGCGCGAGTGGCCGGAGGAGATCGTGATGACTCCGGACGTCCGTGAGCTCGTCGACAGGCGCTGGGAGGAATACGGCATCGACCTGGGCGCGGCTGCCGCGCACGACGGCGCATCGCGCCGCTTGCGCCAGCTGTTGCGTCGTTGACGGCGCTCGCTGTGGAAGGATTGAATCCAGCCGGTGGAGCCGCACCGACCTGAGACGCCCCACACGCCGCCGCCGAGCCTCTGGCCGGTCGGGTTCGCGGTCGGCGTGGCGGTTCTGCTGCTCGGGCTGATCGTCGGCTGGGGGATCGTCCTGCTCGGCGCCCTGCTGACCGTCGGCTTCGGCTTCCTGTGGGTGCGCGACGTCGTCGAGGGGACACCGACCGCGCCCGCCGCTCCGGAGCCCCCGCCGCCGCAGGGGATCGGCGCGGCGCCCGTCCCCGCGCGGCAGGCCGAAGCGGCGCTGCCGGCGATGGACGAGGAGGAGATCCACCGGTATCCGCGCAACGTGTTCCTCGAGGGCGCGACGCTCGGCCTCGGCGCGCTGATCGGCGGCATCGTCACCGTGCCCGCGCTCGGGTTCGCCGTACTGCCGGCCTTCGTCGACCAGGAGCCGCAGGGATCCGACCTCGGCCCGCTCGAGAACTTCCCGGAGGGCGAGTGGCGCGTCGCAACCTTCCTCGAGGACCCCGAGCACGGCGAGGTTTCCCGGCGGACGGCGTTCGTCCGCCACAACGGCGACCTGAACGGCGTTCCGAGCTTCACGATCATCTCGAACCGCTGCGCCCACCTCGGCTGCCCGACACAGCCGCAGGGGTCGCTCAACGAGGAGGACAGCGAGGAGATAGAGGTCGAGCACGGGACCGTCACCCTCATCCCGACCAACCCGTCGGGGTTCACCTGCCCCTGCCACGGCGGCGCCTACAGCATCGAGGGTAACCGCACGGCGGGCCCGCCCGTGCGCGCGCTCGACCGCTACGAGTTCTCGATCCGCGACGGCCACCTCTGGATCGGCAAGGCGTACAGCGTCGGCGAGGTCGAGGGCGAGGGCAAGGACGCGCGGATCAAGAAGTACCACCGCTTCTACCCCGGCGAGCACGTCGACGGGATCCAGCAGATCCTCTACCCGTTCCCCGCTCCGAACCTGTAGATGGCGCGCCGTCCGCCCTCGCTGCTGCGCCGGATCGTCAACTACCCGCTCGACTGGATCGAGGAGCGGTCGGGGCTCATCGGCGGCGTCCGCTACTTCCTCTTCCGCAAGGTCCCGCACGACACGAACTGGGCGCACACGCTCGGCTCGGCGACGCTGACCGCGTTCATCGTCCAGGCGCTGACCGGCGCAATCCTGGCGATGTACTACCGGCCCGACCCGGGCACCGCCTACGAGTCGATCCAGAAGATCACGAACGAGCTGACGCTCGGCTGGCTCGTCCGCGGCATGCACCGCTGGGGTGCGAGCGTGTTCATCATCCTGATGTTCCTGCACATGGGGCGCGTTTTTCTCTACGGCGCCTACAAGTACCCGCGCGAGCTGAACTGGGTCATCGGCGTCCTCCTGCTCGTGCTCGGCCTGTTCGAGGGCCTGACCGGGTACCTGCTCCCCTACGACCAGACGGGGTACTGGGCGACGGTCGTCGCGATCAACATCAACGGCACCGCGCCGATCCTGGGGCCGTTCCTCGTCAACCTCCTGAACGGCGGTGCCGACTTCGGCCCCGAGACGCTCAGCCGCTTCTACGCGCTCCACATGCTGCTCGTGCCGGGGGCGATCTTCGCCCTGATCGGGCTCCATCTGTACCTCGTCATCCGCCTCGGTGTCTCCTCGCCGCCCTGGTCCGACCGCCCCGCCGGGGACGCGATGCCGCTGCCGCCGCCGTCGCGCGACGGCGCACGGGCGGGACTGGTGCGTCCGGGCGCGCGCCGGAGGGTCCGCTCGTGACGGCGCTCCGCGGGGCTCGCAGCGGCGGCGGATCGCGCACGGGAGGTCGGTCTTGGCCCGTGTAGACGAGCGGCGGCAGGCGTACGCGTCGTACAAGGAGGACGTCCAGCGGCGCGGGAAGCCGTTCTACCCGTACGCGATGTTCCACGACACCGTGATGAGCGTCGTGGTCGTGGCGGTGATCGTCGCGCTCGCCTGCATCTGGTACTTCGACTCGAACGAGGAGCCCGGCGAGGAAGGCGCGGGGATCCTCGGGCCCCGGTACACCGAGAAGGCCGACCCCGGGACGATCAGCTTCATCCCGCGGCCGGACTGGTACTTCTTCTTCCTCTTCTACCTGCTGCGGATCTTCAAGTGGCCGGAGTCGGTGATCCTGGCCACGATCGGCGTCCCGACGATCCTGCTCATCCTGCTCATCTCGCTGCCGTTCCTCGACCGGCGGCGCGAGCGCCGGCCGTTGCGCCGCCCGGTCGCGGTGGTCGCCGGGGTCCTCGTGATGATCTCGATGGGCGTGCTCACCTACAAGGGCGGGACGGTGCGCGAGGCGCTCGGCGCGACGGCCGCGGAGATCGACACCTGGTTCCAGCGCAACAACCTGCCCGAGGAGGCGCGTCCCGGCGCCGAGTTCTTCGCGGAGACGTGCACGCAGTGCCACACGTACCTCGGCTCGGGTAGCGCCAACCTGGGCGCGCCCGACCTGTCCGCGGTCGGAGCGACCGGGCGCAACGTCGAGGCGTTCATCCAGATCATGCGCGAGGGGCCGGGAGCGATGCCGTCGTTCGCGACGCAGCCGGAGGAGAACCTGCGCGCGATCGCGGTGTTCCTCGAGGCGTCGAAGGGCCCGGGCGGCGGCTAGCCGCGGCCGGCCGTCGTGCGCGTCTTCCTGGGGATCACCGGCGCCTCCGGCGCGCCGTACGCGGCACGACTGCTCGAGGCGCTGGCCGCGGCGGAAGCCGAGGTCGGCGTCTGCGCGTCGGGCGCGGGCGTCGAAGTGCTCGCGACCGAGCTGTACGGCGATCCCGACCTCGCGCGGGGCGACGTCCTCGCGCGGCTGGTCTCCCCGCACGGCGCCGCCGTCACGGTCTACGAGCCGAACGACTGGCGCTCGCCCTACGCGAGCGGCTCGGCGCGCGTCGACGCGTACGTGCTCTGCCCGTGCTCGATGGGCACGCTCGGGACGATCGCCTCCGGCGCGATGGACAATCTGATCCACCGCGCGGCCTCGGTGGCGATCAAGGAGGGCCGCAAGCTCGTGCTGATGCCGCGCGAGACCCCGTTGTCGGCGATCCACCTCGAGAACATGCTCCGCCTGCGCCGGGCGGGGGCGGTGATCCTCTTCCTGGCGCCCGGCTTCTACCACCGGCCGCAGTCGATCGGCGACTTGGTGGACTTCGTCGTCGCCCGTGCGCTCGACCAGCTCGGGCTCGAGAACGCACTTGCGCCGCGGTGGGGCCAGCCGTGACCCGCGCCCCCGAGACCCGCGCCGCCGAGAGCGGCAGGCTGCCTCCCGACGAGGTCCGGCGCATGTTCGACCGGATCGCGCCGGTGTACGACGCGATGAACCGAGTGATGACCGCCGGCCTCGACCGGCGCTGGCGCCGGCTGACCGCGGACGCGGCGGTGCGGCCGGGCGACCGCGTGCTCGACGCCTGTTGCGGGACGGGCGACCTGGCGCTCGCCTGCCTTCGTGCGGGCGCGCGAGTCACTGGGGTCGACTTCTCCGAGCGGATGCTCGAGCGCGCGCGGCGGAAGTCGGGCGAGGTCGAGTGGGTGCAGGGCGACCTGCTCGCGTTGCCGTTCCCCGACGGCAGCTTCGACGCCGCGACCGTCGGGTTCGGGATCCGCAACGTCCCGGAGCTCGAGGCGGGGCTCGCGGAGCTGCGACGCGTCCTGCGGCCGGGCGGTCGGCTGGCCGTCCTGGAGATCGTCCGCCCGCGCGGGCTGCTGCGGGCGTTCTACGCCGTCTGGTTCGACCGCGTCGTGCCGCTGCTCGGCAAGGTGCTCCCCGGCGGGGCTGCGTACGCGTACCTGCCGGCCAGCGTGCGTCGCTTCCCGGGGCCCGAGGAGCTCGCGGACGCGATTCGGGCCGCGGGCTTCGCCGGGGTCGAGTACCGGCTGTTCGCCGGCGGCATCGTAGCGCTGCACACCGCGGAGGCTGGGTGACCCTGCTCGCAGAGCTGCGCGCGACCGCGGGTGTGGACGAGTACCTCGCCGACGTCGAGGAGGGTCTGCAGACCGCGCTCGCCGCGTACCCCGGCGTGGCGGCCGAGGCGGGCGCCGAGGCGCTCGAAGGCGGCAAGCGGCTGCGCCCCCTGCTCGTCTTCCTCGCCTCGCCCGAGGGCGCGGCTCCTCCGGTCGAGGCTGCCGTCGCCGTCGAGCTCGTGCACATGGCGACGCTCGTCCACGACGACCTCGTCGACGGCGCTCGGCTCCGACACGGCCGCCCGTCGGTCTGGAGCGTCTACGGGCCGCGGGTCGCGATCGCCACGGGCGACTACCTGTTCGCGCGCGCCTTCGCGACGCTGGCGGCGACGGGCGCACGGGACGCGGTGGGGACGCTGGCCGAGGCGGCGGTCTCGCTCGCACGTGGCGAGGCGCTGCAGCGCCGCCAGGCGCACGACCCGGATACGAGCATCGAGAGCTACCTGGAGCGGTGCGCGCTGAAGACCGGGAAGCTGTTCGAGGCGGCGTGCCGCCTGGCGGGCGGGTCGGGCGAGTTCGGGCTGGCGCTCGGGATCGCGTTCCAGATCGCCGACGACATCCTCGACTGCACCGGGGACGCGGCCGACACCGGAAAGATGCCCGGCACCGACCTGCGCGAGGGCACGCCGACCCTGCCGCTGCTGCTCGCGGCGCGCGAGGACGAGGTCGTGCGCCGCGCCCTCGCAGGCGGGCCGCTGGAGGGGGTGCTCGTTCGCGTCGCGTCGACCGGGGCGCTCGAGCGGTCCCGCGAGGTGGCCCTCGAGTATGCTCGCAGGGCGCGCGCGCAGGTGGACGGGGGTCTGCGCCGGGAGGAGTTGCTCGCCTTGACAGACGCCGTCGTCAACCGGGAGCGGTAACGGGCCGTGGCCGTCGCGGCGCGCGAGTCGACGCTCGCCTCGGTCCGGGAGAAGATCGAGGCGGGCGAGCGGCTGGACTTCGAGGACGGGCTGACGCTGCTCGAGACCGACGACCTACTCGCCCTCGGCGAGCTGGCCGACCTCGCGCGTCGCGTGCGCGGCGTCGGCGACGAGGTCTACTTCGTCCAGAACCTGTACCTCAACCAGACGAACGTCTGCCGCGTGAAGTGCAAGTTCTGCGCCTTCGCGGCGACGCGGAAGCAGCCGCACGCGTACACGCTCTCGACCGAGGAGCTGGTCGAGGACGCCGTCCGCCGGCACGAGGCAACCGGGTTCACCGAGATCCACATGGTCAACGGCGAGAGCCCGCACGTCGACTTCGCGTTCTACCTCGACACCGTGCGGGCGCTGCACGAGGCGCTCCCGGCCGTCCACCTGAAGCTGTACACGGCGAGCGAGATCCACCACATGACCACGCTCTCCGGGCTTACGCACGAGCAGGTCCTGCGCGAGCTGAAGGCGGTGGGGCTCGGGTCGCTGCCCGGCGGGGGCGCCGAGGTGTTCGCCGAGCGGGTGCGGCGGCTGGTCGCGCCCGGCAAGGAGCACCCGGACGTCTGGTTCCACGTGCACGACACGGCCCACCGGCTCGGAATCCCGACGCACTGCACGCTGCTGTACGGGCACGTCGAGACGTACGAGGAGCGGGTCGACCACCTGCTGCGCCTCCGCGAGCAGCAGGACAAGACCGGCGGCTTCATCGCCTTCGTGCCGCTCGCCTTCCACCCCGAGAACACCGTCTTCGAGCGGCGCGGCTGGCGCCACACGACCGGCGCGGACGACCTGAAGATGATCGCCGTGTCGAGGCTGCTGCTCGACAACGTGCCGAACATCAAGGCCTACTGGATCATGATGGGGCTGCCGATGGCGCAGCTCGCGCTGCACTTCGGCGCCAACGACGTCCAGGGGACCGTCGTGCGCGAGGAGATCTTCCACGCCGCCGGCGCGCGCACCGAGACTGAGCAGAAGGTCGAGGAGCTGGTGCGGTTCGTGCGCGAGGCGGGCCGCATCCCCGTGCAGCGGGACACGCTGTACAACGAGCTCCGCCGCTGGGACTGATTCGTGACGATCTCGCTTCCCACGCGTGGCGGGTCTCGGGGTAGCCTCGGCGCCGACGGGGCGGGAGGTGGGTCTCCCGGGTCACACGCGTCTACCAGTAGGAGCGTGCGGCGATAGCGCGGGCCGGGGAGACGCCGAATCCAGACTGGACGTTCGCGGGCACGTGGCCGTACGAGCCGCGCTGGCTGACGACTGCGGACGGCGTCCGCCTCCACTACGTCGACGAGGGCCCGCGGGACGGGCAGCCCGTCGTGATGCTCCACGGCCAGCCCACCTGGTCGTACCTGTACCGCCACTTCATCCGCGCGCTCGCCGACGCCGGCTTCCGCGCCGTCGCGCACGACCAGATGGGGTTCGGGCGCTCGGAGAAGCCGCCCGCAGTCGAGGAGTACACCGTCCAGCGCCACGCCGCTCACTTCACGGAGCTGATGCGGGAGCTCACGCTCGACGGCGTGACGCTCGTCGTCCAGGACTGGGGCGGGCCGGTCGGGCTCGCATGGGGTGTCGAGAACCCCGAGCGCGTCCGCCGCCTCGTGCTGCTCAACACGTGGCCCGGGAGCGACAACTTCCCCGACTACCCCGACGGCCCGCCCGCCTTCTTCAGGCTGCTGCGCGGCGGCCGCAGCGGCGAGCTCCTCGTCCGCCGGCTGCAGGTCTTCACCAGGGTGTTCCTCTTCCGCGGCGGGACACGAGCGCTCGACGCCGCCGCCAGGCGCGCCTACCTCGCGCCGCACGCCGCGCCGGAGAGCCGCTCGGGCGTCGTCCGCTATCCCCGGCTGATCCCGTGGGACGAGGACAACCCGACGCTCCCGCTCGGCCGCCGCAACGAGGAGGGGTTGGAGCGGCTCGCCGAGAAACCGGTGCTGATCCTGTGGCCGACGAAGGACCGGGCCTTCCGGCGCCGGACGCTGGAGTACTGGAAGCGGAAGTTCTCCGCCGCGGAGGTCCACGAGCTCGAGGCGGGCCACTACCTGCAGGAGGACGCGCACGAGCGGGCCGTTCCGCTCCTGCTCGACTTCCTGCGGCGGACGTGACCCGATGACCGTCGCGACGGGGCCGTGGGACGCGGTGGCGGTCGACGTCCTCGAGCGCCTTCGCGCCGGCGACGAGGCGGCCGCATGGGCGGCGATCGACGCGGCCGCGGCCGCGGCGGACGAGGTGGCCGTCCCCGGGCCGGCCGCCGGCTTCCGCGAGGTCGGGCGCACGCTCTACTGGTCGCACCGCGCGCTGCCCGAGTACGTTCGCCTGCAGCAGGAGCAGGTGCGCCGGTACGAGGAGGCGGGCGGCCCGGTGACGCGGCTGGCGGGCGTCCTCTACGACCTCGCGGCCTTCACCTGGCCGGGGTGGGGCGACGACGTGCGACCGGAGGCCGAGCGGGCGGGGCGCGAGGCCGCCTGCCGCTGTGCCGAGCTGCGCGCGGATCCTCGGTACGCCGACGCCGACTTCCCGCTCACCGCGGCGATGGCGCACTGGGTCGTCGGTGCGCACGCGCTCGCCGCCCGCGAGCTCGACGAGGCGCGCGCTGCGTTCGAGCGCGCCCGCGACCGGACATGTGCCGCCGGGGCGGACGATGCCCTCGACCGCGGCTACCTGGCCCTCGCCGACGTGCTCGCGCGCCCCCGCGATCCGCATGCCGAGCGCGCGTTCGAGGCTGTCGTCGCCGAGCTGACGGACCGCGGCGGGGAGGAGCCGGACTTCCTCCGCGACCAGCTCGTGACGGCCCGTCGTGTCTTCGAGCAGCGGCTCGGGCACGAGCTGCGCGGGTAGAGTCGGCGGCGTGGTCCGGCTCGGGCGCATCGCGTACGTCAACATGGCGCCCGTCTTCTTCCAATTGGACGCGGACGTCGAGGAAGTGGTCGGCGTCCCGACCGAACTGAGCCGGCGCCTCCTGGCCGCCGAGGTCGACGTCGCGCCGATCCCGTCCATCGAGTACGCGCGCAACGCCGACCGGCTCCAGCTGCTGCCCCGGCTGTGCGTTTCGTCGGAGGGCGCCGTCGACTCGATCCAGCTCGTCTCGCGACTGCCGCTCGAGCACGTGCGCAGCGTCGCCGTGACGCCGGAGAGCGCGACGTCGGTCGCCCTTCTGCGCGTGCTGCTCCCCGAGGCGCAGCACGTCCCGTTCGACGCTGCCGCCGACGCCAAGCTGCTGATCGGCGACGCCGCGCTGCGCAGCGCGTTCGACGACCCGACGCCGCACCACGACCTCGGCCGTCTGTGGCTCGAGCGCACGGGGCTGCCGATGGTGTTCGCGGTCTGGGCGACCACCGAGCCGCCGGCTGCGGGCCTCGCCGAGCTCGAGGACGCGCTCGTCACGTCCGTCCTCCGCGCCCGGGCTGCTCGAGCTCGAGGACGCCCTCGTCGCGTCGGTACGTAC
>JACVRR010000129.1 GCA_014534345.1 Thermoleophilia bacterium | reverse complement strand
GTGCCGGCCGAGAACCGGCTCGGCGAGGAGGGCGACGGCTTCAAGATCGCGATGCGGACGCTCGACTACACGCGGCCCGGCACGGCCGCCGGCGCGGTCGGCGTCGCGCAGGCCGCCTACGACTACGCCGTCGAGTACGCGAAGGAGCGCGTCACCTTCGAGGTGCCGATCGCGATGCACCAGGGCGTCAGCTTCCTGATCGCGGACATGGCCGCGGAGATCGAGGCCGCGCGCCTGCTCGTGTGGCAGGCGGCGTGGCTGCTCGACCGCGGCGAGCGCGGCACGCTCCAGTCCTCGTTCGCGAAGCGGTTTGCGGCGGACACGGCCATGAAGGTCACGACCGACGCGGTCCAGATCTTCGGCGGCTACGGCTACATCAAGGAGTACCCGGTCGAGAAGCTGATGCGCGACGCGAAGCTCTTCCAGATCTACGAGGGCACGTCGCAGATCCAGCGGCTGGTCATCGCGCGAGAGATCTTCCTGCCCAGGCCCGGGTGAGCCTCGCGATCGACCTGTCGGGGCGAGTGGCGCTCGTCACCGGGGGGTCGAGAGGGCTGGGACGGGCCGACGCGCTCACGCTCGCCCGCGCGGGGGCCGACGTCGCCATCGCCGACATCCAGGTCGAGTCGGAGACGACCGAGGAGGAGGCGGCGCGGTACGGGCCGCTCGCGCAGGCCGCGCGGGCGCAGGGGCTCGTCTACTCCGAGGCGACGGCGGAGGAGATCCGGCGGCTCGGCCGGCGGGCGCTGGTGGCCAAGTGCGACGTGACGGACGCCGGCGAAGTGGCGGAGGCGGTCGAGCGGACGCTCGCCGAGCTCGGCTCCGTGGACGTGCTCGTGAACAACGCGGGCACGCTCGACCACGTCGGCCAGCTCGCCGACCAGTCGCCCGAGCTGTGGGAGCGCGACCTGCGCGTGAACCTGACCGGTGCCTTCAACTGCGCCCGGGCGGTGTGGCCGCACATGCGCGAGCGCGGCTGGGGTCGGATCGTGAACATGGCCTCGGTGGCGGGCACGCTCGGCGGCTTCGGACAGGCGAGCTACGCGACCACGAAGGCGGGCCTGCTCGGCCTCACGAAGACGCTCGCGCTCGAGGGCGCGCGGCACGGGATCACCGTGAACGCGATCGTCCCGGGCCTGATCGGCACGGAGGCGTTCGCGTTCGGGAACCCGGAGATGAACGAGCGGATGGTGAGGCGGACGGCGATGCGCCGGGCCGGCGACCCCCAGGAGGTCGCGAACGCGATCGCGTTCCTGTGCTCCGACCTGGCGTCGTACATCACGGGCGTCGAGCTGAACGTGAGCGGCGGCATCGAGCTCTTCACCTTCTAGATTGCAGACGCGCGCCCGACTACCGGGAGCCCCTTACCCCGCCCACCAGCCGTCAGGCTACGTGCGCAAGGCGCACGTGTCAGTGCCGGAAGCGTTACGAATGCGCGACGACGCGGCTCGGCCGCGAGCTGGCGTGGAGAGCGACATTCGGCGAGCGGCATCTCGTTCGGCCCGTCGTCCGCGGCCGGCGCGAGCGCCGGGGGGAGCGAGAGCGGCACGTATCCTGGAAGGTCGTGCTCCAGCCGCCTCGCCCCCGCATCCCGTGGCTGACCTGGCAGCGATCGCTCGTGGGCGCAGGAATCGTCGTCGTCGCCGGGTCGGCCTTCGGGCTCGCCTTCGCCGGCTCCCCGGCCAGGCTCGCCGAAGGCGTGCGGATCGCGGGGGTCGACGTCGGCGGCCTCTCGCCGAGCCAGGCGCGCGCGTTCCTCGAGCGCCGCTCGCGCGCCCTCGCCGACGTCCCCGTCGAGTTCCACGTCGGCGGGCGGACGTGGCGGCTGCGCCCGAAGCAGCTCGGCGTCCGCGTCGACTGGGGCGCCGCGGTCGCGGCGGCGGCGCGCCAGGGCGGCGGCGTCGGGCCCCTCCGCGGCTTCCGCCGCATCGAGGTGCGCGTCTTCGGCGCCGACGTGACGCCGCCCGCGCGTGTGTACGAGGCTGCGCTGGACTACGAGGTGAGCCGGATCGCGAAGGCGGCCGACCGGCCGCATCGCGACGCCGCCCTGCGCCTGCGGGGCCTCCGCCCTCAGGTCGTCTCCGCCCGGCCGGGCCGCCGGCTCGACCGGGCGCGCGCCGCGACCGCGATCGCGCACGCGCTCGCGAGCCTGGAGCGGGATCCCGTCCTGCTCCCCACCCGGACCGACCCGGTGCGCGTGCAGGCGGACGACCTGCGCCACGCCGCCGCGCAGGCCCGGGTCGCGCTCTCCGCGCCGGTCCGGCTCGCGCTCGGGCCGACGCGCTGGCGCCTGCCGCGCTGGCGGATCGCGGAGCTGCTCTCGCTGCCGCGCGACGGTCGGCGCACGCTCGCCGTCGGCGGGCCGCGGGCGGACGCGTGGCTCCATCGCCTCGCGCGCACCGTCGATCGTCCCGCGCGCGACGCCGACTGGGCCATCTCCGCGAGCGGCCGCGTCCGCGTCGTGCCTTCCCGGCCCGGCCTCGAGCTCGACGCGCGAGCGACCGCCGACGCGCTCCTCAAGGCGGCGCTCTCGCCCCAGCGGCGGGTGGCGCGCGTGACCGTGCGGGAGTCGGCGCCGAAGCGGACGACCGAGGAAGCGCGCTCGTACGGCATCGTCGGGCTCGCCGGCAGCTACCAGACCTACTACGGCGGCGACGCGAACCGGATCCACAACGTCCAGCTCGTCGCGCACCTCGTCGACCGGCACCTGATCGCGCCCGGCGCGACCTTCTCGTTCAACGGCACGACCGGGGAGCGGACGGCGGCGAAGGGCTTCCGCACGGCCCCGGTGATCATCAACGGCGAGCTCCAGACGGGTCTCGGCGGGGGCGTGTGCCAGGTCTCGACCACGGTCTTCAACGCGGCGTACGAGGCGGGCCTGCCGATCACCGCGCGCACGAACCACGCCCTCTACATCAGCCACTACCCGCAGGGGCGCGACGCGACCGTGAACTACCCGGACGTCGACCTCAGGTTCGTCAACGACACGGGTCACTGGCTGCTCCTGCGCACCTTCGTCGGCGCCTCGTCGCTCGTCGTCGGCCTCTACGGCACGCCCACCCACCGCCGCGTCGTCAGCGACACGGCTCCGCTCCTGGAGACGGCCGCAGCGCCCGTGCGGCGCGTTCGCGACCCGAGCCTCGCCGCCGGCGAGACGGTGGTCGAGGACTCGGGCGAGCCGGCCCGCTCGACGAGCGTCCGCCGCCGGGTCTACGACGCCGCCGGGAAGCTCCTCTCCGACACGACCTGGTCGTCGTACTACCGCTCGGAGCCGGCGGTGATCCGCGTCGGCACGAAGAATCCGAAGCCGAAGACGACCACCGCCACGACCACGACGACGACCACGACGTCGACGGCGAAGACTACGACCGCGGCTACGACGACGACGACCCGGACTCAGCCGTAGCGATAGCCTCGACCAGCCATGCCGGCACCCGCGTTGGCCGCAGCGTTCGCGCGTCCGCCGTCGCATGGGTCGTCCAGCCGTCGGCGAGCCGCTCGCCCTCCCGCTCGACGACGTAGTCGTAGCGGAAGCGCGCGCCGCGGACGTCGCTGCAGCGGGCGTGGATCCGCACGCGGTCGCCGAACCGGGCGGGCACGACGTACCGGACGTGCGACTCCAGCACGAGCGCCTCGATCCCGCGCTCGCGCAGGAGCTGGTAGCCGCCGGCGAAGCGCTCGAGGTAGTCGACGCGCGCGAGCTCGAACCAGACGAGGTAGACGGAGTTGTGGACGATCCCCTGCGCGTCGGTCTCGGCGAACCGCACCGCCACCTCGGTCGAGAAGCGGAACCCGTCCACGGCCCAACACTAGGGCTTGACGCTCCCGCTCCGCGGCCTATCCCTGTCTGCGGGGGCCGTGGCCCCGAACACGACATCCATCGAGCGAGAGGAGGTTCCGAATGGTTGCGACTCACCTGACGCGCGACCCGTTCCTGACCGACCTGCGCCTGGTGGACGACGTCTTCGAGCGCTTCTTCGGCACCGGGAACGGTCGTGTCACCGGGTTCGTCCCGACCATCGACGTCCGCGAGACGGCCGACGACTATCTCGTGTTCGTCGACCTCCCGGGCGTCAAGAGCGAGGACGTGTCGATCGAGGTCGAGGAGCGGGTGCTCTCGATCTCGGGCGTGCGGACCCCGGTCGAGACCGGCGAGGCCCGCCTCGGCGAGCGGCCGTACGGCTCCTTCGTCCGGAACCTGACGCTGCCCCAGGGCGTGGACGCCGACACGATCACGGCCGACTACCACGACGGCGTGCTCGAGCTGCGCGTGCCCAAGCCGGCCGAGCAGAAGCCGAAGAGGATCGCACTGAACGGCGGCAAGAAGGCCCTGAACCGGTAAGCGCGGCGGAGCCGGCTCCGGCGCCTCGCGGCGGGCGCCGGAGCCCGGCTCGATGGGCCCTGGCACGATGAGCGCGTGGAGAGCCTGACCCAAGCCGAGGTCCGCGCCGTCGAGGAATCGGCGAGTGGCGTCGGCTCCTACCTCGCCTCCCTCGAGCCCGCGTCCCGCGACGGGCAGGAGCTCGTCCGCGCCGCGCAGGCCGGCGACGTCGCCGCGCGCGAAAGGCTGATCGAGCGCTCGATCCCGCTCGTCGTCTCGCTCGCCCGGTCGTACCGGGTGGACGGGCTCGACCTCGCCGACCTGATCCAGGAAGGGTGCGTCGGCATCCTGCGCGCGCTCGCGCGCTACGACCCCGACCGGGGCGTCCCGTTCGAGGCGTACGCGGCGTGGTGGGTGCGGCAGGCGCTGCAGGAGCTGCGCAGCGACTTCGTCCGCCCGCTGCGGCTGCCGCCGAAGGCGCTCCGGCAGCTCGCGCGCCTGAAGTCGGAGCACGCGCGCGTGTATGCCGCCGAGCGGCGGGAGCCGTCGCTCGGCGAGCTGGGCGAGCGCCTCGAGCTCGACGAGCGGAGCGTCGTCGCGCTCGCCCGCGCCGACGCGCGCACGCGCAGCCTGTCCGAGCCGCTCGAGGACGCGGACGGCCAGCTCGGCGTGCTCGGCGACCTGCTCGACGACCCGCTCTCGGCGCAGGACTACGAGGACGTCCTCGACGCGCTGGCGGCGCGGCAGCTGCGGGCGCTCCTGGCGCGACTGACGGCGCGCGAGCGCGAGATCGTGGACGCGCGCTTCGGCCTCGACGGCCGCCCGAGCGAGAGCCTGCGCGAGGTGGGGGAGCGGCTCGGCCTGAGCGCCGAGCGCGTGCGCCAGCTCGAGGAGCGCGCGCTCGCGAAGCTGCGGCAGGCGGCGGCGTAGTCGTGGACGTCCGAGCGCTCGCCGCGCTCGTCCGCGAGCGCCGGCCGTGCGTCGTCCTCACCGGCGCGGGGGTCTCCACCGAGAGCGGCATCCCCGACTTCCGCTCGCCGAGCGGCCTGTGGGCGCAGTTCGATCCGCTCGAGTACGGCTCGGTCGAGGCGTTCCGGGCCGACCCCGAGAAGGTCTGGCGCTTCTACGCGCCTCGGTTCGCGACGCTGACCGAGGCGGAGCCGAACGCCGCGCACCTCGCGCTCGCGCGGCTCGAGCGCGCCGGCCTCGTGGAGGCGGTCGTGACGCAGAACATCGACCTCCTGCACGAGCGCGCCGGCAGCCGCGAGGTGGTCGAGGTGCACGGCTCGATCCGGACCTCGACCTGCCCCGGCTGCGACGCCCGCTACCCGCTCGCGCAAGTGCTCGAGCTCCTCGGCGACCAGGGCGTCCCGCGCTGCCCCGCCTGCGGCAGCGTGCTCAAGCCCGACGTCGTCTTCTTCGGCGAGCTGCTCCCGGAAGGCGCGATGGAGCGCGCTACGGAGCTCGCGCGGCGGGCGGCGCTCCTCCTCGTCGTCGGCTCTGCGCTCGAGGTGTACCCGGTCGCGGGCCTGCCCCTCGAGACCGTCGACGCGGGCGGCGACCTCGCGATCGTCAACCTCGGCCCGACCGCCTTCGACTCGCGCGCGACCGTCAGGATCGACGGCAGCGCCGGCGAGGTGCTCGCGGCGCTCGCCGACGAGCTGCTCGGCTAGACCCTAGGCAGCGGCCCGGCGGAGCGTGCGCTCGGCGAGAACGCGCCGGCACGCCAGGCAGACGACGCGCTCGACCTCGTACGGCACGCCGGCGCGCTGGCGGAGCGCGTGCTCGGTGACCGCCTCGTGGGTGTGGCCCGGCCCGGCCTTGCGGGCGGAGGATGAATCGTTCACGTTCTTCTCACGGTAGCTTTGAGCTCGGAGATGTCGACGCCCAAAATGGTGAAGAAGTTGTGACGAGTCGACGTACGCCCATCCCCGTCCTGCTCGCGCTCGCGCTCGCCCTCGCCGGCTGCGGCGGCGTCGCCGCGGCGCGGCAAACGGTCTCGACCGCGGCCAAGGCGCCCAAGCCGCCGCGCGTCGGCAAGGCCCGCTCGTGCAGGGCCGGCTCGTTCCACCGCCTCGGCTCCGCCCGCGCGGCCTACGCCGCCGTCGCGCAGAGGCCGCTCCGCGTCTACCGCAGGCCCGGGAGCCGCCCCTTCGCCCGCCTCGGCCTCGTGAACATGAACGGCGTGCGGACGGTGCTCGGCGTCACCGGCGCCGTCGTCGGCCCCGCCTGCCGCGCGACATGGTACCGCGTGCAGGTGCCGATGCGGCCGAACGGGAGCACGGGCTGGGTGCACGCCTTCGCAGTGTGGGTGGCGCAGGTGCGGACGAGGATCGAGGTGGACGTGTCGGACCGGCGGCTGACCTTCTACCGCGGCGGCCGACGCGTCCTCGTGGCGCGCACGGCCGTCGGCTCGTCGGCGACGCCTACGCCGATCGGGCGCTTCTACGTGAACCAGAAGCTGATCCCGAGCAACCCGTCCGGGCCGTTCGGGCCCGGCGCGATCGGGATCTCGGCGTTCTCGAACGTGCTCACGGGCTGGACGCAGGGCGGCCCCGTCGCGATCCACGGCACGAACGCGCCCTGGTCGATCGGCCGCGCCGTCTCGAACGGCTGCATCCGCGTGCCCAACCCCGTGCTGCGCCGGCTGTTCCGGGCGGCGCCGACCGGGACGCCTGTGATCGTGCACCCCTGACCCGACGAAGGAGGCTCGATGGCGAAGCGGGAACCGAAGGATCTGCTGACGAGGCTGGCCGACCGCGGCGAGGAGGCGATCCAGCGGCTCTCGGACGCGCCCGGCGCCGACCGCCTGCTCGGCGTGGCGCAGTCGCTGCGCGACCGGATGGACGAGCTGCAGCGCCGCATGCGCGGCCTCGACGAGCTCGAGCGGCGCGTGGCCGAGCTCGAGCGGCGGGTGGACGAGCTGTCGGCGCCGAGCGCGGCCTCCGGCCGGAGCCGGGGGCGCTCGAGCGGGACGAAGAAGACGAGCGGGACGCGCCGCTCCGGCTCCCAGTCCT
>JACVRR010000055.1 GCA_014534345.1 Thermoleophilia bacterium | reverse complement strand
GGGGAAGCGCAGGAAGCAGAAGACGACGTCCTCGACGCCCGGGGTCAGGAACGAGTTCCCGTGCGCGACCACTTCGGACGGCTCCTCGTCGAGCAGGTACAGGACCACCGACAGGTCGTGGACGCCGAGCGAGAGCAGTGCGTTCTCGTTCGTCCGGAACACGCCCAGGTTCTGGCGGTTCCCGTACACGCACAGCACCTCGCCGAGCTCGCCGCGGTCGACGAGCTCCTTCAGCTTGCGCACGCCGGGGTGGTAGAGCAGCAGGTGGCCGGGCATGAGCGTGAGGTCGCGCTCCTCGGCCAGCGCGCACAGCTCCTCCATCTCGTCGGCGCGCTGCGCGGGCGGCTTCTCGACGAAGGTGTGCTTGCCGGCGAGCAACGCGCGCCTCGCGAGCGGATAGTGGGTCGGGACGGGCGTCGCGATCGCGACCGCGTCGAGCTCGGGGTCGGCGAGCATCTCGTCGAGGTCGCCGGTCACGCGGGCCTGGGGGTAGCGGACGGCGAAGCGGTCCCGCAGCTCGGGAGAGACGTCGCAGAGCCAGCGGAGCTCCCCGAGCTCGGCGAAGTTGCGCGCGAGGTTGGGTCCCCAGTAGCCGAGGCCGGCGACGCCCACCGTCGTCATGACCGGGCAAGCCTAGCCACGAGCTCCGCGATCCGGTCCGCGGCGTGCCCGTCTCCGTACAGCGGCGGCCGCTCGGGCGGCATCCGCGCCGCCGCGACCGCCGCGGCGATCCCGCCCGGCTCGACGAGCACGTTCGCGCCCGCCTCGACGGTGTCCACCCACTCCGTCGAGGGCCGTACGGTCACGCAGGGGACGCCGTACCAGTACGCCTCCTTCTGCAGGCCGCCGGAGTCGGTGACGATCACCCGCGCCCGCGACGCGAGTGCGGCGAAGTCGACGTAGCCGAGCGGCTCGACGAGGTGCACGTTCGCCCGCACACCGAGCCGGCTCGTGTCGATCGCGCGGCGCGTGCGCGGGTGGGTCGGGAAGACGACGGGCTCGTGGATCGCGCCCAGGTCGGCGACGAGCGGCGCCAGCCGAGCCGGGTGGACGTTGGCCTCGCGGTGGATCGTGGCCACGACGTACCCGCCGGGCTCGAGCGCCAGCCGCGAGAGGATGCGCGACCGCTCGCGCGCCACCGGTCGGAGCAGGCGGGACGCGTCCGCCATGACGTCGCCCACGACCTCGATCCGGCCGGCGACGCCTTCGCGGACGAGCGTCTCGCGCGACCGCTCGTCGGGGGCGAGCAGGAGCTGCGCCAGGCGGTCGACCTCGACTCGGTTGTGCTCCTCGGGCATCGACCAGTCGCCGCTGCGCAGCCCGGCCTCGACGTGGACGAGCGGCGCGCCGGAGGCCGCCGCCGCGCGCGCTCCGGCCAGGGTCGAGTTCGTGTCGCCGTAGACGAGCACCGAGTCGGGTCGCTCGGCCTCGATCGCCGCCGCGATCGCGGGCCGCATCCGCTCGACGTCGGGGCTGCGCGCGTCCACGCGGTAGGCCGGCTCGCCGAGCCCCAGCTCGTCGAAGAACACCCGCGACAGCTCGCGGTCGTAGTGCTGGCCGGTGTGGACGACGACCTCGTCGACGCCATGCTGGCGCAGCGCGAGCGACAGTGGCGCGGACTTGATGAATTGCGGACGGTTGCCGACCACCGAGAGGACCTTCACGCCGGGGGAGGCTACTCAGACGAGCGCCGCGAGGGCGACGGCCAGCAGTCCGCCGACGACGAGCGCGACGTGCAGCGCGACGAGCGTCCACCGGCCGCGCGCGAACGGGTCGTCGAGCGCAGCCGGGACCGGGAGCAGGCGGAACCAGAACCACAGACCGAGCAGCCCTCCGAGCAGGATCCCCGCCGTGACGGCCAGCCAGCCCGCGGCGGCGAGGCCGTCCGCCGGCAGGTGACGCACGCAGATCACGAGCAGCGGCACGCCGACGAGCGCCGACGGCAGTGCGAGGGCGTAGCGGAGGAGCGGGCGCGCTACACCGAGCAGGAGCAGCGTCGGCATCAGTGCCCAGCCGGCGTACAGCGAGGCGACGAGCAGCATCCCCGTCTCGAGCGTCGTGTGCGCGAGCAGTCCGATCGAGCCGAGTCCGGGCACGCTCACGGCCGCCAGGCGGCGCAGCCGTCCTGCGAAGCGGGCGTCGTGCGAGCGCTCGATCGGGCTCGCGCCCGCGCGTCCGGCGAGCGTCGCCACTACAGCTCCTCGCGGTGCCGCCGCAGGAAGACGAGGAGCAGCACGAGCACCACGGCGTCGACGACGCCGAACCAGAGGAAGATCGTGTGCGGCGCCTCGTCGATCAGCCAGTAGTAGAGCGCGAGAGCGGAGTAGGCGGCCTTGTAGACGACGCCGACGAGCACGAGGTCGACGTTGCGCACCGGCCGCCGCGCGACGAGCAGGTAGCTGAACCCCTGGACGGCGATCAGGGCCGCGGCGAGATGGAGGTAGGCCGCGTTCGCCGGCAGCTCAATGTCGAGCAGGTCGAACAGCGAGCGGTAGAAGAGGAAGAACGCGAGCCCGAGGACGAGGTCGTAGACGCCGACCGCCGCGAACAGCCACCGCCAACGCGGCGAGGCCGGCTCAGGCAGCGCGGACATCGGGTTTCCTCGGCGGCCGGCTGCCGCGGCGGGTCTCGCGGAAGAGCTGCTTGCGCCGCGCCTTCGCCTCGGCCGAGTACAGGTCGCGGCTGAGCTCGATCAGCCCCTGCTCGAGCTCCTCGACGGACATTCGCGCGGGGCGGAAGTTCACGTCGAACAGCGTGCACTTCTCCCAGGCGGTCGCGTCGAGCAGTCGCCCGTCGCGCGCGAGGCGCGCGTAGAGCGGCGTGCCCGGGAACGCGGTCTGGACCGTGATCTGCACCTCCTGGAGCTCGCTCTCCTCGACGAAGTCGCGGACGGCGGCGAAGTCGGCGGCGGTCGCGCCGTCGAGCCCGAGCACGAAGCAGCCGTTGACGGAGATCCCGTGCGACTGGATGTGGGCGATCGCGCGCTTGTAGCCGTCGAACCGGCGCCGCTTCCAGTCGCGCCGGAGCTCCACGTCGGCGAGCGGCGCCGCCGTCGGGCTCTCGAAGCCGATCAGCACCTGGGCGCAGCCCGCCTCGCGCATCAGCGCGAGCAGTTCCTCGTCGTCTGCGACCGAGACGTCCGTCTCGGTGAACCAGCGGACGCCGCCCTCGTCGGCGAGCGCGCGCATCAGCGCCTTCGCGTGCCGCTTGTTCACGAAGGTGTTGTCGTCGGCGAACTCGATGAACGGCCGTCGCCAGATCCGTCGGACGGCGCGGAGCTCGGCGAGCACGCGGTCGACCGGCTTCATGCGGTAGCCGCGAACGAGCAGGATCGAGCTGGCGCAGAACTCACACCGCCACGGGCAGCCGCGCGTCGTCTGGATCGGGATGCGGTTGTACCGCTCGGGATCCAGCAGCTCGAAGCGCGGCATGGGGGAGTTGCGCAGGTCGAACTCCTTCGGGCCGGGGGTGTAGCGGCGCTGCAGGCGACCGCGCTCGGCGTCCTCGAGCACGCGCGGCCAGCTGAGCTCTCCCTCGCCGACGACGACGGCGTCGACGTGCCGCTCCGCCTCGTCCGGGAGCACGGTTGCGTGCAGGCCGCCGAGAACGGTCGGCACGCCGGCGGCGCGGAAGCGCGCCGCGAGCGCGTAGGCGTCCTTCACCTGCGCCGTCTGCGTGGCGAACGCGGCCAGGTCGCACGCGGGGAGGTCGGCGATCTCCGTCAGATCGCGGACCTCGTGGTAGCTCACCTCGAAGCGGTCGGGCGTCATCCCGGCCAGCGTCAGCAGCGAGAGCGTCGGCATCGAGGCGATCACACGCGAGCGCTCGACGAAGCCGGGCAGCGTCAGTCCGAGCCGGGTGAGCTCTGGGTTCGCGGCCCGGACGCCGCTCATCGCGATCAGCGCAACGTGCATGCACCTGACGGTAAGGCCGTCGCCGGCGCGCGGCTAGAGGGAGACCCCTACCCGTGGTCGGGTTCGGCTCCTGCGACGAGACCCGGGCTAGACTGGGCGCGCCGGGGCCGTTAGCTCAACTGGCAGAGCAGGGGACTCTTAATCCCAAGGTTGAAGGTTCGAGTCCTTCACGGCCCACCTGCGAAATTTCCCTGCACGTCGCGGCTTGCCCGCCCGCTTCGCCACGCGCGGCGCAGCGCGACGGCAACAGACGGGTAATACCCATGCTGGCCGGCTGCTGGCGCCGATTTGCCGACGGACCGCGCTCATCGAGGGGCGTGGCGGCGTGAAGCGCAGCGCGCCGGCCGTGCGCTCATCGCCGTGTTGACTCCGCGTCGAGACGGCTCGATACTCGTGAGCTGCTGGCGTCCATCGAAGGAGTCGAGGTGGCGTACAAACTGGTCAATGCGGACGAAGTCGAGGCGCAGCGCGGCATCTTCAAGGCTCTCACGCGCCTTCTCGGTGTCGAGGCGTTCGGGATCAACATGGTCGAGCTCGCGCCCGGCGCTGCCGGACTGGAACACGATCACGCGGGCGACCGCCAGGAGGAGGTCTACGTTCCCCTCCGTGGGCGGGGATCGCTCCGTGTCGACGGCGAGGTGCTCGACCTCGAGCCGGGGGTGATCGCGTTCGTGAGCCCCGAGTCGACGCGACAGCTCGTGGCGTCGTCCGAGCAGGGGTTCACGTTCGTAGCGGTCGGCGGAGCCCGGCCCTGATCGACGGGGACTAGCGGAGGAGCTTCCGCGTCTCGGCCGCGTGCCACTCGAGGCCCATCGTCCGGAACCGGTCAGCCGCCTCGGACAGGAGCCGCTCGTCGCCGCGCACTGATCCGAGGGCACGCAGCACGAACGGCTCGAGGTACGTTCCCGGCCTGAGCAGCGACGGGGCCTCCTCCTCGACTTCCTTCCGTCGACCGAGAGCGACGAGCGCGTCGAGGCGCGCGACGAGGCCGAGTACGTCACCCAGGCCGCCCGGTCTCCACCCGTCGAGCCTGCGCGCGACTTCGTCGAGCGCCCCGCGGGTGAGCGCCAGCGCGATACGCGCAGGCTCGAGCAGCATCACGTAACCCTCCATGCCGAGCGAGTCCGCGGCCTCCTGCAGGCGCCGCGCTTCTCCTTCGTCGCCCTCGAATGCGTGCGCGAGCGCGCAGTCGAGCAAAACGGCGGCGTTGAGCGCGCACGGCGTTGCGGCGTTGGCGGCGACGGCCTCCTCCGCGCCGGAAGAGAGGCCGCGAACGCTGCCCCAGCAGCCCGCTCGCGCCTCAACCCGGACCAGCAACGCCGCAGTGTGCAGGCGGTGATGTGGCGTGAGCGTCCTGGTCACCTGCTCGTGCGCGCGCGCCCCCGCGCGCGCGTCGTCGAGCCGTCCCGCGAGCACGCACCGCAGGGCGACGTGCTCGTGGATCCAGGCGATGTGGTCAGGATCGGTGAGCTGGGGAAGGAGCTCGAGCCGCTTCCGGTCCCACACGTACCCCTCCTGATACTCGCCGCGGGCGATCGCCGCGAACGCGCGTGCGCCCCATGCCCATGACTGGAGCTCGACGTCGCGCAGCCGCTCCGCCAGCTCGGCCGCCTCCTGTGCCGCGTCGCTGAACGCCTCGGGGTCGACCGTGACGCGAGCGATCAACGCCCGAGCTCGAGCGGAAGTGTCGGGTTCGCACAGAGCAAGCGCACGGTCGATCCAACCCTCGATCAGCTCCCTGTCGGGGCGGCGTCTCCACATCCCGCCACGCGTCGCCGTCTGGAACGCGAGCTCTGCGTACGTCTCGGCGGCGGCCACCTGGTCACTGCCGACGAGGGACGCCTGCATAGCCGTCCAGAACGCCTCGCCGTCGAACTTGAGAACGTTCGCGCGGCCGACCGCCCGCCAGAGATCAGCGCGCCGGCCCTCGTCGGTCTCGAGCTCGAGCGCGCGGTGGAGCAGCGCCAGGCCCTCGTCGATCTCGAAGCGGCCGATCGCCAAGTCCGCGGCGCGGCGAAGCCACGCGCGCGCTCGCGCTCGGAGCTCGCCCAGCTCGCGTTCGGCGCCGCTCCACGCGAGATCCTCGTCCTCGGCGCGGACGGCTTCGGCGTAATGATGCGCGAGCAAGGATGCGTACTCGTCCCGCGCGTCCGTCCGCTCGAGCCAGCGCGCGAATGCGGCATGGAGCCGCGCCCGCCTGCCTCGCGGAAGACTGGCGTACGCCACTTCGCGCGTGAGCGCGTGCTTGATCGCGTACTCGCGGTCGCCGGCAAGTGACGAGCCGGGCCGGCGGCGAATGAAGTCGCGCTCCTCGAGGACGCTCAGGTCCGGCCGCGCGCCGCCCACGAGCTCGTAGACGGGGCCAGCCCAGAAGACCCTCCCGATCACGGAGGCCGCCTGGAGCGCCTGCTTCTCGTCGGGCTCGAGGAGGTCGACCCGCGCGGCGACAACCGCCTGCACCGTGTCCGGGATGGCGAAGTCCGGCGGGAGGTCCGCCATGCGCCAGGAACCGTTCTGCCGGTGCAGGAGGTTCCGGTCGATCAGCGTCGCGACCAGCTCCTCGACGAAGAACGGGTTCCCTTCGGCCCGGTGCACGACGACGTCGCGCAGGCCGCCCGGCAGCGTGCCGCCTAGCAGCGCGTCCAGCATCCTGACGGCGTCGTCCGCCGAGAGCGCATCGAGCGCGAGGGTCGTCCGCGGAACGCGCGCGCCCCACCCGGGCCGCTCCTGGAGCAGCTCCGGGCGCGCCGTCGCGAGCAGCAGGAACGGCCCGCGCGTGTCGCGCACCAGCCGCTCCAGCAGGTCGAGCAGCTGCTCCTCCGCCCAGTGGACGTCCTCGATCAGGATCACCGCCGGGCGCTCGCGGGTCATCTCCTCGAGAAACTCGACCCAGGCGTCCTGGAACCGGTCGCGGGCCACGAGCGGATGGAGCCCCTGCGCGACGTCCAGCCCGAGCGTCAGACCGAGGATCCGCCGCGACTCGAGCCGCTCCAGTGCTACGGCGGGCGGGTCGCTGTCGACGATGCCGAGCTGCTCCTTCAGGACCTCGCCGAGCGGCCAGTACGTGATCCCCTCACCGTACGAAAGGCAGCGCCCCACCCGCCGCTGCGGCTCCGGCGAGCGCCCGCCGAGGCGCTCCCAGAACTCGCGGAGGAGCCGCGTCTTGCCGACCCCGGCGTCGCCGAGGACCGTCACCAGCCGCGGCATCCGCTCCGCGATGACGTCGTCGTAGGCGCGCTCGAGCACGCTCAGGTCCTCGTCGCGGCCTACGAAGGCGCGCCTGAGACCGCCGACGCCGCGCGGCCGCATCAGCGACAGCGCGCGCACGACCCGCCGGCACGGGACGCCCTCGGACTTCCCTTTCGCCTCGATCGTCCGAGGCTCGCCGAACTCGAACGCGCCGCGGACGCTCGACACGGTCCGCTCGCCGGCGAGGATCTCGCCGGCCTCGGCCGCCTGCTCGAGCCGGGCCGCCACGTTCACCGGGTCTCCCGTGACGAACGAGCTTCCCTCGCGCGGCTTGCCGACGACGACCGGGCCGGTGTTGACGCCGATACGAAGCGCCAGCGCGTCGCCGACGAGCTCGCGCAGCCGCCGCTGCATGGCCACCGCTGCGTGCAGCGCCCGCTCGGCGTGATCCTCGAGCGATGCCGGAGCGCCGAAGACAGCCATCACCGCGTCGCCGGCGAACTTCTCGACCGTGCCTCCTGCTGTCTCGATCTCGCCCGCCATCGCTTCGTAGAACCGGTCGAGAAGCGCGCGCGTCCGTTCGGGATCCTGTGACGCGCCCAGCTCCGTCGAGCCGGCGAGGTCGGCGAAGACGATCGTCGCGAGCTTCCGCTCCCGCTCCTCCGGCGCCGCCTCGATCGGCGCAGCGCACGAGGGACAGAACCGCGCGGCCTCCGGGAGCATCGCGCCGCACGCAGCGCACGTCTTCATTGCCGCTATGACCTCGCGTGCCGGACGCGATGGGCGACGAGGGGAGCCATGGTGGTAAGTCAAGCGCAGCGCGGCCCGTCAAGCCAACCCGGCGGCAGCCGGGAGCGGAGCCGTACCCGTCGGCATCCACGACGGCGGCCGCGGCCGGGCGACGGCTGGCCTGGGTCACGGTCGGAGACGAGGCTCCCGCGTCCGGTGCTGCGCCGGGCGAGCCTGCGCCTCGTTATTGCGCGGGGCAACGCTACGCAGTCGCGCCTAGCACGTGCGCGCAGAGCGGGCCGCATCGCCGCGCGGCGGGGGGGCGCCCGGGCGCGAGGTCGCGCGCAAGCGATTCGTGGGGCAGAATCTGACGTAGTGCGGGGTTCAACCCGGGTCGGGTCGCACGATCCCCGCGGGGGGCGAGCGGCGAGCGGTGAGGCCGAAGCGGAAGGCGCGGCCGACCTCGGCGTGCGGCTCGAGTTCGAGAAGACGCTCCTCGAGGCACAGAGCGAGGCCTCGCTCGACGGGATCCTCGTCGTCTCCGCGGACGGTCGGATCGTCTCGTTCAACCGGCGGTTCACCGAGCTCTGGGGCCTCCCCGAGGAGGTTCTCGCCGAGCGCTCGGATAGGGCGGCACGCGCGTTCGTCCGCGAGCAGCTCGTCGACCCCGACGAGTTCGACGCGCGGGTCGAGTACCTGTACGAGCACACGGACGAACGCAGCCGCGACGAGATCCGCCTGAGGGATGGACGCGTCATCGATCGGTACAGCGCTCCCGTGGCGGACGCCGACGGCCGCAACTACGGTCGCGTCTGGTTCTTCCGCGAGGTCACCGAGCAGAAGGCGGCCGAGGCGCAGCTGCGCGAGCGAGTCTCCGAGCTCGACGGGCTCGCGCGGCTGGCGGAGGCGCTGGTGCGCGCGGACACGCTGGACGCGGTCCTCGAGCAGGCGCTG
This sequence comes from Thermoleophilia bacterium, assembly GCA_014534345.1. Taxonomy (GTDB): domain Bacteria; phylum Actinomycetota; class Thermoleophilia; order Gaiellales; family Gaiellaceae; genus JACVRR01. The sequence goes on along the minus strand of JACVRR010000055.1, from coordinate 5,965 downwards.
GACACGCTGACCGCGGCGCTCGCGCTCGAGCGCGCGGCCGTGCTTCTCTCCGACGAGGCCGGCGTGATGCGGTTCCGGGCCTGGCGGGGACTCTCCGACGGCTACCGCGCGCTCGCCGAGGGCCACTCGCCCTGGCCGCCCGACGCGGTCGATCCCGAGCCGGTGGTCGTCGACGACGTCGAGACGGACCCCGACCTCGAGGCGCTGCGGCCGGCGATCGTCGCGGAGGGGATCCGCGCGCTCGCGTTCGTGCCGCTCGTCCACCAGCGCCATCTCCTGGGAAAGTTCATGTTGTACGCGCCGGAGCCGGGCGCGTTCGGCGCGCGCGCGATCCGGATCGCCCGCACGGTCGCCAGCCAGGTCGCGGCCGCCGCCGCCCGCGGCCGGGTCGAGACGGAGCTCCGCGAGTCCCGCGACCAGCTCGCGGTGATCCTTCGGGAGGTCGCCGACGGGATCACGGTCCAGGACCCCAGCGGCCGCGTCGTCTTCGCGAACGACGCCGCCGCCCGGCAGATCGGGTTCGCCTCGGTCGACGAGCTCGCCACGACCCCCCCGGCCGAGATCGTCGCCCGGTTCGAGCTCCTGGACGAGGACCGGCAGCCGCTCGCCGTCGACCGGCTCCCCGGGCGCCGTGCGCTGCGCGGGGAGAGCGGGGAGCAGGTGATCTGCTACCGCGTGCAGGCGACGGGCGAGGAGCGCTGGTCAATCGTTCGTGCGACGCCCGTGCGGGACAGCGCCGGCCGCGTCCAGTTCGCGATCAACGTCTTCCACGACGTCACCGAGCGCAAGCGGGCGGAGGACCGGGTCGCCTTCCTCGCCGAGGCGAGCAAGCTGCTGGCCTCGTCGCTCGACTACGAGGCGACGCTCGCGCGCGTCTCCCAGCTCGCGGTGCCGAAGCTCGCGGACTGGGCGGTCGTCGACATGCTGCAGCGCGACGGGTCGCTCCGCCGGGTGGCTGCCGCGCACGTCGACCCGTCGAAGCGCGAGCTCCTGTTCGCGACCGCGCCTCCGCGCGGATACCGCCGGATCGTCGGCCTCGGGGAACCGCTGCTCCTCAGCGAGATCGACGAGGAGCGGCTGCGCGAGGCGGCGCGGGACGACGAGCACCTGCGGCAGATCAGGCAGCTGGAGTCATGCGCCCTGATCTGCGTACCGCTCGTCTCGCGCGGCCGGACCCTCGGTGCGATCACGCTCACGTCGACGCGGCCGACGCGGCACTACGGCCACGAGGAGCTCGCGCTCGCCGAGGAGCTGGGGAGCCGCGCGGCGCTCGCGGTCGACAACGCGCTGCTCTATCGCGAGGCGCAGGAGACGGCGCGCCGCCTGGAGGAGTCGCTGGCGCTGCTGAACGCGCTCCTCGCGTCCGCCCCCGTCGGCGTCGGCTTCTGGGACCGTGAGCTGCGCTACGTGCGGGTGAACGAGAAGCTGGCCGAGCTGAACGGCATCCCGCCCGAGGCGCACGTCGGGCGCACGCTGCCCGAGGTCGTTCCGCACCTCGCTCCGCGGCTCGAGCCCGTGTACCGCCGCGTGCTCGAGACGGGCGAGCCGTACGAGCACCAGGAGTCGACGCGCGAGGATGCGACGCGGCCGGGCGACAAGCGGACGTGGCTCTCGAGCTACTACCCCGTCAGGACGGAGGACGGCGAGGTCATCGGCGTCGGGGCGGTGATCACCGAGGTGACCGAGCGCCGTCGTGCAGAGGACGAGCGCGCGGCGCGCGCGCGCCAGCAGGCCGCCGTCGCCGCGCTGGGGCAGCTCGCGCTGGCGGACGCGTCGCTCGACGAGCTGTTCGCCGCGGCCGTCGAGCGCGTCGCCGGGACGCTCGACGTCGACTACGCCAAGGTCCTCGAGCTCCAGCCGGACGGCGACCGCCTGCTGCTGCGCGCGGGAGTCGGCTGGCGCGACGGGCTGGTCGGTACGACCACCGTGCCGGCCGGGAGCTCGCAGGCCGGGTACACGCTGCGCTCGTCCGAGCCGCTCGTGGTCGACGACCTGCGGGCCGAGACGCGCTTCAGCGGGCCGTCGCTCCTCCACGAGCACGGCGTGACGAGCGGCGTCAGCGTGGTGATCGAGGGGCGCGGCCGGCCGTACGGCGTGCTGGGAGCGCACGCCCGGGAGCCGCGCAGGTTCACCGCCGACGACGCGAACTTCCTGCGCGCCGTCGCGAACGTCCTCGCCGCCGCGATCGAACGCCGCCGGGCCGACGAGGAGCGTGAGCGCCTGCTCGAGTCGGAGCAGCGGGCGCGTCGCGTGGCGGAGCGCTCGGCCGCGACGCTGCGGCGCCTGCACGCGGTCACCGACGCGACGCTCGCGCACCTCCGGCTCGAGGACCTGCTCGGCGAGCTGCTGGCGAGGATCGCCGACCTGCTCGGGACCGACACGGCCGCGGTCCTGCTGCTCGAAGAGGAGCGGCAGGAGCTCGTGGCGTGGGCGGCGAAGGGGCTCGAGGAGGAAGTCGAACGAGGGATCCGGATCCCGGTCGGCCGCGGGTTCGCAGGGCGGATCGCGGCCGAGCGGCGGCCCGTCGCCATCGACGACGTCGACCACGCCGACATCCTCAATCCGCTGCTGCGCGAGAAGGGAATCAAGTCGCTGCTCGGCGTGCCGCTGCGCGTCGAGGACCGCGTCGTCGGCGTGCTGCACGTCGGCACGCTCACGCCGCGCAAGTTCGGCGACGAGGACCGGACGCTGCTGCAGCTCGTCGGCGACCGCGTCGCGCTCGCGATCGAGCAGGCGCGCCTGTACGAGTCCGAGCGCGGGGCGCGCGCGGCGGCCGAGGCGGCGGAGCGGCGCGTCGCGTTCCTGGCGGAGGCGAGCCGGATGCTCACCGCGTCGCTCGACTTCGAGACGACACTCCGGAACGTGGCCAACCTGGCGGGGACGACGATTGCCGACTGGGTGAGCGTGTACCTGCTCGACGACGACGAGCGGATCACGCGCATTGTCGGCCGACACCGTGACCGCGCCAAGAACGAGCTCGCCGCGCGGTACGCCGAGCGCTACCCCCCGCGGCTGCAGGAGCGCTCGCCGCAGACGCTCGTGCTGCGGGAGGGCCGCTCGTTCCTCTTCCGCGACATCCCGGACGAGCTGCTCGAGCAGTCGGCGGAGGACGACGAGCACCTCTCGCTCATGCGGTCGCTGAGCCTCGCCTCGGCCGTGCTCGTGCCGATCACGGCCGCCGGGCGGACGCTCGGCTCGCTCACGTTCGTGCTCGAGCGGGGGGAGCGCCGCTACGCCGAGGACGACCTCGCGCTCGCCGAGGAGCTCGGGCGGCGCGTCGGGCTGGCGGTCGAGAACGCGCGGCTGTACCAGGCGGCGCAGCAGTCGCTGGCGGGGGAGCAGCAGGCCAGGCGCGAGGCCGAAGCGCGCGCCCAGGCGGCGCAGGCGCTGGAGTTCGTGGCGGACGGCGTCCTGCTCGTCGATCGCGCGGGCGTCGCGCAGCTCTGGAACCCGGCTGCGGCCGCGATCATCGGCATCACGGCCGAGGAGGTAGTCGGCAGGCCCGTCGAGGAGGCGATCGAGGGGTGGCGCGCGCTCGCGGAGCGTACGCCCGTCGCCAGCGCGGGCTCTGCGGCGGCGCGCCCCGAGACACTTCCGCTGGAGGTCTCGGGCCGCGAGGTCTGGCTCTCGATCTCCGCGGTCGCGTTCGACGCCGGCACCGTCTACGCGTTCCGCGACGTCACCGAGGAGCGGGGTCTGGAGAAGCTGAAGAGCGACTTCGTCTCGACGGTGTCGCACGAGCTGCGGACGCCGCTGGCCGCGATCTACGGCGCCGCGCTGACCCTGCGGCGCGAGGACCTGCCGCTGCCGGAGGCGCAGCAGCGGGGCCTGCTCGGCGTGATCGCCGACGAATCCGAGCGGCTGGCGCGGATCGTCAACGACATCCTGTGGACGAGCCGGATCGAATCCGGCGGCCTACAGATCACCATCGAGAGCTGCGACCCGGTCGCGCTCGCCGCCTCGGTCGTCGAGGCCGCCCGCGTGCACGCGCCCGCGTCGACGCCGATCGAGCTCGAGGCGGGCGAGAGGACGCCTGCGGTCGCCGGAGACCCGGACAAGGTGCGGATGGTGCTGTCCAACCTGATCGACAACGCGGTCAAGTACTCGCCCGGCGGGGGGACGGTTCACGTCGGCGTCGGCGCGGACGGACCGACCGTCCGCTTCCGCGTGCGCGACGAGGGCCTCGGGATTCCCGCCAGCGAGCACGAGCGCGTCTTCGAGAAGTTCTACCGCCTCGATCCCGACCTGACCCGCGGGATCGGCGGCACGGGGCTCGGCCTGTACATCTGCCGCGAGCTCGTGCGGCGGATGGACGGCCGGATCTGGGTCGAGTCGATCCCCGGCCGCGGCTCGACCTTCGTCGTGGAGCTCCCCGCAGCCCACGACGTCGCCGGTCACTTCGCGCGCATCCGACCGTGGGCGGAGTCGCCGCGGGGGGAGTGAGCGCCGGGGAGCGGGGCCCACGAGTCCCCGCTCGGCAAGCGAGCTAACCGTCGAGGGCGGAGGCGGGTTGCCCGGCGCAGCGAGCGGGCGTTCGAGCACTGCACCGCGAGGCGAAGGAGGGGCCCCGGGGGAACCACGGGTTCCCCCGTGCCGTCCGGGTAGAGTCGTGCGCGGTGCGCACGCGAGCGATCGTCTCGATGGTCGTGATCGGTGCCGTCGTCGGCGCGGTCCTCACCGTGATCGCCGCCTTCGGCAACTGGCTGCCGACCCAGGCGTCCGAGGAGGGAAAGCGGATCGACTTCGTCTTCTGGCTGACGACCTGGATCTGCGTCGCGATCTTCGCCGTCGTCGCCTCGCTGATCGTCTACTCCGTGGTCAAGTTCCGCGCCTCGCCCGACGACGACGCCGACGGCGCGCCGATCCACGGCCACACCGGAATCGAGATCGTCTGGACGGCGATCCCGTTCGTGCTCGTGACCGTCATCTCGATCGCGAGCGCGGTCGTGCTCGCACGGAACGACGACCCGGGCCCCGACCCGCTCCGCGTCGAGGTGACGGCGCAGCAGTTCACCTGGAGCTTCCGCTACCCGAACGGCAAGGTCTCGCCGACGCTCAACCTGCCGCTGCGCCGCTCGGCCGAGCTGCGGCTGCGCGCGAACGACGTCATCCACTCCTTCTGGGTCGCCGAGTTCCGCCAGAAGCAGGACGCGGTACCGGGCACCGACACGAAGGTGGTGGTCACGCCCACCAAGCTCGGCGAGTACCACGTGATCTGCGCCGAGCTGTGCGGGCTCGGCCACGCGGTGATGCGCTCGCGCACGGTGGTGATGGAGCCGGCGGCGTTCGAGCGTTGGCTGGAGGAGGACGCCGAGGGCGAGGCGGCGGAGGACAACCCGTGAGTCACGGGCGGCCGCTCCGGCAGTATCCGGGCCGGGGACCGGGGACGCCGTGACGACGATCGAGCAGCAGCACGACCTCTACACGGGGCCGCCGCAGCGGCGCGGCGGGCTGCCGGGCGCGCTGCTCGGCGCGGGCTGGCTGCGCGCCGCGTGGATGGCGCTGCTGTTCGCCGCGATCGGGATCGGGCTCGTGACGGGGATCCGGGCGCTCGGCGGCTGGGACCCGATCTGGGACTGGCGGCCGATCGTCACCGCCGCCTTCCTGACCGCGGCGCCGCTCGGCTACCTGGCCGGCATCGGCTGCTTCGACTATTGGGTCTACTACCTCTCGGGGCGGCCGACGCGACCCGAGGACCACTCCGGACACGGGGCGCACAGCTGGCGCGACTACTTCCGCGTCAACACCGACCACAAGGTGATCGGCGTCCAGTACGTGACCACGACGATCATCTTCATGCTCGTCGGCGGGCTGCTCGCGCTCGTGTTCCGCGCGGAGCTGGCCGAGCCCGGCATGCAGTTCGTCGACCCGCAGACGTTCAACGGGCTCGTCTCGGTGCACGCGTCCCTGATGATCTTCCCGTTCATCATCCCCGCGTTCGCCGGTCTCGCGAACTACGTCGTGC
>JACVRR010000048.1 GCA_014534345.1 Thermoleophilia bacterium | reverse complement strand
CGAGGACGGCGCGGCGCGAGAGGACGACGTTGTTGCGCGAGCGGTTGAGCTCGATCACCTTGCAGCGAAGCTCCTGGCCGAGGAACTCGTCCAGGTCCTGCACGCGCCGGATGTCCACCAGGGAGGCCGGCAGGAAGCCGCGCACGCCGAGGTCGAGGATGAGACCGCCCTTCACGACCTCGATCACCTTCCCGGTGACCGGCGCACCGCTCTCGGCCGCGCGCTCGATCGCCTTCCAGGCGATCTCGAAGCGCGCCCGCTTCTTCGAGAGGATCAGCCGGCCCTCGGCGTCCTCCTTGGTCAGGACCAGCGCGTCCACCTCGTCGCCGACGGTGACCTCGTCCTCGGGATTGACCGAGCGGCGGATCGACAGCTCGGTCACCGGGATGACGCCCTCCGACTTGTACCCGATGTCCACCAGCACCTCGTCCTTGTCCACGCGGACGACCGTGCCGTGGACGACCTCGCCCTCGTTGATCGTCGGGAAGGTGGACTCGTAGTCGGGGACGAGCTCGCCGTCGGGGCCCTGCGTCCAGACCCCTTCCTCGAGCCGTTCCTCGACCGTGACGGTGTCGTTCGCCGCCGACAAGGCGCCCAGTATAGCCCCCGGGGTCGCGCCTGACCCGCGGGCCGAGCCCGCGGGTCCAGGCCGTTCGTGCGGGAATCGGCACGGGTGTCGACCTCCGGTCGGCTCAGCCGGTTTCCGTGCGGAGCGCGCCGCGGAGCGCTCCGGCCACGACGCGCTCGCCCCAGCGCAACGTCACGGTCCGTCCCTCGAGGCGCAGCGCGAACGTCGCCTCGGCGCCGCCGACGCGCGCGGTCCCGGTCACGGTCGCGGAATCGGCGGTGAGGACGAGCGACGTCAAGCTCGTGCTCGCCAGATGAACGCCGCGCTCGAGGTAGAGGACGTGCCCGCGCGGCGGGCCGTCTCCGTCCGCGAAGCGGACGCAGGCGACGAGCACGCCGTGGCCGTCGACACGACCGGCGGCGAGCAGCGACCCGGGCGTGCTCCCGGCCGGACCGCCCGACGGATCGTCGTCGTCGACGATCGTCGCCAGTGCGCGCTCCACGGCGAGCGAGGCGTGCACCGGGTCGGAGAGCTCGAGGGCGAACTGCTCGTTCGGCTCGTCCACGGCGTCGGGCACGGTCGCGAGCGAGACCGTGGCGGAGGTCTCGCCGGGGGAGATCACGAGTGTGCCGGCGGCCGCCTCGTAGTCGGCGGGCGCGGTCGCCGTCCCGTCGACCGACGCGTATGCGACCGAGACGGTGAAAGCGGACGGCGCCGAGAGCGTGATCGCGAACGTCGCAGCGTCGCCCTCGACGACCGTCGTGCCGGTGACCGACAGCGCGGGCTGCAGGTCGTCGTCCACAATCGTCCCCTCGGCCACGCCGTCGCCGATCGTCGCCCTGGCCGCCGCCGTCAACACGACCGAGAACGTCTCGTCCGGCTCGTCGAGCTCGTCGGCTGCGATCGGGACGGCGACGGTCGCCGTCCGCTCGCCGGGCGCGAGCTCGACGGTCGCGGTCACCGCGGTGTAGTCGGCGGGCGCGGTCGCCGTGCCGTCCTCGGTCGCGACGCCGATCGTAATGGTCCGGCCGCTCGGAGCCGACAGCGCGACGGTGAAGTGGGCCTCGCCCTCCTCGCCGGTGACCACGTCCTCGATCGAGGCCTCCGGCGGCGTGCTCGCCAGGTTCTGCGGATCGCTCGTCGCCGGCGCGAAGTCGGTCGCGTTGTCGTCGGTGTCCTGCATGCCGCCGAGCCGCTCGAACGAGGTGTCGGAGTCCGTCGTCGGCAGCGTCAGCCCCGTGCCCTCGCGGCACTGGCTCGTCGGCGCCGCGACGCTCGCCGCCCCGTCCACGAACGTCCCGTCGGGCGTCACGAGGCGGACACCGCCGCCGTCCGCGATCCCGGTCCCGTACCCGAGGTCGGCGGGCACCGCGCCCGTGTACCCGCTCGTGTGGGCGACGAGCAGGTGCCGGCCGGGCGCGAGCGTCGTGCCGTCCGGCACGGTCGCACGCGTCGCCGCGGCGCCGGTCGTCGCCGAGCACGCCTGAACGCGCCAGCCCGAGACGTCGACCGGCGCGGCGCCCGCGTTCGTCAGCTCGACGAACTCGTCGCTCGCCCCCGCCGGCCCGCGGAAGCGGAACTCCGAGATCACGACCCCGCTCGCCGACGCGACCGCCGGAGCGGGTGCGACCGCGGACGGCGCGAGCAGGACGACGACGACAATCAGAACGAGACGAACGCGCGACACGGGGCACCTCCGGCGGTCGGGTTACATGCCGCCACCGTAGGCCGAAAGTTGTCAAGAGTGGCAAACGCTCGCGTGCCGACACCGTGCCGACCCACGAGGGAGCGAGGGCGGCGGTCGCCGACGCGAACGCCGTTCCGCACTCGTCCGAGCGGGGAACCGCAAGGCTCCCCGACCGTTACGCCTTTGCCTCCGTCCAGTCGTCGCCCACGCCGATGTCGACCACGAGCGGCGGATCGAGGGGGTAGGCGGAGCACATCTCGGCGCGCACCAGCTCGCGGACGGCGCTGACCTCCGTCTCGGGCACCTCGAGCAGCAGCTCGTCGTGCACCTGCAGGACGAGCCGGGCGCTCCGGCCCTCGTCGCGCAGGCGGCGATGAATCGCCACCATCGCCACCTTGATGATGTCCGCGTTCGACCCCTGCATGACGAAGTTGACCGCCAGCCGCTCGCCCAGCGCGCGGGTCTGCCGGCTGCGCACGCGGAGCTCCGGCACGGGACGCCGCCGGCCGAGCAGGCTCGTGGCGTAGCCGTCGCGCTCGGCCTGCTCGATCGTCCGCTCGATGAAGTCCTGCACGAACGGGAAGCGCGCCAGGTAGGCGTCGATGTACTCCTGCGCCTGCTCGCGCGGGATCTCGAGGTTCTCGGAGAGCCCGAAGGCCGAGATCCCGTAGACGATCCCGAAGTTGATCATCTTGGCGACGTTCCGCTCGTCCTTCGTCAGCGTCGCCCGGTCCTTGCCGAGAACCTCGGCGGCGGTGGCCGCGTGGATGTCCTCGCCGCGCGCGAACGCCTCGCGCAGCTTCGGCTCGCCGGAGACATGGGCGAGGATGCGCAGCTCGATCTGCGAGTAGTCGGCCGAGAGCAGACGGCAGCCGGGCTCGGCGACGAACGCGGAGCGGATCTCGCGTCCGAGCTCCGTGCGGATCGGGATTGCCTGCAGGTTGGGGTTCGAGGTGGAGAGGCGGCCCGTCGAGGCGACGGTCTGGTTGAAGGTCGTGTGCAGGCGCCCGTCCGGCCCGAGCAGCTGCGGCAGCGGGCCGAGGTAGGTGTTCAGCAGCTTCGTCAGCTCGCGCCACTCCTCGACCACGCCCACGAGCTCATGCTCGCGGCGGATCGCCCGCAGCACGCGCGTGTCGGTGGAGTAGCCGCTCTTGCCCTTGCGGCCGGGCGTCAGGCCGAGCTTCTCGAACAGGACGCGGGCGAGCTGCTGCGGCGAGCCGAGGATGAACTCCTCGCCGGCGAGCTCGTAGGCGCGCGCCTCGAGCTCCTCGACGCGATCGCGCAGCCGGGCGGTGATCTCGCCCATCCGGTACGCGTCGATCTTCACGCCGGCGTCCTCCATCGCGGCGAGCACCTGCGCAAGCGGCAGCTCGACGTGGCGGTAGAGCCGCTCGCTGCCCCGCTCGGCCAGGCGGGGCAGCATCAGCGGCAGCAGGCGCCGCGGCAGCTCGGCGCGGCGGACGAGCGCGCCCGTCTCCTCCTCGACCGGCGGGTCGGGCACGACGTCGACGGCGTATTCGCCCGCCAGATCGTCGAGTTCGTAGCTCGCGCGGGCCGGCTCGATCAGGTACGCGGCCAGCAGCGTGTCGTGCGCCGCCTCGACGCGCTGGGTCTTCGCGTCGTGCACGGCCATCTCGGCAGTACCGAAATGGCTAGACGGGAAGCTGCCGACGGTGACCCCTTCCTCGGTCGCGACTGCCTCGCGACTCCCTGCACGGGCGAAGCCGACCACGCCTCGCGGCGGCGCAGGAAGGTCGCCTTCGCGCCACCGCACCGGAACGCCCTCCGCCCGCGGGCCGGCAGCGGGAACCGCCTGGTCGAGCTCGTCCAGCCGGTTCAGCAGGTTGCGGAACTCGAAGCGCCGGAACATCTCCTGCAGCCGCGAGCGGTCGGGCGGGGCGAGGACGAGCTGGTCGGGGTCGCACTCGAGCTCGAGGTCGCGCCGGAGGGTCGCCAGGCCCTTCGACTGCCGGGCCTGGTCGGCGTGCTCGCGCAGCGACTTCGCGCGCGCCGGCGAGAGCTCGTCGACGTGCTCGAGCACCGCCTCGAGCGACCCGTACTGCGCCACCAGCTGCGCGGCGGTCTTGTCGCCGATCCCCGGGACGCCGGGGATGTTGTCGGAGGTGTCGCCCTTCAGGCCGATGAAGTCGGGGATCTGGTCCGGCACGATCCCGTAGCGCGCCTCGACGCGCTCGGGCGTGTAGACCTGGACGTCGGCGACGCCGCGCGGGGTCATCATCAGGCAGACGCCCTCGCTGCAGAGCTGGAACGCGTCGCGGTCGGTGGAGACGACGCAGGTGCGGATCCCGGCCTCGTCGGCCCTCGCCGCCAGCGTCGCGATCACGTCGTCCGCCTCCCAGCCTTCGAAGTCCAGGTTCCGGTAGCCGAAGGCGTCGACGATCGGCCTGAGGTGCGGGAACTGCTCGACGAGGAGGTCGGGCATCGGGCGGCGCTCGGCCTTGTACGTCTGCGCGACCTCCAGCCTGTGCACCGGCCGCGAGTCCCAGGCGACGGCCACGCCCTTCGGCCGGTAGTCGACGAGCAGCTTGAAGAGCATGTTCGTGAAGCCGAGCAGCGCGTTGGTCGGGAACCCCTCGCTCGTCGCCAGCTCCTCGGGGAGCGCGAAGTAGGCGCGGTAGGCGAGGTTGTTGCCGTCGACCAGGAACAGCTCGGCCTCGCGCGCGGGCGCGTCGTCGAGCTCGAGCTCGGCTCCCGTCAGCGTCTTCGGCACGGGTCAACGGTATCGTCGCGGCGCGATGCCGCTGCCCCTCATCGAGCCGTTCGCGGACGAGCACCTCGACGCGGCCGGCGCGCTGCTCGCCGAGCGGCACGCGCGCCACCGGGAGGCCGAGCCGTTCCTCCCGGCCCGCTACGAGGACCCGGCCACCGCCCGCGCGGAGGTGGAGGCGCTGTGGCGCGCCGACGACACACCGGGCGCGGTCGCGATCCGGGACGGGCGCGTCGTCGGCTTCGTCGTCGGCGCCCGCAAGCCGGACGAGATGTGGGGCGCGAACGTCTGGGTGGACCCGGCCGGGCTCGCCGTCGAGCGGGCGGAGGACGCACGCGACCTCTACGCGGCGGCCGCGGCCAAGTGGGTGGCAGCGGGGCGCACGGCGCACTACGCAGTCGTCCCGGCGAGCGACGCCGAACTCGTCGACGCCTGGTTCCGGCTCGGCTTCGGCCAGCAGCACGCCTTCGGGATCCGCGAGCTGGGCGACGGCGACGAGGAGTGGCCGGACGGCGTCCGCGAGGCGGAGCCGCCCGACGTCGACGAGCTCGTCCGGCTCGACCCCGTGCTCGCCGAGCACCAGCTCCTCTCGCCCGTCTTCTCGCGACGCCCGTACGACGAGGACGAGGACGAGCTCCGCGGCGAGCTCGAGGACGAGATCGCGTCCGAGAGAGCCGGCCTCCTGGTGGCCGAGCGCGACGGGAGAATCGTCGGCAGCTTCTCCCTCCACCCGCTCGACGTCTCGTCGATGCACGCAGGCCTCGCGCGACCCGACGGGGCCTCGTTCCTCGCCTGGGCGGCGACGCTCCCGGACGCGCGCGGGAGCGGCGCCGGGCTCGCGCTGACGCAGGCGAGCTTCGCGTGGGCGCGCGCGCGCCGCTACCCCGCGATGGTCACCGACTGGCGGGTGACCAACCTGCTGTCGTCGCGCTTCTGGCCGCGCCGCGGCTTCCGGACGACCTTCGTACGTCTTCATCGCCTGATCGCGGGCTAAGGCGTCGTGCCCCGCGTCCCGCTGCTCGCCGGCTCGCGCGTGGTCGTCGCCGAGGCGGGCGACGACGACGTCGTCCTCCAGCCACCGCCGCCGGGACCCGCCGTCGCCGACGTCGCGGCCGCGGTGCGCGACGCGCTGCGCTTTCCGCTCGCGGGGCCACCGCTCGAGGCGCTCGCGACGCGCGGCGGGCGCGCGACCGTGGTGGTCGAGCCGCCCGCGCTGCCGATCCCGACCGCGCTCCGCGACCCGCGCGCCGCGGCGACGGCGGTGGTCGTGGAGGAGCTCGAGCGCACGGGCATGCCGAGCGCCCGGCAGACGCTGCTCGTCGCGGGCGGCCTCGCACGGCGCGTCGGGCGCCACGAGCTCGAGAGCCTCGTCACCCCGGACCTGGCACGCGCGTTCCGCGGCCGGGTCGAGGTCCACGACGCCGAAGGCGACCTCGTCGACGTCGCGTCCGGCCCGCCGGCGCTGCGCGTCCACCGTGCGCTCGTCGACGCCGACCTGGTGGTCGCCGTGACGGCAGCCGAGACCGTCCTGCACGGCGGCCCGGCGGCGCTGCTCGCCGCGGCCGACGCGGCGAGCCAGCGCGCTTCCGCCGCGGAGTCGCTGCTGGAAGCGGGCTCGGCGCCGGGCTGGCGCCGGGCGGTCGCGCTGGAGCGCGCGCTGGCGCGCCGGACGCCCCTGCTCGGCGTCTCGCTGGCGCTCAACCACCCGCGCTTCGCGGGCGTGGCCTACGGGTACCCGTACGACGAGGCGGCGCTCGAGCGGATCGCCGCGTCCCCCGCCCGCCGCCTGTACGGGCTGCTCCCCGCGCCGCTGCGCGCGCGCGTACTGCACGCGCTCCGAGCCGAGACGACCGCGTCGGCCGTGTTCGCCGGGCCGCCGTCGGTCGCGCACGCGGAGGCGCTGCTCCGCGCGATCGACGGCCGCTCGGCGCCGCTCGCCGCGCCGCTCGCCGCGGTGTGCCTCGGCATCCCGCGGGTCACCCCCTTCCTTCCGCGGGAGCGGCCCAACCCGCTGCTCGCCGCGTACCTCGGGCTCGGGCTCGCGCTGCGGCTGTGGCGCGACGCGCCTCCGCTCGCGCCGGGGGGGACGATCGTCCTCGTCCACCGCTTCGTCCGCCACTTCGTGCATCCGACGCAGCAGCCCTACCGGACGTTCTTCGCCGCCGCCCGCCAGGGTCGCGACCCCGCCGCGCTCGCGGCGGCGGAGCGCGCGGCGGCGGCGGACGAACGGGCCGTGGCGACGTACCGAAGCGGAGCGTCGTGCCACCCGCTCCTGCCCTTCGCCGACTGGGCCGCCTGCGCCCCCGCGCTCGCCCGCGCCGGCTCGGTCCTGGTGGCGGGCTGCCGAGACGCGGGCGCCGCACGGCAGCTCGGGTTCGTCCCCGTGCACGCGCTCGCGCCCGCGCTCACGATGGCGCGCGAGCAGGCAGGGAGTCGACCGATCGGCTTCCTCGTGGCGCCCCCCTACTTCCCCGTGCGCACCGGCGAGCCGCCGGGCTAGCGGGCGCCCCGTCAGTACACGCGCAGGAATCCGACGCGGCCGGGGACGGGGCGCCAGGCAGCGGGAAGCTGGTCGCCGGCGCAGGTCGTCCGCCGTAACACGCGCTCGGCCGCCTCCGCCGCCCAGCGCCGGTACGTCGTCCGCTGCCGCCGAAGCTGCGTGCCGATCTTCCGGCGCCGAACCTGGTCGGCGATGATCTCGCGGGCGTCGGCGGCGACCAGGTTGCGCTCCGTCAGCGCGGCCGTGTACGCCGTCCACGAGCCGCCGAAGCGCCGCAGGACGACCGCCTGCTCGGCGCGCGTCACCTCGGCCGGCCAGGCGGCGGCGCGCCGGCGGTCGAGCACGCGCGCGAACAGCGTGGCGAGCGCGCCCTTGCGCCCGAGCAGGGCGCCGGTGTCGGTGCGCGCGGCCGCCAGCCGCTCGACCTCGGCGCTGAAGATGCTCTCGCGCGGCGAGATCGTGCAGTCCACGCCCGGGGGAAGCACGAGCTGTCCCTCGGTCAGCGACGCGTTGAAGCGCGTCGCCGCGGCCGCGGCCCGCGCGGGCCCGTCGCAGAGCACGGGGTCGCGCGTCCACAGGTACACGCAGGCGGTCACCGGCTTGTCGGGGTCGGTCGGCGAGAGCGCGACGAAGTCGCCCCAGCCCCACGACCAGTCGGACGCAAGCTGCTTCCCGAGCGCGGCACGCTCGGCCGCGACCTGCTTCGCGGCGAGCGCCTCCCACTTGACGACGCGCAGCCACGTCGAGAGCGGGAGCCCCTCGCGTCCGCCGGAGCCGCGGCCGCTCTGGAACCCGTGCAGAAGCCCGAGGCGGGCGGTCGGGACGCCGGCGGCCTCGAGCTGGGCGACCACCCGGCGCATCTTCGTCCGCCGCTGGCGGCTCCCCGCGATCGCACCCAGCTCCGCGACGTAGCGCCCGTTGAAGTGGACCTGCAGGACGATGTCCGACACCTCGGCGACGGAGCGCCACCAGCCGGCCGCGTCGGGCGTGTCGGTGAACGGCGCCGGCCGCGTGACCACCAGCAGGTAAGGATGGGCGCCGAGCGCGTGCAGGTGGGTCAGCAGCGCGAGCACGTTCGCCCGGTACTGCGCGTTGGTTACCGACCACGGCGGCACGAGGTAGGCGCCGAACAGCTCGTTGAACGCCATCTTCGGGGTCGCGCAGCCTGTCTGCTCGACCGCGCGCGCGAACACCCGCTCCGCCACCTCGCGGATCGTCGCCGGATCGGCCGGCTCGCGCGGCGACCCGACCAGGCGCTGGAGCTTCATGTACCAGAAGATCGTGTGCGCGCCGGCCGCGCGCAGCTCCGCCGGCACCGTGGATCCGCTCGTGGCGAGCACGAGGGGCGGCCGCGCCGGGCCGAAGATCTCGGTCCGGATGATCGGCGAGACGGCGACCTCGGCGTACTCCACCTGCAGTGGGAGCGAGGTCGGCAGCCCGCAGGCACCCGGCTGCCAGTGCGAGGCGCGCGCCGTCCCGGGCAGGAGCATCGCGCCGGCGGCGGCGACGACCAGCGCGCCGGCCCGAAGCGCGAGCCGCCTGCGGACGCCGGGGGCGCGTCCGGTGGGCGTCCGGCTTCTCACGTCTCGCCCAGGTACGCCTTTCGCACCTGCTCGTTCTCGCGCAGCGCGCTCGCCTCGTCGGCGAGCGCGATCTGCCCCGTCTCGAGGACGTAGCCCCGGTTGGCAGCGTCGAGGGCCATCAGTGCGTTCTGCTCGACCAGCAGGATCGTCGTTCCCTGCTCGTTGATCTCCTTGACGATCTCGAAGATGCGCTCGACGAAGATCGGCGCCAGCCCCATCGACGGCTCGTCCAGCATCAGGAGCCTGGGACGGGCCATCAGCGCCCTTCCGATCGCGCACATCTGCTGCTCACCGCCGGACATGGTGCCCGCCTTCTGGTCCTTTCGCTCGGCGAGCCGCGGGAACAGGCCGAAGACGCGGTCGACGTCCTCCTTCAGCGCGTGGCGGTCGCTCCGCTGGAAGGCGCCCATCTCCAGGTTCTCGTAGACGCTCATCCGGGGGAACAGCCGGCGCCCCTCCGGCGCCTGCGAGATCCCCAGCTTGACCACCTCGTGCGCGGGCGCGTTGGTGATGTCGCGGCCCTCGAACGTGATCCGACCCCGGCGCGGGGTGTTGAGCCCGTTGATCGAGCGGAGGGTCGTCGACTTCCCCGCCCCGTTGGCGCCGATCAGCGTGACGACCTCCCCCTCCCGGACCTCGAGCGAGATCCCCTTGAGCGCGTGGATGGCCCCGTAGTAGGTGTGGACGTCGTCGAGGCGGAGGACGACGCCGTTCGACCGGCCCTCGGCCGCCTGCCCATGGGAGCTCACGCCGTGGCCGCCCGGCCGAGGTACGCCTCGATCACGCGCTCGTCGCGCTGGACCTCGTCCGGCGTCCCCTCGGCGATCTTCTCGCCGTAGTCGAGGACGGTGACCCGGTCGGAGACGCCCATCACCACCTTCATATCGTGCTCGATCAGCAGGATGGTCAGCTCCCGCTCGTCGCGGAGCCGGCCGACGAAGGAGGTGAAGTCGGCCGTCTCCTGCGGGTTCATGCCGGCGGTCGGCTCGTCGAGCAGCAGCAGGAGCGGCTCGGTCGCCAGCGCGCGGGCGACCTCGAGCCGGCGCTGATCGCCGTAGGCGAGGTTCCGCGAGACCTCCCCGTCTCGCCCGCGCAGTCCGCAGAAGCGGAGCAACTCGCGGGCCCGCTCGTGCGCACGCCGCTCCTCGCGGCGAACGCCCGGCGTGCCGAGGATCGAGCGGATGATCCCGCCCTTCAGGCGCGCGTGCATGCCGACGAGCACGTTCTCGAGCGCCGTCATGTGCTGGAACAGGCGGATGTTCTGGAACGTGCGGCCGATCCCCAGCTCGGTGATCGCGTGCGGCGGCTTGCCGGTCACGTCGACGTCCCGGAAGAGGATCTGGCCCGAGGTCGCGCGGTAGACGCCCGTCAGCATGTTGAAGAACGTCGTCTTGCCGGCGCCGTTCGGGCCGATCAGGCTCACGATCGCACGCTCGGGGATGGTGAAGTCGACGTCGTTGACGGCCACCAGCCCGCCGAACTCCTTCCGCAGCCGGTCCGCGACGAGCAGGTCGGCCATCAGTGGCCCTCCTGGCCGCCGCCGCCGTGCGAGACGTCGTAGAGCGGCGTGTCGGCCACGCCCTCCTCCATCTCGCGCTTGTGCCGGCGTTCGGGGATCAGCCCGGTCGGCCGGAAGAGCATCATCGCGACGATGATGATCCCGTAGATCCCGAACTGGTAGCGGGGGACGTCCTGGAGCCCGATCTCGCTCCCGATCGTCGCCAGGCCCTCGACGTTCAGCCAGCCGAGGATCATGCCGCCGAGGATCACGCCCCAGACGCTGCCCATGCCGCCGAGGATCACCATGCAGAGCAGGAAGATCGAGATGTTGAAGTAGAAGTCCGCCGGGAAGGCGCCGCTCTTGAAGCTCGCGTAGTACGCGCCCGCGATGCCCCCGAAGAAGGCGCCGATCGCGTACGACCACGTCTTCGTCCGCATCAGCGGAACGCCCATCGCCGCCGCGGCGGTCTCGTCCTCGCGGATCGCGATCCACGCACGGCCGAGCCGGGAGTCGCGCAGCCGCACGCAGCAGAAGACGGTGAACAAGAGCAGTGCGACGGCCGTCCAGTAGAACAGCCTGGCGCGGTCGAACGACTGCGCGTAGTTGACAGGCAGCCCGGCGCCGCTCAGCGTCTCGCCGAACCCGGGCGCGTCGATCGGGCTGATCCCGAAGCTCCCGCCCGTGAAGTTGATCCCCCGGATGTCGTCCCCGTTGCGGACGACCTGGGGGATGATCTCGCCGAACCCGAGCGTGACGATCGCCAGGTAGTCGCCGCGCAGGCGGAGCGTCGGCAGGCCGATCAGGATGCCGGTGACCGCCGTGAACAGCCCCGCGACCAGCAGGACGAGCCACAGCGAGAGGTGGATCCCGGGCAGCTCCGGGCTGAGGCCGGCCGAGCCGAGGTGGAACGTCCACTGCTCGAAGTGCTGCGACGCGAGCCAGGCGGCGGTGTACGCGCCCGCGGCGTAGAAGGCGACGTAGCCGAGGTCGAGCAGTCCGGCGTACCCGACGACGACGTTGAGGCCGACCGCCATCATCGTGAACACGATCATCACGACCATCGAGTCCACGGCCGGGACGTAGACCCCGACGGCGGGCAGCCCCGCGAGCGACCCGGCGTAGCTCGGGTAGAGGAACGCGAGCACCGCGACGACGGACGCGAGCACCCAGCCGCGCGCGGGAATGCGCTCCCAGTAACCGCGAGCGGCGTCCATCAGGCGCCCTCCGGCGTCCGCTCGCCGAGGAGGCCCTCGGGCCGGAAGACGAGGATCGCGATCAGGATCCCGAACACGATCGACCGCGTCCAGTCGCTCCCCGGCGAGAGCCAGGTCAGGCCCTCGTTGAACGCCTGGATGAAGCCGATCAGCATCGCGCCGAGCACCGCCCCCTGCAGGTTGCCGATCCCGCCGAGGACGGCGGCGGTGAACGCGATCAGACCGAGCTCGAACCCCGTGTCGTAGCGCAAGTTGAACTGCGTCAGGAACAGCATCCCGCCGATCGCGGCGAGGGAGCCGGCCAGGGCGAACGTGACGGAGATCGTCCGGTTCACGTCGATCCCCATCATCGCCGCCGCGTCGCGATCCTGCGCCACGGCGCGCATCGCCTTGCCCTGGCGTGTGTTCCGGACGAACCAGGTCAGGGCGATCAGTGCCGGCACCGTGATCAGCAGGACGATCAGCTTGTTCCAGGAGTACGAGATGTCGCCGAGCTCGAAGACGGGATCGCGCGGCAGGAGCTGGCTCGCCGAGCGGAACCGCACGTCGTAGAAGTACAGCCCGATGTTCTGGACGATGAAGGAGACGCCCACGGCCGTGATCAGCGCCGCGAGGCGCGGGGAGTGCCGCAGCGGCCGGTAGGCCACGAACTCGATCGTGGCGTTGATCGTCGCGAAGAGCGGCACGGTGATCGCGAGCGCCGCGAGCACCGCCAGCACCGTCATCACCGAGGCGGCGTCCGCGCTCACTTTGAACACGCTGAAGAGGACGGTGAAGCCGACGAGCCCGGAGAGCGCGAACACGTCTCCGTGCGCGAAGTTGATCAGCTGCAGGATCCCGTAGACGAGCGTGTAGCCCAGCGCCACCAGCCCGAACACGGCCCCGTTCGTCAGCCCGATCAGCGCGACGTTGGCGAAGAGCTCCGGGGTCTGGACGGCATTGACGAACAGCCAGAGGAGGACGAGGCCCGCGACGGCGAGCCCCAGCACGGAGACGAACCCGGGGCGCGGCCCCGTCAGAATCGCGCCCATCCGCGAGAGCGGGGAGTTCGAGGCGCCGTCCGGCATGTGGCCGCGAAGCATACGGGGGGAAGCCGAACGCTTCCCCCCGTATCGCTCTCCCTGCAGCTAGCGCCTAGCCGCCTCTAGCCTCCGCGTGCCGCCTCGACCGTCTCCTCCTTCGGAGAGACGACGCGCTCTGGCACGAGCTCCTCCTCCGCGCGGTAGATCGTGAAGCCGACGACCGCGCCGCCTGCGCGGGCCGGGTCGCCGCTCTCGCTGATCTCGAACGTGCCGAGGATCCCTTCCTCGACCTGCGTCTCGAAGAGGTTCTCGATGATCGCCGCCCGGTCGGCGCCGCCCGCGGCCTCGATCGCGTCGAGCAGGACGACGGCCGCCTGCGCCGCGTACGCGGCGTACGGGTCGACGGGCTCGTCGCCGAGCTCCTCCTGGAAGTTCTGGATGAACTCCTCGCCCGCGCCGGTCAGCTCTTCGGTCGGCACGCCCGCGACGCTGAAGAACCCGCCGCGCGCGTTCTCCACGCCGGCCTCGTCGATCGTCGCCTGCGTCGTGAAGCCGTCGGGCGCGAACAGCTTGACGTCGCCGTCGTTCGGCCCGAGGACGGCGACCTTGTCCTTGATCACCTGGCCGCCGTTCTCGTCGATCAGGCCGCCGAGGAAGATTCCGTCGGCGCCCGACTGCCTGATCTGGCGCATCAGCGCCTCGTAGCTCGACGCCTTCGGATCCCAGGCGGCGAAGCCCGCTACCTCGATGTCGACGGCGGACAGCGCGTTGCGCAGCCGCTCGGCGACGCCGAGGCCGTAGGACTCCTTGTCGTTGAGGATGAACATCCTCTTCACACCCTGCGACTGGGCGAACTCGGCGACCGCCGCGCCCTGGTAGATGTCGTGCGCGACCACGCGGACGTAGTTGCGCTCGCCCGACGGGTAGTACTTGTCCGGCTCGGTGTCGTCACAACCCGGGCCTCCCTCCGTCAGGCAGACGAGCGTGTTGGCCGGGGAGACCATCGCGAGCCCCCCGCCGGGTGCCTGGTTGGCGATCGGGATGATGATCTGGGCGCAGCCCGAGTTGAACGTGCCGATGATCCCGATCACGCTCTGGTTCGACGCGTAGGCCTGCCCGTTCTGGCTGCACTTGCCCGAGTCCCACTTGCCGGCCTGGGCAGTCGCGTCGTCGCAGACCTGGTAGCCGATGTTCAGGTCGCCGGCCTTCCAGCCGCGCTCGTTGAGGATGAACCGGATCGCCTTCGTCATCTGGACGGTCTGCTTGCGCGACGACCCCTGCATCGGCAGGTCGGACACGATGAGGGCGTCCGGCTCGCCCTCGCCCTCGAACTCGAGGCCCTGGCAGGACGACGCCGGTAGCGGCTGGACGTCGCCGGTCCTGGCCTCGCCGTTGTCCCCGTCCGCGTCCCCGTCGTCGCCGCCGCCGCACCCCGCCGCGAGCAAGGCGAGGGCGGCGATCACGAGGACGAGCAAACCGAAGAGTCCGCGCCTCTTCAAATTCTCCTCCTAGACTGGTGGAATACGCCTCCGTGCGCGCGAAACCCGCTCCGCGCGCTGCAAGTATGGGGACGCCGGTCCGGCGGCGCAACCGACTACTGCGCGGGGGGAGCAGGCTCTCCCTCCGGGCGCCGTCGCAAGAGGCATTCGGACGGAACACGCCTCGCGGGCAGGAGACCCGCCTCTTCCTCCTGCACGCCTCGCCGGTGCTCGAACGGCGAGGAGCCCGGAGCGTCCGGCAGCGCGGCAGCGGTGGGCTTCGCGATCACCGCCCGCAGGCGTTCGGCCGGCCGGTCGTGCGGTCATCCCGGCCTGCACTCCGCGCCCACCGGCGGCGGGCTGCCGAGCGCCCCTCTCTCGATCGAGGCGCTGCGAGGGAGACGCTTCGCCGCCGTTATCCTGGCTGGCAGGCCGAAGTGGCGGAACTGGCAGACGCGCCGGACTCAAAATCCGGTGCCCGCAAGGGCGTGTGGGTTCGATTCCCACCTTCGGCATCGGCCGGCCGGCGGCTGTCTCTACGGAACGAGCCTGTAGCCGACGCCGCGCACGGTGAGCAGGCGGGACGGCCGGCTCGGGTCGGACTCGATCTTGTGCCGCAGGCGGGCGACGTGGAGGTCGCAGGCGCGCGTGTCGAGCGAGCGTCGCTGTTCCAGGGCGTGACGTACAGCTCGGAGCGCGTGACCGCCTCGCCGGCGCTCGGCGAGGACGGCGAGCAGCCGGAACTCCGACGGCGTGATGCGAACCGAGCGGCCGTCGAGCGTGACCTCGTGGCGCGCCGAGTCAGCCTGATCGCACCGATCTCGCGAACGCTGACGTCGACCGGAGCGTGCGCGAGCGAGCGCCTCGCGGCCGTTCGCGTGCGGCGTCGAGGTGTTCACCGTCGACAACGACACGACGACTCCCTGATCCCCGCAGGCGACGTCGTCGCGAGAGGGCCGACCTCCGGGCCCGCCCTCTGCCTTCGCTGGCAGACTGACCGGCCGTGGCGGACCGGGTAGCGATCTTGACCGGCGGAGGCGACTGCCCCGGGCTCAACGCCGTTATCCGCGCGGTGGCGCGCCGCTCGCTCGACCGCGGCTACGAGGTCGTCGGCGTGCGTGCGGGCTGGCGCGGCCTCCTCGAGGGCGCGTTCCAGCCGCTGGACGCGCGAACGATCTCCGGGATCCTCCCGCGCGGCGGGACGATCCTCGGCACGAGCCGGACGAACCCGTACAAAGTCGAGGGGGGCGTCGAGCGCGTGCTCGAGCAGATGGACGGCATCGCCGCGCTCGTCGCCGTTGGCGGCGAGGACACGCTCGGCGTCGCCGCCCGCCTGCACGCCGAGCGCGCGCTCGCGGTCGTCGGCGTGCCCAAGACGATCGACAACGACCTCTCCGCGACCGACTACACGTTCGGCTTCGACACCGCGGT
>JACVRR010000082.1 GCA_014534345.1 Thermoleophilia bacterium | reverse complement strand
GGCGGCGGCCCAGCGCCGCTGCGACTCGAGCGCGAACGCGTCCTGCTCCTCGCGCGAGACGCCCCAGCGCTCCGCCACGTTCTCGCCGGTCTCGCCCATCGACTCGAGCGGGAACATCGCCTCGAGGCGCGGGTTCGGGAACCGCCAGCCGAGCGTGGTGTCGTACACGACCCGGTCGCCGCGCGGGAAGCCGCGGTCCGGCTTGCCGAAGACGAACGGCGCGCGGCTCATCGACTCGACACCGCCCGCGACGAGCAGGTCGGCGTCCCGCGCGACGATCGCGTGCGAGGCGGACACGATGGCGGACAGCCCCGAGGCGCAGAGCCGGTTGAGGGTGACGCCCGCAACCGTGTCGGGCAGCCCCGCCAGCAGCGCGGCCATGCGGGCGACGTTGCGGTTGTCCTCGCCCGCCTGATTCGCGCAGCCGAGGTACACGTCCTCGATCGCCGCGGCGCCGACGCCCGCACGCTCGACCGCGGCCCCGATCGCGACGGCCGCCAGGTCGTCGGGGCGCACGCCCGAAAGGGCACCGCCGTAGCGCGCGACCGGTGTGCGGACGGCCGAGAGGACGACCGCAGTCGCCGGGTGCGTCACGGGGCAACCTCGGTGTCGTCGATGCGGTCCGACATGCGGGTCGAGCAGCTGTGCGTCCGGCCAGCCCGGACGCGCAGCGTGCTCACACTACTGCCGGCGATCCGACCAGCCGCTCGATCGCGGCCAACCCCTCGTCGCCGAGCTCGACGCTGAACTCGTTGACGTACAGCGCGATGTGCGCTCGCGTGACGGCCTTCGAGAGCTCCTGCGCGTGCGCGCGAACGTACTCCCGGCTCGCGCCGGGATGGGCGAGCGCGTGCTCGACCGAGGCGCGGATCGCGCCCTCGGCCGCCGTGACGAGCCCGTCGTCGAGGTCGCGCCGCGCGCAGATCCCCGCCAGCGGCACCGGCAGCCCGGTCTCGGCCTCCCACCACTCGCCCAGGTCGGCGACCCGTACGAGCCCGTGCTCGGCGTACGTGAAGCGGCTCTCGTGGATGATCAGGCCGGCGTCCGCCTCGCCGCGCTCGACGGCGTCGGCGATGCGGTCGTAGCGGAGCTCCACGACCTCGCCGAGCTCGCGCACCGCGAGCCGCAGGAGGAGGAAGGCGGTCGTCCCCCGCCCTGGGATCGCAACGCGGCCGGTCGCCGCGCGCGCCAGGTCGATCGGCTCGCGTGCGACGACGAGCGGGCCGACCCCGCGCCCGAGCGCGGCTCCGGAGCGGAGCAGGCGGTAGCGACCGGCCGCGCCGGCGAGGGCGCCGAAGCTGAGCTTGGTCAGGTCGAATGCGCCCTCGTGCGCACGTGTGTTGAGTTCCTGGATGTCGAGCAGCACCGGCTCGACCGTGAGCGGCGCGTCCACCAGGCCGTGGACGAGCGCGTGGAACGCGAACGTGTCGTTCGGGCACGGCGAGAACCCGAAGGTCAGCCGATGCACCGCTCGATCTCCTCCACGAGCCGCGGCGTCGCCTCGGCGAGCGCGAGCAGCGCGTCGTCGATCCGCCAGAGCGCGCGGTCCTCGTCCGCGACCCGGTTCGAGACCGCGCGCGCCTCGACCGCCGGCACGCCGGCGAGCTCGGCCGCGCGGAGGACGCCGAAGCCCTCCATCGCCTCGACCTCGCACGCGCTGCCGCCGCCGACGCGCGCGCAGGTCGCGATCGGAAGGACGCGTGCCTCGGGGAGGGCGCGCCGCGCCGCCGCGACGAGCGTGGGGTCGGGCGTTGCCCGCTCCACCCGCGGAATCGTCGAGCGCGCGTCGACGATGTCGCAGTAGAGCGCCTCCGAGCCGATCACGAGCGTCCGCGGGGCGAGCGCCGTGGCGCCCGCGATGCCGATGTGGAGGACCGCGGCCGGCCTCTGCTCGGCGAGCGCACGCGCCGTCGCGAGCGCCGCCTCGACCGGCCCGATCCCACAGCAGAGGGCGTCCGCACCGTCGACGAAGGAGAGCTCGCGCTCGGTCGCCGCGACGACCAGGATCAACGGCGCCCGAAGAACCAGCGCTCGAGGGGCTTCAGGAGCTCGGAGCGAGTGAACGGCCGCACCCGGCCGTCGAACCCCTCCTCCTCGAGGACGCGCACGTCGTCCTCCAGGGCGGCGTTCGCCGCCTCGAGCGCGTCGTCCAGCTCGTGGCCCTGGAAGACGTAGTCGTCCCGGCGCGGGCGGTCGCTCGGGCGGTGCTGCGGGTTGACGGCGCGCCCGACGCCCCACATGGCGCCCGGGAGCCGCTCGATCCAGATCACGATGCGCTCCTCGCCGCCGTCGTCGGCGACCCCGTGGAGGACCCGCTCGGCGAACCGGGCGGAGGTGTCCGCCTTCCGCACGGCGGCAAGGATACAATCGGTCCCCGAATGGGGCGCCTCTCCGACCTGTTCCGGAACCCCTTCTCGTTCTTCGGCAGCCGGTCGAGCGGCGAGGAGCGGCTCGCCTCCTACGTCATCCGCGAGCACGGTCGCGGGCGGTCGCTGGAGGAGATCATGGAGGACCGCTACATCCTCAACCGCACGACGCCCGCCGAGCGCGCCCGCCTGCTCGACCGGCCGGAGGTCGTGCGGGCGATCGGCGGCGACGCGATCGAGTCGGCGAAGTCGTCGATCTCGACCGGCTAGCCCAGCTCGCGGCCGGCGCCCCGCTCGCGCGCCCGCTCGAACGCGAGCGCCGCCGCGGCGACGTCCCACGCCGCGATGCCGTTCGACTTGAACACCACGACGTCGGCGTCGGACTGACGCCCCTCGAGCCCGCCGGCGACAACCTCGTGCAGCTCGTGCACCTCCAGCCAGTCGAGCACGCCCCGGGCGACCGGCTCGACCAGGTCGGCCGACTCGAACTCGGCCTGCTCGCGCGAGTCGCAGCACACGAACGCCGCGCGCTCGAGCACGACGTTGTCGAGCTCGCGCGAGCGCCCGTCGTTCGCGCCGATCGCGCAGACGAGCGCCCCCTCGCGGAGCCACTCGCCGCGCAGGACCGGGTCGGGAGACGTCGTCGCCGTGACCACGACGTCCGCCTCGGCGGCGTCGCGGTGGCTCTCCCCCGGCTCTGCGCCGACACGCTCGCAGAACGCGGTCAGGCGGTCGCGCGTGCGGCAGTAGGCGACGACGCGCTCGACCGAGGGCACGGCGGCGCGGATGCAGGCGACCTGGCTCTCGGCCTGCCAGCCGCACCCGATCACGCCCAACGTGCTCGCGCCGGGCGGCGCGAGGTGACGCGCGGCGACGCCGCTCGCCGCTCCCGTGCGCAGCTGTCCGAGGCGGTCCGCCTCGACGACGGCGGCCAGCTCGGGCGCATCGGCCCGGAACAGGAGTACGGCGAACCGCGCCCCGCGGCCGCGGAAAGCGGCGTAGCTCTTCAGCCCTGCGTACCCGAGCTCCAAGTCGGCGGCGCTCATGACCGCGAGCACGCCGCCCTGGAGTCGGAGGCGGCGTCGCGGGACGTTCTCGACCGCACCGGCCGCCATGCGCGCGAAGCACGCCTCGATCGCGTCGACAACGCCCGCCGGGTCGAGCAGCGACTCGACGTCTGCCTCCGTGAGGTAGAGCGGCAAGACGCGGACGCTAGCGCTTCCCTGACGCCGCGAGTCCGTCGCACGGCACGCCGACCTGTCCGACCGCGTCGAACGCGAGCTCATCGCCCGCTTTCGTCATGGCTCACGCTTCCGCCGGATCGAGAACGGAGCGGCCGAGGAGGCCGTCCCGAATCGCGACTGGTCCGAAGACGACACCTAATCGCCCGCGAGTCGTCATGGCTCACGCGAAGCGCGAGCCGGACTCGCGGGCGATTTTGCGCCCGAGAGGATTCGAACCTCTGGCCTCAGCCTCCGCAGGGCTGCGCTCTATCCCCTGAGCTACGGGCGCGTGGGCCGGGAGTGTAGCCCGCCGCCGGGGCAGTCGGCCCCGGCGCGGAATCGTCATGGCCGCAAGGCGGCAGGATTTCGCGCCGCAGTCCGCCCCGGCTGCGTTCTACCGCACGTAAGCCGGACGTAAAAGACGCCCCACAGCGAGTTGGGACGTCTGCCGGAGGGGAACTTCGAGTGACGTGAAGGGTCGCCTCACCCTCTGCCTACTCGGCGTGATCGCGCTTGCGCCAGCCGCGCTGGCGGGCGGCCCGACAGCACGGCCGACGAGCGTCACGATTGCCGCCGAGCCGACGGTCGTCACCTTTGGCGGGACGACGACGCTTACCGGGGCGATCACGCCCGCCCGCGCGGGCGAACGCGTCACCGTCGAGGCGCAGCCGTGCGGGCAGGCGGCGTTCACACGGCTGGGCGACGTCGCCACTGCCGCGACCGGCTCGGCGACGCTCACCGCGCGGCCGACCGCGAACACGCAGTACCGCGCCCGCGTGCGAAACCTGACGAGCAGCGCCGTGACGGTCACGGTACGACCGCGGATCCGACTCGCCAAGGTGGCGAGGCAGAAGTTCCGGGTTCGCGTCATCGCCGGGCAATCGCTCGCCGGGCGAGTCGTCACGTTCCAGCGGTCCAGGCCCGCGACGGGTACATGGGTCCGCGTCCGCAGCGCGACGCTGCGCGAGGTCGCCTCGGCCGCGCCCACGGTCACGTCGGGCGCCACCTTCCGCGCGCGCGTGCGAGCCGGATCTCGCGTACGAGTGGTGCTTCCGCACGCGCAGGCGGCGCCCTGCTACGGCGGCGCTCGCAGCAACACCACCCGCGCGTGAGGCGAGCAGCAGGCCCCGCGAACGCCCCCGTCGCCTCGGCGCTCTAGCGGAGCGGCCGCGCCGCCCGGCCCGAGACCGTGAGCTCGGCGTCCGCAGGCACCTCGCGCCGTACGTACGCGAGCGCGAGCACCGTTCCGCTCCCGGACGCCGCGGCACTCGTGACCCGGCCGACGACCTTGTCGCCCAGGCGCACATCGGCGTCGTAGCCGGGCGTCTCCCCGCCGCCGAGCTCCAGCAGCCGCAGCCCGCGGTTCGCGTGCCCGCGGTAGTGGAGGCGGGCGATCGGCTCCTGCCCGGGGAAGCAGCCCTTCGTCAGGCTGACGGCTCGCTCCACCAGGCCCGCCTCGGCGGGGAGGACGCGGCCGTCGATCTCGCGCCCCCACCGCGGGGTACGCGCGCGGATCCTCAGCAGCTCGAGTTCGTCGTCGGACGCCTCGACGGTGTCGGCGGGCGGCTCGCCGTCGATCAGCTCGAACGCCGGTACGCCGTACTCGTCGGTCGAGAGCGCGAGCGCCCCGCCCGGCGGGCCTCCGGCCCCGAGCACGACGACCGACTCGTGCTCCTCGCGCTCCACCGCCGCCTTGGCCGCGAGGCGGAACCGGAGCAGCTGGCGCAGGAGGACTTCGCCGAGGTCCGGCTCCGTCAAGAGCAGGAAGTCGTCGGCACCGCGGCGGAGGACACGCAGCGGCGCGATCACCCGCGCCTTGTTGGTGAGCAGGAGCGCATCGCACGCGTCGCCGGGCGCGAGCGGGGCGACGTCGTTCGACAGCACGCGCTGCAGCAGCGCCTCGGCGTCGGGCCCGTTGACGGCGACGAAGGCGCGCGGTCGGCGCGCGACGAGAGGCCGGAAGTTCACGCTCATGGCCGTCGTTAGTGTAGGAACGCGATGCGAAGCCAGAGGGGACGCAGCTAGTGGCGCTCTTCCGCTCGAAGGCCGAGAGGAAGGTCGAGGAGGCCGGCTACGACCCGAGTCGCCTCCCCCCCGGCCAGTACCTGACCGAGAAGTGGCCGGTCCTGCATGCGGGGACGGTGCCGGAGATCGACCTCGAGACGTGGGACTTCCGCGTCTGGGGTGAGGTCGAGGAGCCACTGACGCTGACCTGGGAGCAGTTCCGCGAGCTGCCGAGCGTCGAGGTGACGATCGACATCCACTGCGTCACGCGCTGGAGCCGCTTCGACACGAGCTTCCGCGGCGTCCACTGGCGCGAGCTCGCGAAGCTCGTCCGACCGAGGCCCGGCGCGCGGTTCGTGGTGGCGCACGCCGAGCAGGGGTTCACGGCGAACGTTCCGCTGCGCGCGCTCGAGGACGAGAACGCGCTCCTGGCCTACGACGCCGACGGCGAGCCCCTCCCCCCCGAGCACGGCTGGCCGCTGCGCCTCGTGGTGCCGAGCAAGTACTTCTGGAAGAGCGCCAAGTGGCTCCGCGGCCTCGAGCTCCGTGCGCGCGACCAGCCGGGGTTCTGGGAGCGCTACGGCTACCACAACGACGCCGACTACTGCAAGTAAGAGCGCTACGGGTTCAAGTCGCGGGGGGGGAACCTATAGCGCGGGGGGAACCTACGGTTCCCCCGCGGGCCCCCCTCCCTTTGCACCTCCTGGTGACGGACGCCTGCGTGCGCTCTCGCCCGAGCAAGTCGGGCTTCGCGCAAGGGACGCCTCGCCGCTGGAGCGCACCTTCGCCCTGCAGGCCTGCGCGGCGGGGGCCGCGCGCAGGCCAGGAACTCCTGCGAAGACTCCTGACGCCTCGCGCGCGGCCGGAATGGGGGCTCGTCCCTCGCCCAGCATTCCGGCCGGCCGATGGCCGCGTGACAGCCGTGGCTCGCCACCCACGCCGAAGGACGGCACGTACTGCCAGGCGGAACGCCGGCAGTACGGGCCGGCCGGACGGATGCGGGCGGCGATCGGCGAAGCCCACCGCCGTCCGCACTGCCGGGGCGCGTCCGGCCCTTCCTGATGGATCGCAGGCGAGCGGTTCCGAGGGCGGAGGCGGGTTCCCCGCCGCAGCCTCTCCGTGTTCGAGCACCGCGAGGCAAAGGAGGGGGTCCACGGGGGAAACTGGTTTCCCCCGTGGTTCCCCCTACGCCCTGCCTAGCCTCCTGCCCGCCGCACCGCCTGCTCGGCGTTGACGCGGCCGTGGCCGTACGTGGTGTCGTAGCCTGCGGCGCCCAGGTCGTTCGCCGTCTTGAAGAGGTGGTCCTCGACCGTCGAGTTGCTCATCATCGGGTTCACCGACCAGATCAGCGCGATCACACCGGAGACGTGCGGCGTCGCCATCGACGTGCCGTCGTAGTGGTCCCACGAGGAGACGACGTTCGTGACGGTCGCGCTCGACCCGATCTGCCCCTTCAGCGTCGTGCCGTCCGTCCCGGACGTCGAGACCGCGGGGATCCACGCGCGCCCGTCGGACGCCGTCGCCGAGCCGAGCGTCCCGGTGAACTCGCCGGCGGCGTTGTTGTAGATCACGGCGGCCGCTGCCCCGGCCGCCGTCGCGTTCTTCACCTTGTCGGCGAAGCTGATGTCACCGCGCTGGATGAGCGCGACGAAGCCAGCGGGCGGGTTCGTCCCGCAGTTGCTCGCGGCGAGTGCCTTCCCGCAGTCGACGAGCGTGCCCGTCACGCCGCTCGTCCTGCCGGCGTACTCGAAGGCGTACGCGGTCGTCGGCCCCGCCCCGGTGGTAACCGCGGCCTCGGAGCCGAGACCTTGCGGGACGGACGAGAGCACGGTGACGCCCGGAGCGGCGACGTCCAGGTTCTTGCCCGTGTTGGAGAACGACGCTCTGACGTCGTTCCGGTCGACCGCACCGACGGCGATGTTGACGGGGTAGCCGGCCGGGTAGCTGATCCGCGAGGCGCTGTCGTTGCCCGACGCGGCCACGATCAGCGCGCCCTTGGAGCGCATGCTCTTGTAGAAGTTCTCCTCGGTGCCCGACCGGAAGCTGCCGCCGAGGCTCATGTTCACGACCTTGCACCTCGCCTGCTCGACGAGCCAGCGGACGCCGTCCATGATGTCGCTCGAGTAGCCGCCGTCGTTGCGCAGGACGCGCGCGTAGTAGAGCTCGGACGAGTACGCGACGCCGTACACGCCCGAGGTGTTGTTGACGCCCAGCACCGTGCCGGCCACGTGCGTGCCGTGCGTCTCGTCCGGCAGGCCGAGGTTGCGGTACCACGGGTCGCCGTCGTCGGCGACGGTGTCGATCCCGCCCTTGTAGTTCGCGGCGATGTCGGGATGGAGGTAGTCGAGCCCCGTGTCCGCGACGCAGGCGCGGATGCCCGAGCCTGTGTAGGCCTTCTTCAGCCCGGCGCCGGCGTGGACCGTGGTCGCCCGGGTCGTGATCAGCCCGTACAGACCGTTCGACGTCGACGGCACGAGCTGCGAGTCCGCGAGGCCGAGCGGGTAGCGCACCGGATCCTGCTCGACGTACCGAACGCCGCGCTCACGTGCCAGCGCACCCACGGTCGTCTCGGACAGCTCGATCGCCAGCGCGTCGATCTCGGGGAAGGCGACGCGCACGGTCCCGCCGTGCCGCTCGACGAGCGCTCGTTCGGCGGCTCCGGGCGTGCTCGCGAAGCCGACGAAGAAGTGCTGCCGGGCGGCGGCGGGCTGGGCCGATGCGCCGACCGCGAGCGTGACGAGCACCAGCGCGGCGGCCGGGACGGCCAGGATGAGCTTCTGCACGGTGACCCCTCTCGTGTCGTTGCCCGCCGCCCTCGGCGCGGCGAGTCGACGGATGGTAGCGCGGTCCGGAGGATTCCGTAAGGCCGGGAAAGGAGAAGGCCGCCCGTGGGCGGCCTTCTCGCTTTCCGTCGTGTGGACGACGCCTACGGCTTGCCGTTGCGGACGACGCGAGTCCACCACGGCGAGGCGTGCGTCGAGCCGGCGCACCCGAGCGTCACGTCGCCGCTGTAGTCGGCGCTGCCGAGCGTCGCTGCCTTGCCGCCGTCGAGCGTCAGCGTGAGCGTGGCGCTCGCGTTCGGGCCCAGGTTGAGCGAGGACGGCGACGCGGTGACGAGGCCGGCAATCGGCGCGCTGACCGTCACGGGGCAGGTCTGCGCCGATCCGGTGAGGTTCGTGACCGTCACCGTCCGGGTCGCATTCGCCGCCTTGTTGCCGTTCCAGAGCCCGAAGCTCGTGCTGGGCGGGTTGAGCGACACGACCGCGGCGTTCGCTGCGTCGAGGTCGATCCGGCCACCGCCGCGCGCGAGCACGCCCGGGTCGACGGCCGCGTTCACGTGGTCGGTCACGGTGCGAGCACCAGTCGTGACGAGTGCGGACTTCACGTCGGCCGGGCTCCAGCCCGGGTTGAGCGCCTTGAGCAGCGCGGCGGCGCCCGCGACGTGCGGCGTCGCCATGCTCGTCCCCTGGAACATCGCGTACTCGCCGCCGAAGACCGACGAGTAGACGTTCACGCCCGGAGCCGTGATATCCGGCTTGATCAGGTCCGTGAACGGCGTCGGTCCGCGGCTCGAGAAGCCGGCGATGATGTCGGCGTTCGACGTCTTGATCTCGCTGACGTTGTCGCCGTCAATCGTCACCGTCCCGGCGGCGCCGAGCTGCGAGCCGTGGGTCTTCGAGACCATCGCGGCAGGGATCGTTCCGTTACCGAGACCGTCGGCCCCCATCGCCGTCGGATCGCCGGCCACGTTGTTGGCGACCAGCACGCCGATCGCGCCAGCAGCCTCGGCGTTGCGGACCTTCGTGCCGAACGTGCAGGCGCCGCGGTTGATCAGGGCGACCTTGCCGGCGACGCCGCTGACGGCGGTGCAGCCGTTGGCCGGCGTCGCCTTGGCGTAGTCCGCCGTGACGTCCCCGAAGGCCGCGAAGTCGCCGTACGCGGCACCGCCGCTCACGGCCGGGCCGCTCGAGGGAACCGCGCTGAACGGCACGCCGATGAAGTGCGGGTTCGTGCTCGCGCCGGCGGTGATCACCTTCGCCGCCGACCCTGGCGACTCGGCGGTCGAGTCACCGGGGCCCGAGTTGCCGGCCGCCACCGCGACGACGAGGCCGGCGTCGACCGCCGCGTCGCTGCACTCGGCGAGGAAGTCGTGCGGCCCCTGGACGCCGCCGCCGAGGCTCATGTTGATCACGTCCATCCCGTCGGCGACCGAGTCCTCGATCGCGGCGCAGATGTCGTGGCTGAACGCCGACCCGCCGAAGGCGATCCAGCCGCCGCCGAACCCGGGGAAGACGTTGTAGTCGTACAGCGCAGCGCCGGGAGCGACGCCGCTCAGCGTCTCCGTGATGACGCTCTTCTGCGGATTCGGAGCCGTCACGCAGCCGGCGACCGTGCCGGCAACGTGCGTGCCGTGGTCGTTGACCAGCGTGTCGAGAGCGAACGGCGGTGGATTACCGCCGCTGGCGTAGACCTTGTGCTGGATTTGGCCCTTGCACCTGAAGAACTCGTGCGTGTCGTCGATGCCGGAGTCGATGATCCCGACCTTGATGCCGCTCCCGGCATTGCCCTGGCCGCCCGAAACGCCCCAGAGGGCGTCGGCGTCGATCAGGCCGTTGCTGATGTTCATCGCGGGCTGATACGTCCAGCTCGAGGTGACGTACTTCACGCCGGGCCCCTGCGACAGCGTGGACGCGCGCGTGCCGTTCAGCTTGATGGCGAGCGCGTTCGCCGCGAGCGCGTAGTCGCGGACGACCTCAGCGCTCTTCGCCTTGCTGCCCAGCCAGCCGCGGTACTCGCTCTGGGCGCCGCTGAGGTAGCTCACGTAGGCGCGGACCTCCTCCGCGCGCGGGTTCAGCTTCTGCCCGCGCTCGGGCTTCGTCCGCCTCAGCGTCCCGATGCCGCCCGTGTAGGCGGCGGCCGGGGGATCCTTCAGGACGACGACTGCGTAGTCGCTCTGCGTCGGCGTCGTGCGCACCTCGGTGAAGTCCCGGGTGACGGACGACGTCATCGCACCGCTCGCCGCTGTGACACCTGCCAGCAGCGAGAACAGCGCGACGGCGAGCGCGGCTCGGACCTTGCTCACTCGGCCTCCCTAAGTTTGACACTGACCCTGGGGTTTCTGCGCGCGGTACGCGCGCGATGGCGGATCGTAGCCCGAATCACCTGGACGTCAAGGGCGAGCGGCACGGCCGCTCGTGCGTCCGAAGCAGAAGGGCCGGCGCTGCGGCCGGCCCGTCTGCCTCTCGGGGAAAGGAGTCGGTGGACTCCTACATCATGTCGGGCATCCCGCCGCCCGGCATGCCGGCCGCGGCCGGCTGCTTCTCCGGCGGCTCGGCCACGACCGCCTCGGTCGTGAGGATGTTCTTCGCGATCGAGGCGGCGTTCTGCAGCGCCGAGCGCGTGACCATCGTCGGGTCGATGATCCCGGCCGAGACCAGGTCCTGGATCTCGCCCGTGTCGACGTTCAGGCCCATGCCGCGTGCCTCGCTGCGGACCTTGTCGACGACGACCGAGCCCTCGAGCCCCGCGTTGTTGGCGAGCTGCCGGATCGGCTCCTCGAGCGCGCGCACGACGATCGCCGCGCCGGTGCGCTCGTCGCCGTCGAGGCTGTCGAGCTTGATCGCTTCGACGGCGTTCAGCAGCGCGACGCCGCCGCCCGGGACGATGCCCTCCTCGAGCGCCGCGCGGGTGGCCTGCAGGGCGTCCTCGACGCGATGCTTCTTCTCCTTCATCTCGGTCTCGGTGGCCGCTCCGACCTTGACGACGGCGACGCCGCCCGAGAGCTTGGCGAGCCGCTCCTGGAGCTTCTCACGGTCGAAGTCGGAGTCGGTGGTCTCGATCTCGGCCTTGATCTGCTTGATGCGGGCCTTGATCTGCTCCGAGTCGCCGGCGCCGTCGATGATCGT
>JACVRR010000072.1 GCA_014534345.1 Thermoleophilia bacterium | reverse complement strand
GTGACGGGCGTCCTCGTCGACTCGCGGCGCGTCGAGGGCGGCGAGCTCTTCGTCGCGGTCGGCCGGGGCGCCGGCTTCGTCCACGACGCGCTCGCGCGCGGCGCCGCGGCCGCGCTCGTCCCCGCGGACGCGTTCGCGGCGCTGGCCGCGCTCGCGCGCGCCGTCCGGGCGCGCGCGCGGGCGACGGTGGTCGGGATCACCGGCTCGACCGGCAAGACCTCGACGAAGGACGTCCTCGCGGCGCTCTGCCGCCCGCACGCGGCGACCGTGGCGGCCGAGGGCGGCCACAACAACGAGATCGGGCTCCCGCTGACGCTGCTCCGCACCGAGCCGGAGACCGAGGTCGTGGTCGCCGAGATGGGGATGCGCGGCCCCGGCCAGATCGCCGAGCTGTGCGCGATCGCGCGCCCGCAGGTCGGGGTGATCACGTCGGTCGGGCCCGTCCACCTCGAGCTCCTCGGCACGGTCGAGCGCGTCGCCGAGGCGAAGGCGGAGGTGGTTGCGCACCTCGAGCCGGGGGGGACGGGCGTCGTCCCGGCGGACGCGCCGCTGCTCGAGCCGTACTTGCGGCGCGAGGACGTGCGGCTCGTCCGCTTCGGCGACGGCGGCGACGTCCGGCTCGAGCGCTTCGACCCGCCCGTCCTGGTCGCCGACGTCGCGGGGAAGCGCGTCAAGCTGGACGTGCCGTTCACGGCGCGCCACCAGGCGCGGAACACGCTCGCAGCGCTGGCAGCCTACGCCGCGCTCGGCCTGCCGCTCGACCGCGCGGGCGAGGGCGCGCCCGGCATCCGCTTCTCCCGCTGGCGCGGCGAGGAGCACGCGCTGCCGGGCGGAGGGCTGCTCATCAACGACGCCTACAACGCGAACCCGGTCTCGATGCGCGCTGCGCTCGAGTACCTGGCGGAGCGCGCAGGCGCGCGGAGACGCGTCGCCGTGCTCGGCGAGATGGCCGAGCTCGGACGGGACGCGCCGCGGTACCACCGCGAGATCGGCGAGTGGGCGCGGTCGCACGCCGCCGGCATCGACCTCTTTGCACTCATCGGCGTCGGCGAGCTCGCGCGTCACTATCTCGTCGACGGGGCCGCCGCGATCACGGCGTGGGCCCCCGATGCACGTGGGGCGGTCGAACGTCTCGACGAGTTCGAGCTCGTCTCGGGCTACGCGGTGCTGATCAAGGGCTCCCGCTCGGTCGCGTTGGAACGCGTTGCGGAAGCGCTCTTGGGAGCGCGCGTCTGATGGTGCGCGTGCTGATCGCGACGGTGGTCGCGATGCTGATCTCGATCGTCGCCGGCCCGAAGTTCATCGAGTTCCTGCGGCGGCGCGAGCTCGGGCAGCACATCCGGGCGGAACTCCCCGCCGGGCACGTCGTGAAGCAGGGGACGCCGACCGCGGGGGGCGTGCTGATCGTCTTCGCCGCGACGCTCGCGTTCCTCGCGTTGAGCCGCTACTCCACGGCCGCGCTGACGGTTTTCTTCGCCATGGTCGCGTGCGCGGCCGTCGGCTTCGCCGACGACGTGATCAAGCTCCGCCACCGGCGCTCGCTCGGGCTCTCCGGCCGCTGGAAGCTGCTGCTGCTCGCGGCGATCTCTGCCGTCGTCGGCTACGTGGCCTACGCCCAGCTCGAGCTGTCGACGCGCGTGCTGATCCCGGTGGCGGGAGTCGAGCTCCCGCTGTCGTGGTTCTGGTACGCGTTCCTGTTCTTCATCGTCGCGGGCGCGGCGAACGGCGTGAACCTGACCGACGGGATCGACGGTCTCGCCGCAGGGACGGGGATCATCGCCATCTTCACGTTCACGGCGATCGCCGTCTTCACCTCGGTCCGCACCGGCCAGCTCGTCGGCGAGCAGAACATCCCCTTCCTCGACATGGCGATCCTCGGCGGCGCGCTGATCGGGGCCTCGATCGGGTTCCTCTGGTACAACGCTTTCCCTGCCGAGGTCTTCATGGGCGACACCGGCTCGATGGCGATCGGCGGCGCACTCGCCGGGTTCGCGATCATGATGAAGGCCGAGGTTCTGCTGCTGCTGATCGGCGGCATCTTCGCGCTCGAGGCGCTGTCGGTGATGGTGCAGGTCTTCACCTTCAAGTACCTCGGCCGCCGCGTCTTCCTGATGACCCCGATCCACCACCACTTCGAGATGAAGGCGTGGTCGGACGCCAAAATCATGGTCCGCTTCTGGATCGTCACCGGCATCCTCTGCGCGGTC
This sequence comes from Thermoleophilia bacterium, assembly GCA_014534345.1. GTDB lineage: Bacteria > Actinomycetota > Thermoleophilia > Gaiellales > Gaiellaceae > JACVRR01. The sequence goes on along the minus strand of JACVRR010000072.1, from coordinate 10,258 downwards.
GGCTTCGCCCTCTACTACAGCTCCTACGACGACTTCCGCCGGCTCCGGAACCCCTGACCTTCCGGCGCGCGCGCTGGTGCTCGGCCTCGCGCGCCAGGGCGAGGCGGCGGCCGCGGCGCTGGAGCGCCACGGCGTGGCGGTCGTGCGGGCCGACCGCAAGCAGGGGAACGACGCCGACCTGACGCTCCTCGCTGGGGTCGAGGTCCTCGTGAAGAGCGGCGGCGTCCCCAACGAGGTGCCGCTCGCCGCCGCCGCGCTCGCGCGCGGGATTCCGGTCTGGAGTGACGTCGAGGTGGCGTTCCGGCTGCTGCGGAACCCCTTCCTCGCGGTCACGGGGACGAACGGCAAGACGACCACCACCGCGCTGCTCGGCGAGATCTTCCGCGCCGCGGGCCGCCCGGCCGCCGTGGCGGGGAACATCGGCCGCGCCGTGTGCAGCCTGGACGGCGCGCTCGAGCCCGACGTGTGGGTCGTCTGCGAGTTGTCGAGCTTCCAGCTCGAGCACGTCGACCGCTTCCGCGCGCGCGTCGCCGTCCTGCTCAACCTGGCGCCGGACCACCTCGACCGCCACGGCACCTTCGAGGCGTACCGCGCGGCCAAGCTACGCGTGTTCGAGAACCAGCGTCCGCCGGAGGACTGGGCCGTCGTCCCGCGCGGGTTCCGTGACGCGCCCGGGCGGGCGCGGATCCTCGAGTTCGCCGCCGACGACCCGCTGCCCGCCGAGCCGCGCCTGCGCGGGCGGCACAACCGCGAGAACGCGGCCGCCGCCTGTGCGGCGGCGAGAGCAGTGGGGATCCGCGGCGAGGCGATCGCCGAAGCGCTCCGTTCGTTCCCGGGCGTGCCGCACCGGCTGGAGCTGGTCGGCGAGGTCGGCGGCGTCGCCTACGTGAACGACTCGAAGGCGACGAACGTCGCCGCCGCGCTGCCCGCGTTCGAGGCGTACGCCGACATGCCGCTCCACCTGATCCTCGGGGGGTCGCTGAAGAGCGAGCCGTTCGCGCCGCTCGCGGACGCGCTCGGCTCGAACGTCCAGCGCGTGTACCTCGTCGGCGAGGCGGCGGACGCCCTCGCGCTCGAGCTGGACCGCCGGGGAGCGCCGTACGAACGGAGCGGCGACCTCGACACCGCCGTGCGGGCCGCGGCCGCGGCGGCGCGCGCGGGGGAGGTGGTGCTGCTGTCTCCCGCCTGCGCGAGCTACGACCAGTTTCGCGACTTCGAGCAGCGCGGCGACCGCTTCCGCGCGCTCGTCCGCTCGCTCGCCCGGTAGGAGCGCGGCCCGCGCGGTCGAACGCTCCCCCGTGGGAGGTCGTCCGGGATGACCGCGGGGCGGATCGCCTCGCAGGTGCTCGTGCTCGTGACGCTCGGCCTGGTCGCGTTCGGGCTGGTCATGGTCTACAGCGCGACGTCGGCCGCGGCCCTCCTCGGCGACGGCGACCCCAGCTACTACCTCAAGCGGCAGGGCGTCTACTCGCTGCTCGGCCTCGGGCTGCTGATCGGCCTCTCGCGGCTCGACTTTCGGCGGCTGCGGCCGCTGTCGCCCGCCCTGGTCGGCTTCGCCCTCGTGCTGTGCGCGGCCGTGCTGTTGCTCGGGACGCCGGTGAATGGCGCGACGCGGTGGCTGTCGGTCGGCCCCGCGACCTTCCAGCCGTCCGAGCTCGCGAAGGTCGCCGTCTGCGTCTGGGTCGCTGCGCACCTGGCCGGGCGCCGCCCGCCGCGGACGCTCGCCGAGCTCGCGCGGCCGGTGGGCGCGGTGACGCTGCTCGCCGCCGGTCTGATCCTCGTCGAGCCGGACCTCGGCACGGCGATCTCGCTGCTCGTCACCGTCGCGGCCGTGCTGCTCGTCGCGGGCGTGCCGCTGCGCACGCTCGGCGGTGCGCTGGCGCTGGTCGGCGCGCTCGGCGCCGCCGCCGTCTGGCTCGAGCCGTACCGGCGCGAGCGCTTCCTCAGCTTCCTCGACCCGTGGAGCGACCCGCAGCAGTCGGGCTTCCAGATCGTCCAGGCGCTGATCGGGTTCGGGTCAGGAGGCCTGCTCGGGCAGGGGCTCGGCGAGGGAGTGCAGAAGGTCTTCTATCTCCCCGAGGCGCACACGGACATGATCCTCGCGATCGTCGGCGAGGAGCTCGGGCTGGTCGGGACTGCGGCGGTGGTGCTCGCCTACGCCGCCTTCGCCGTCGCCGGGCTGCGGGTCGCGCTCACGTGTCGCGACCCGTTCGGGAAGCGGCTCGCCGCCGGCCTGACCGCGCTCGTCTGCGGGCAGGCCGCGATCAACCTGACGGCGGTCCTCGGGCTCGCTCCGCTGACCGGCATTCCCCTCCCGTTCCTCTCCTACGGCGGCTCCAGCCTCTTGGTGCAGCTCGCTTCCGTGGGCGTGCTCCTTAACATCGCGGGCGATGGCCGACGAGCGCAAGCCGCGGTGCCTGATCGCAGCCGGCGGGACGGCGGGGCACGTCCTGCCCGCGCTGGCGATCGCGGACGCCCTCCGCGAGCGGGGCGCCCACGTGACCTTCGCCGGGTCGCCGGAGCGGGCGGAGGCGCGGCTCGTCCCTGAGGCGGGCTACGAGCTGGACACGTTTCGCGTCTCCGGGCTCCCGCGGCGCCCCGGGGTCGCGCTCGCCCGCTCGGTCGGGCGCGCGCTGCGCGCTCCCCTCGCCTGCCGGCGGATCCTCGAGCGCCGGCGGCCGGGCGTCGTGCTGGGCGCGGGAAGCTACGTCGGCGGCCCCATGGTCGTCGCGGCCGCCTCGCTGCGCATCCCGGCGGCGCTGACCGAGGCGGATGCGCATCTGGGGCTCGCCAACCGGCTGGCCGCGCCGTTCGCGCGCCGCGTCTTCCTCGCGTTCCCACTCGAAGGCCGCGCCGACGAGAAGTACCGCGTCACCGGGCGCCCGGTCCCGGCTCGTTCACGGGCGTGGCCCCGCGAGGACGCCCGGCGGCGGTTCGGGCTTCCCGAGGAGGGCCGGCTGCTGCTCGTGGTCGGCGGCAGCCAGGGCGCGCGGGCGCTGAACGAGCTGGCGGTCGAGGCGTTCGGCGAGCGGGGCCCGCTCGTCCTGCACGTGTGCGGCGAGCGCGAGCACGAGCTCCTGCGCGGGCGCGTCCGGCGCGACGACTACGTCCTCGTCCCGTTCCTCGACGACGTGGGCGCGGCCTACGGCGCCGCCGATCTCGCGGTCGCGCGGGCCGGCGGCTCCGTCTGGGAGCTCGCCGCGGCCGGCCTGCCCGCCGTCCTCGTCCCCTCGCCGAACGTGACGGCCGACCACCAGAGCAAGAACGCGCGCTACTTCCAGCAGGCCGGCGCCGCGGTCGTCGTGCCCGAGACCGACCTCGGACGCGTCGCCGACCTCCTCCGCTCGCTGATCGACGACCCGCGCCGGCTCGAGGCGATGTCCTTCGCGATGCGGATGATCGCCCGTCCCGACGCGGCGGACGAGATCGCCGAGCAGCTGCTCGACCTCGCCGGGGCCGAACGGCCCGAGGGTGCAGTCGAGCGCACGACCGCGTGAGCGCCGCGCCCGGGCCGTCGTCGGCGCCCCGCGCCCCGTTCGCCGGCCGCCGGCTCTGGTTCGCCGGCATCGGAGGCGCGGGCCTGTCGGGGTACGCGGTCGTCGCGCACGCGTGGGGGGCGGAGGTGGCGGGTTGGGACCGCGGCGAGACGCCGTACCTCGCCCACGTGCGCGCGGCCGGCATCCCCGTGACGGTCGCGCCGCAGCCGCCCGCGCCCCCTGCCGGCGCCGAGGTCGTCGTCTCGACCGCGTTCGCCGACAGGATCGCCGGCAACAGCCGTGCCGCCCTGCTGGCGGAGCTGGTCGCGGCGCAGCCGTCGATCGTCGTCGCGGGAGCGCACGGGAAGACGACGACCGCGGCGATGATCGCGTTCTGCCTCGACCGTCTCGGACGCGACCCCGGCTTCCTGATCGGCGGCGAGGTACCGCAGCTGGGCGGCAACGCCCGGGCGGGGAGCGGCTGGCTCGTCGTCGAGGGGGACGAGTCCGACCGGACGATCGCCGCGCTGCTTCCCCGGATCGCCGTGGTGACGAACGTCGACCTCGACCACCACTCGGAATTCGGCTCGCGCGCGGAGGTGGCCGCGCTGTTCGAGCGCTGGCTGAACGCCGTGCCGGAGGTCGTGCGCGGCGAGCGGCTCGCCCCGGCTGCCGTGCCCCTCGCCGTCCCGGGCGAGCACAACCGGCGGAACGCCGCCTGTGCGCTCGCCGCCCTCGAGCTCGCCGGCGTCGCGCGCGGGGAGGCGGAGGCGGCCCTTGCCCAGTTCACGGGCGTGGGGCGCCGCTTCGAGCCGCGCGGCGAGGCGGGCGGGGTCGCGGTCGTCGACGACTACGCGCGCAACCCGGCGAAGGTGCGCGCCGTCGTCGACGCGGCCCGCGAGCGGACGGACGGCCGCGTGCTCGTCCTGTTCCAGCCGCACCTGTACTCGCGCACGCGCCACGCCGCGCGCGAGCTGGGCGCGGCACTTGCGCGTGCCGACGCCGTCGTCGTCACGGAGGTGTACGCCGCCCGCGAGGAGCCCGTCCCGGGTGTGACCGGGAAGCTGGTGGTCGACGCCGTCAGCGAGGCGCGGCCGGGGATGCACGTCGGGTGGGCCTCGACCGTCGCGGACGGCGCCGCCCTCGTCGCGGCGGCCGCGCGTCCGGGCGACCTCGTACTGACGGTCGGCGCGGGCGACGTCGACCGGGCGGTGCCCGCCATCCTCGACCGCCTGCGCCGGCGGTGATCGTCGAGCGCGACGTGCCGCTGGCGCGGCTCACGACGCTGGGCACGGGCGGCCCCGCGCGCCGCTTCGCGCGGCCGGCGACGGTCGAGGAGCTCCGGCGCGCGCTCGCGTTCGCCGCGGAGGAGCGGCTCGACGTCGTCGTGGTGGGCCTCGGGTCGAACGTACTCGCCGCGGATGAGGGCGTCGACGCGCTCGTCCTCCGGCTAACCGGGGAGCTGGCCGCGGTGGAGGACGACGGCGCGCGGCTCCGCGGCGGCGGCGGCGCGGCGAACGCGGTCGCGCTGCACCGCGCGCGCGCCGCGGGCCTCGGCGGCTTCGAGTTCGCCTGTGCGATCCCCGGGACGCTCGGGGGAGGCGTCCGCATGAACGCGGGCGCGTACGGATCCGACTTCGCCGCCGTCCTCGAGCGCGCGCTGGTCGTCGGCGCCGGCGACGCGTCGTGGCGGATCCCGGCCGAGCTGGGGCTGGCCTACCGGCGGTCGTCGCTCGGGCCCGGCGAGGTCGTCGCCGTCGTGGAGCTCCGGCTTCGGCGCGTCGACCCCGACGTCGTGAAGGCGCGCGTGCGGGAGCTGAACGGAGCCCGCAAAGCGGCGCAGCCGACCAACCGGCGCACGTTCGGCAGCGTGTTCAAGAACCCGGTGCACGAGCTCTCGGCCGGTCGCATGCTGGAGGCGTGCGGTCTGAAGGGCTTCCGCATCGGCGGCGCGCAGATCTCGCCCAAGCACGCGAACTTCATCGAGAACGCGGACGGGGCGCGCTCCGCGGACGCGCTCGCGCTGATGGCGGAGGCGCGCCGGCGAGCGCGCGAACGGTTCGGCGTCGAGCTCGAGCGCGAGGTCGAGCTCCTCGGCCCGATCGAGTTCTAGCGGGCGCGCGAGCGGCCCGCCCTCCTGCGAGGTGCGGCGGCGCCCGCTGTGGACGAATCGGCGCGCGAGCGGCACGCTCGCGGCGGGAAGCGGGTTGGAGCCCCCGAGCCTCCCCTCCCAGGGCGGGGACCGGCGGCGCGGGCCGAGGCGGCGCTGCGAACGCACGACCGACCGGCTCCCCGTGGAGGAAGAGGTCGGCGCGCGGAGAAGGCACGGCCGTGGCTCGCAAGCCGCGCAGCCGGTCGCGCCCGGTCGTCGCGTCGCTGCGGCGGCTCGCGTGGACCCGTGCCCGCTCGCTGGCGCGCCCCGCCGCCGTCGCCGTCGCGCTCGCGCTCGCGGGAGCGGGGACGTACGCGCTCGCGCGCGCGACGCCGGCGTTCGCGGTCCGCGAGGTGAGGGTCGAGGGGGCGCCGCCGCACGTTGCGCGCGATGTCCGGCGCACGCTCCGGCCGCTCGCGGGTCGCAGCCTGCTCGCGATCGACGACGACGCCGTGACCGGCCGGCTCGCCGCGCTACCCGCCGTCCGTTCGGCCGAGTACGACCGGGCGTTCCCCGACACGCTCGTCGTCCTCGTCCGGCCCGAGCGGCCGGCGGCGGTTCTTCGCGCCGGGGCGTCGGCGTGGCTCGTCTCAGCCCGCGGGCGCGTCCTCCGTGGGGTTGCGCGCGGGAAGTTGCGGCGCCTGCCGCGGGTCTGGCTGCCTGCCCGCACGACGCTCCTGCCCGGCGCAACCGTGGCGGACGCGGAGGCGCTCGCCGCCGTGCGGGTGGCCGCATTTGCGGCCGAAGAGGGGTTCGAGCACCGGATCACGCTCGTCAGCGCCCGTCGCGGGCGTCTCGTCCTGCGCGTCGGAGCGGGCACGCGCGAGGTCCGTCTCGGCGACCAGGCGGACCTCGCGCTCAAGCTCGCGGTCGCGAGCGCGGTCCTTCGGCGCCTACCTCCGATAGCGGCAGGCGGACCGGCGTACGTCGACGTCGGCAATCCGGAGCGCCCCGTCGCCGGAGGAACACTCAAGCCGAAGGTCGAGGTTGAGACTTCTGAGGCTGAGATCCCGTCAGAGTCGGATTGACAGCGGGGGGACCCCGACATACTCTCTGGTCGAGGGAGAGTCTTGCGCCTCCGAACCTCTAGTACAGCTTGAGGAGCGACGATGAGCGAACCATCCGGCAGCTACCTCGCGGTGATCAAGGTCGTCGGCGTCGGCGGCGGGGGTACGAACGCCGTCAACCGGATGGTCGACGCCGGTCTCTCGGGCGTCGAGTTCATCGCCGTGAACACGGACGCGCAGGCCCTGCTGATGACGGACGCCGACGTGAAGATCCAGATCGGCAAGACGGCGACCCGCGGCCTCGGCGCGGGGGCGGACCCGACGGTGGGCGAGGCGGCCGCCCAGGAGGACCGCGACGAGCTGAAGGAGTCGCTGAAGGGGGCCGACATGGTCTTCGTCACCGCCGGCGAGGGCGGCGGCACCGGCACCGGCGCCGCGCCGGTCGTCGCCGAGCTCGCGCGCGAGCTCGGGGCGCTCACCGTCGGTGTGGTGACGCGGCCGTTTGGGTTCGAGGGGCGCCGCCGGGCGGAGATGGCGGCGCAGGGCATCGGCACGCTCCGCGAGCGCGTCGACACGTTGATCGTGATCGAGAACGACCGCCTGCTGCAGGTCGTCGAGAAGCGGACGCCGATCGTGGACGCGTTCCGGCTCGCGGACGACGTCCTCCGCCAGGGCGTGCAGGGGATCACCGACCTGATCACCGTCCCCGGACTGGTGAACCTCGATTTCGCGGACGTGAAGACGATCATGCGCGACGCGGGTTCCGCGCTCATGGGAATCGGTGTCGCGGGCGGTGAGAACCGGGCGGTCGAGGCCGCGCAGACGGCGGTGTCGTCGCCGCTGCTGGAGGAGTCGATCGACGGCGCGACCGGGATCCTGCTCAACGTCACGGGCGGCCCGGACATCGGCCTCTTCGAGGTCAACGAGGCGGCCGAAGTCGTGACCGCCGCAGCCGACCAGAACGCGAACGTGATCTTCGGCGCGGTGGTCGACGAGTCGTTGACCGACGAGGTCCGCGTGACCGTCATCGCGACCGGCTTCGGGGCGCGCCGGCGGCCGCGCCGCGAGCCCACTACCGCCGTCGCGGGCGCACCCGCCGCGGCGTCGCGCGAACGCGAGCGGCAGGCCGAGCGCTTCGATGTGGGCGAGGACGTGCTCGAGGTTCCGTCCTTCCTGCGCGACGAGCGGTAGCCGCAGCGGCTGGTTTACGGCAGGCCCTAGGCGGGCACGAGGCTCGTACCCTCGGGTCGACATGCGTCGACCCAACGACCCGGTCCACCGCCCCGGCTGCTTGGCCGGGGCGGTTCCGTTTCGGGGCGGTCTTCCTCCCGGTCGGCGGCAGCTCCCCCGCGGGGAGACTCGGGCCCGGCCGGGGCGGACGCGGCCGAGCGGCGTTCGAGTAGCATCGGCGCCCGCATGCAGACGCTGTCGCGGACGCCGCTGCACGGCCGCCACGTCGCGGCCGGCGCGCGGATGGTGCCCTTCGCCGGCTGGGAGATGCCCGTCCAGTACGAGGGCGTCCTCGCGGAGCACCTCGCCGTTCGGCGCGACTGCGGCGTGTTCGACGTCTCGCACATGGGCGAGCTCGAGGTCGAAGGCCCGCGTGCGACGCAGCTGCTCCAGGGCCTGCTCGCCAACGACCTCGACCGGATCGATGTCGGCGCCGCCCAGTACACGCTGCTCACGAACGAGCGCGGGGGAGTCGTCGACGACCTGATCGCGTACAAGCTGGGCGACAACCGCTACCTGCTGATCGTCAATGCGTCGAACCGGGAGACGGACTTCCGCTGGCTGAAGGAGCGGGAGATCCCCGGGTCGGACGTCCGCGACGTGTCGGATCGCTACGCACTCCTGGCAGTGCAGGGCCCGCGCTCGCTCGAGCGGCTGGGGTTGCCCGACGCGCCAGCCTTCACGTTCGCCGAGGGCGAGATCGGCGGCGTCGCCTGCCTGGTCAACCGCACCGGGTACACCGGCGAGCGCGGTTGCGAGCTGCTGGTCGAGGCCGAGGACGCCGAGCAGCTCTGGGACGCCGTCGTCGCCCGCGGCGCCCGGCTGTGCGGGCTGGGAGCGCGCGACAGCCTGCGCCTCGAGGTCTGCTACCCGCTCCACGGCAACGACATCACGCCCGACACGGACGCGATCTCGGCCGGGCTCGGGTGGGTGTGCGCGCTGGAGAAGGACTTCGTTGGCGTCGAGGCGCTTCGCGCGGTCAGGGAACGCGGGCCCGAGCGCCGGCTGGTCGCGTTCGTCATGGAGGAGCGCGCGATCCCGAGGCAGGGCATGCCGATCGACGAGGGCGGCGAGGTGACCTCGGGGACGCACTCGCCCATGCTGGACGCGGGGATCGGCATGGGGTACGTGCCCTCCGACCTCGCCGAGCCGGGAACGGCGCTGACGGTCGACGTCCGCGGCCGCCGCCGGCGGGCCCGCGTCGGGAAGAAGCCGCTGTACCGTGCCGGGGAGCCGTGATGGCGGCAGCCGAGTCGTACCCGGACGACTTGCTCTACCACCGCGAGCACGACTGGGCTCGCGTCGAGGACGGCGAGGCGGTCCTCGGAGTTACCTGGTACGCGCAGGATGCGCTCGGCGAGCTCGTGCACTACGAGCCGCCGGAGGTGGGGAGCACGGTGAACCAGGACGACGCGTACGGCGAGGTCGAGTCGGTGAAGGCGGTCTCGGACATCGTCTCGCCGCTGTCGGGCGAGGTCCTGGAGGTGAACGCGAAGGTGGTCGACGAGCCGGAGACCGTGAACGAGGACCCCTACGGCGACGGCTGGCTCGTCCGCATCCGCCTGAGCGACCCCTCCGAGGCGGACGCGCTGCTCGACGCCGACGCGTACCGGGCATTCGTCGCCGAGCAGTGAGCGTGCTGGCTCAGCCACCGGCGCAGCTCCTGCGACGGAGCTGTGCGAGCCAGGCGGTGCCCGGGCGGGCGCGACGAGTCCCGTAGGCGTGCATCCCTACCTCCCGCTGACCGACGAGGACCGCGACGCCATGCTGGCGACGGTCGGCGTCGACTCGCTCGACGAGCTCTTTCGCGACGTCCCCGAGCGCGTCCGGCTCGACCGCGGACTCGCGCTGGAACCGCCGCTGGCGGAGGCGGACCTGGTCGCACACCTCGAGCGCCTCGCCGCGCGGAACGTCCACACGGGAGCCGAGCTCTCGTTCCTCGGGGCCGGCGTCTACGACCACTACGTGCCCGCGATCGTCGACGCGATCCTCGAGCGCGGCGAGTTCCTTACTGCGTACACGCCGTACCAGCCCGAGCTCAGCCAGGGCGTGCTGCAGGCGATCTTCGAGTACCAGACCGCGATCTGCGAGCTCACCGGGATGGATGTCTCGAACGCGTCGGGGTACGACGGCACGACGGTCGCCGCCGACGCCTGCTTCGTGGCGAAGCACGCGACCGGGCGGACGAGGGTCGTCGTCACCGAGGCGACCAACCCGCAGGTGCGCCAGGTCGTCAAGACGTACGCCCCGGGCTTCGGTCTCGACGTCGTCGAGGTAGCGCACCGCGGGGGGGCGACCGACCCCGACGAGCTCGCGGACGCGGTACGCGACGCCGCCTGCGTGATCTTCCAGCAGCCGAACTTCTTCGGCTGCCTGGAGCCGGCGCCCGACCT
>JACVRR010000095.1 GCA_014534345.1 Thermoleophilia bacterium | reverse complement strand
GCTCGTCCGGGCAGATCCCCCGAGAGGACACTCGCGGCGAGGTCGGTCAGGTCTCGAGCCACGGAGGAGCAGGTCGGCGCCAGCCTGACCGGCGGTCAGGACGGTGCCTGGCCACTCTCCCAGTCAGGTCTTGCAGCGCAAGGTCCCCGGTCGCGCGCGAGCGCGCTCCCGCGCGCCCCGGAGGGGTCGGGACCGCCCGCGCCGCCGCGGGGACGGGCGCTCGAGCGTGTTGCGGTGCAAGACCTGACCCCCTACGCCGGGCGACGACCGCGGGCTGTTCGCAACCCCGGCGGCGAGCCGCCGGCCTCGCGACCCGCGGCTAAGAGATCGTCCAGGTGTCCCCGGCGTGCAGTAGCTCGCGGAGGTCTCCCTCACCGTGCGCGCGGGCGGTCGCGATCTGCTCCTCCATCAGCTCGTCGTAGACGGGCCGCTCGACGGCGCGGAAGACGCCGAGCGGGAGCGGACCGACCGGCTCGTGCGAGAGGCGCGACAGCGCGAAGGCGAGGCTCGGGTGCGGGTGGTGCTCGTCGTGGACGAGCAGCGCGTCCTCGCCGGCGTCGGCGACGTCGACGATCTCGCAGGAGCCGTCGGCGCGCTGGACGACGCCGCGCTCGCCGTCGGCGCCGAAGCGGATCGGCTGCCCGTGCTGCAGCAGGATCCGGTTCTCCTTCTCCTCGCGCACGACGTCGAAGGCGCCGTCGTTGTAGATGTTGCAGTTCTGGTAGATCTCGACGAAGGCGGAGCCCCGGTGGCGGGCCGCCTTGCGGAGCACCTCCGTCAGGTGCTTGCGGTCGGTGTCGATCGAGCGGGCGACGAAGGTCGCCTCGGCGCCGAGCGCCAGGGAGACGGGGTTGAACGGCCAGTCGAGCGAGCCCATCGGCGTCGACTTCGTCACCTTGCCGAGCTCGCTCGTCGGCGAGTACTGGCCCTTCGTGAGGCCGTAGATCTGGTTGTTGAAGAGCAGGATCTTCACGTCGACGTTGCGGCGGAGAGCGTGGATCAGGTGGTTGCCGCCGATCGAGAGCGCGTCGCCGTCGCCGGTCACGACCCAGACGGACAAGTCCGGGCGCGACGCCGACAGGCCCGTCGCGATCGCGGGCGCACGCCCGTGGATCGAGTGCATCCCGTAGGTCTGCATGTAGTAGGGGAAGCGAGCGGCGCAGCCGATCCCGGAGACGAAGACGATCCGCTCGCGCGGGAGCTCGAGCTCGGGCATGAACGACTGGACGGCGGCGAGGATCGCGTAGTCGCCGCAGCCCGGGCACCAGCGCACTTCCTGGTCGGACTTGAAGTCCTTCATCGTCAGCTTCGGGACGCCGTTGCCGTCCTTCACGAGCGCACCTCCTTCGCCAGACCGGCGACCGCCATCCCGGCGTAGGCCGCCAGCGACGTCGCCAGGAGCGCGGTCTTCGCCGCCGACGCCCGCCCTCGAAACGCCTGCCAGGTGAACGGCTCGCCCAGGTGGCCGACGACCCCGGCCGCGCCGAGCCCGCCGAGCGCGCGCGCTGCCGCAGACGACCCGCGTGCGGCGGCGGCTGCGAGACCGGCGACGAGGACGAGCATCGGCAGCGGCGCGGCCATCGCGGTGCCTTTCCAGGTCGCGAAGTCACGCCCCACGCGGCGGCGGTGGCCGAGGACCGCGAGCCGGCCGGCGAAGCCCTTCCCCCACTCGGCCGGCATGCGGGCCGAGATGGACACGTACGCCGCCAGGGCGTTCGTCGCGACGGCGAGACCGGCGAGACCGGCGAGCGCGGGCAGCCTCACAGCAGCGCTCCGATCGCGTCGGCGAGCTCGGCCGAGGTGAACGGCTGGCCGCGCACGCGGTTGTAGCCGACCGCGTCGACCAGGAACTCCGCCCGGACGAGCTTCCGCAGCTGGCCGAGGTTCATCTCGGGGACGAGCACCCTGTCGTAGCGCCGCAGGGCCTCGCCCGTGTTCCGCGGGAACGGGTTCAGGTAGCGGAGGTGCGCGTGCGCCACCTTCCAGCCGCTCGCGCGCACGCGGCGGACGGCGGCGGCGACGGGGCCGTACGTCCCGCCCCAGGCGAGGACGAGCAGCTCGGCGTCGCCGCTCGGATCGTCGATCTCCAGCTCGGGGATGTCGGAGGCGATGCCGGCCACCTTCTGCGCGCGCAGGCGGGTCATCCGGTCGTGGTTGTCCGGGTCGTAGGAGACGTTGCCGGTCACGTCCTGCTTCTCGAGCCCGCCGATCCGGTGCTCGAGGCCGGGCGTCCCGGGAAGCGCCCACGGGCGGGCGAGCGTCTCGGCGTCGCGCAGGTAGGGGTGGAAGGCGCCGTCGGCGTTCGGCTCGGTCGCGAACTCGGGGGCGATGTCGGGGAGCGAGTCGACGTCGGGCAGGAGCCACGGCTCCGAGCCGTTGGCGAGGTAGGCGTCGGAGAGCAGGTAGACCGGCGTCCGGTACTTGAGCGCGATCCTCGCCGCCTCGACGGCGACCTCGAAGCAGTCGCCCGGCGTCGCGGCCGCGACGACCGGCACGGGCGACTCGGAGTTGCGCCCGAACAGCACCATCAGCAGGTCGGCCTGCTCGGGCTTGGTCGGCATCCCGGTCGAGGGACCGGCGCGCTGGATGTCGAGGATCAGCAGCGGCAGCTCGAGCGCGACCGCGAGCCCGACGGTCTCCGCCTTGAGCACGACGCCGGGGCCGGCGGAGGTGGAGACGCCGAGCGCACCGCCGAACGAGGCGCCGAGCGCTGCGCCGACGGCGGCGATCTCGTCCTCGGCCTGGAACGTCCGCACGCCGAAGCGCTTGTGGCGCGCCAGCTCCTCGAGGATGCCCGACGCGGGCGTGATCGGGTAGGCGCCGAGGAAGAGGGGCAGGCCGCTCTTGACGCTCGCGGCGATCAGGCCGAGCGAAAGCGCCTGGTTGCCGGTGACGTTGCGGTAGCTGCCCGGCGGCAGCCGCGCGGGCTGCACCTCGTACGAGACGACGAAGTCCTCGCTCGTCTCGCCGTACGCCCAGCCGGCCTTGAACGCGCGCGCGTTCGCCTCGACGATCTCGGGGCGCTTCGCGAACTTCCGGTGGATGAACTCGAGCGTGGTCTCGACCGGGCGCCCGTAGAGCCACGACATCAGCCCGAGCGCGAAGAAGTTCTTCGAGCGCTCCGCCTCGCGCGGCGTCACGCCGTCGATCCCCTTCAGCGCCTCGACGGTCATCGAGGAGAGCGGGATCGCATGCACGTTGTACCCCTCGAGCGAACCGTCCTCGAGCGGGTTCGCGGGGTAGCCGGCCTTCTGCAGGTTTCGCTCGGTGAACGCGTCGCGGTTGACGATCAGCGTCCCGCCCTCGCGGAGGTCGCCGAGGTTCGTCTTGAGCGCCGCGGGGTTCATGGCGACCAGCACGTCGGGCGCGTCGCCCGGCGTGAGGATGTCGTGGTCGGCGAAGTGGAGCTGGAAGCCTGACACGCCCGGCAGCGAGCCGGCCGGTGCCCGGATCTCGGCCGGGAAGTCGGGGAGGGTGGCGAGGTCGTTGCCGATCGCCGCGGTCTCGCTGGTGAACCGGTCGCCCGTGAGCTGCATGCCGTCGCCCGAGTCGCCGGCGATGCGGACGACCACGTCGTGCAGCTGCTTGACGCGCTTGGCCATTGCCCTGCTCCGAAGATACCACCGTGGCTCGGCGGGTCCGGGCCTGGGTAGGGTCGCGCGCGATGCGCGAGCGAACCATCGTGCAGGCCGCGCTGGCGCTGATCGCCGGCGGCTTCGTGTGGGCCGTCGCATGGTTCCTTCTCGGCTTCACGGAGGACGGCGCTCGGCCCGTGCTCGGGCTGAGTGAGGGGGCCTGGCGCGCGGTGCTCAATCCGGCGCTGCTTGCCGTCATGGCGGGGGCGTGGATCTTCTTCATGCGCCTCGGCAGCCGGGCAGGCGGGCTCGGATTCCTGGCCGCCGTGGTCGTCGAGGCCGGGCTGCTGGCGACGCTGATCGGCAACGTCGTCGAGGTCGGCCTCTGGGGCGACGGCTTCTCCGAGACGGGCTGGGACGTGTTCGTGGCGGGCACCCTCGGCACGCTGCTCGGAGTACTGCTGCTCGGCGTGGCGATCGTGCGGACCGGCCTGCTCCCCCGGGCGGTCAGCCTCCCCTTCGCCGGCGGCCTCGCCGCCTTCCTCGCGGGCGCGATGCTCGGCCCGGCCGTCGGGATCGGCTGGCTGCTGTGGGGCTACGTCCTGCTTGGCGCACGCGGGGTCACGCCGGACGAGGAGTGACCGCGGAGTGGCTCGTCCGAGGCTCTCGCCGCACCGTCGAAAGCTCGCGAGCGTCGAGGCGAGCAGCGCGGGTCTCGGCTACGCGGAGGTCACCGGGTCGGTCGAGGAACGCGTCGAGGCCGTCTCGGGGCTGCTCAGCGGGGCCCCGCGTCGGCGATCAGCGCCCGCACGTCGAGCGGCGCGGTGACCATCGCCACGCCGTCGCCGTCCCCCGGGCGCGGCCAGTCGGCCCGCGGCCGGTCGCGGTACAGCTCGATCCCGTTCCCGTCTGGGTCGCGGAGGTAGATCGCCTCGCTGACACCGTGGTCGGACGCGCCGTCGAGCGGGATCCCGGCCCCCATGACCTGGCGGACGGCATCGGCGAGGGTCGCCCGGTCGGGGTAGCGGATCGCGACGTGGTAGAGGCCGGTCGTGCCCCGCGGAGGCGGGGAGCCGCCGCGCGACTCCCACGTGTTCAGCCCGATGTGGTGGTGGTACCCGCCGGCCGCGACGAACGCAGCCGAGTCGCCCAACCGCTGCTGCAGCTCGAACCCGAGGACACCGCAGTAGAAGCCGAGCGCCCGCTCGAGGTCTGCCACCTTCAGGTGGACGTGGCCGATGTCGACGCGGGGATCGATCGTCATCGGCGAGACCGTACCTCCCGGGCGCGTCCCGGATGACGGGCTGTCCGAGGGGACACGGCCGGGGTCGGACCCCGGCCGTGTCCAGATCGCGACCTCCTCCCGTCCGCATCCCTCCGCCTCTCAGCCTCCGTCCTCCTCTCAGGCGGTCGCGCGCGCGGGCTGGTCGGCGCGGCGCCGCGTCGTCGTGAGCGAGACGACCCCGTACACCGCGGCCACGCCGACGAGGCCGTACACGATCCGGCTCGCGGCGTTCGTCTCACCGAACTCGAGGCCGACGAGGGCCGCGACCGAGGTCGAACTCCGCCACGGCGACCAGGCCCCAGTTGAGCCCGCCGACGATCAGGAGCGTCGCGGCGAGCAGGTCGAGCACCTTCATTTGTCCCTCCTTTGTCCAATGTGCGTTCAATGTACCCGCGGCAGCCTACGTTGTCAAGGGTTTGTCGAGAGAACGGGCGCTCGCGCTGCTACGCGAGCCGGAG
This sequence comes from Thermoleophilia bacterium, assembly GCA_014534345.1. GTDB lineage: Bacteria > Actinomycetota > Thermoleophilia > Gaiellales > Gaiellaceae > JACVRR01. Next base: position 4,478 of record JACVRR010000095.1, on the reverse strand, counting down.
CGCCGTCACGCGCTCGGCCGCCTCGACAGGCGTCTCGACGAGCGCCAGCGCCGAGTGCCGCGCGGCGAGAGCCTCCGACGCTCCCGCGCCCGCGACGGCGACACGGTGGCGCGAAGCGACTGCGGCAAGGCCCTCTGCCGCGTCGAACCGCTCGGCGGCGACGGCGCTCACGACCACGAGCGCGGGGGCAAGCCGGTCGGCCGTCCCGGCGAGCGTCTCGATGGGCGTGTCGGCGCCCAGGAACGTGATCCGCCAGCCCCGCGCGCGCAAGGCCAGACCGAACGCGAGCAACGCCAGGTCATGCTGCTCGCCCGGCGCGCAGGCGAGCAGGGCGAGCGGCCCGCTGCCGCGGCCCCAGCCCCGAGCGAGACCGAGCAGACGCCCGCGCAGGTGGTTGCTGGCGAAGTGCTCCTGCGCGACCGTCGCCTCGCCGCGCTGCCAGCGCTCGCCCAGCTCGTGGAGGTACGGGAGGACGACGTCCGAGAGGACGGTGTCGAGGGTCAGCGCGGCCAGGAGCCGATCGAAGGCGGCGTGCGCGCCGGCGTCGTCGTACCGGTCGAGCGCGTCTCGGAGAGCGGCGCCGTCGACGACCGGCGCTGGCGACGTCTCCGCCTCGGCGGCGAGCACGTGGCGTGCCGCCTCCGCCGCCGACAACCCGCGCTCGATCGCCTCGCGTACGCGGCGAACGCGCCGCTCGTCGGCCTCGGAGTAGAGGCGGAACCCGCCCGGCGTGCGCCGCGGTCGCAGGAGCCCGTACCGCCGCTCCCAGGCACGGAGGAGGTCGACGGAGATTCCGACCCGCCGGCTGAGCTCGCCGATCCGGAGGGCCGGTTCCTCACCCGCCACGCGCGACGTCAGTACGGAGGGTGGACATGTCCTGGACAATACCCGCCTCGGGAACCGGGCGCGAGCGAGCCGCGGCGCCACCCAGCCCCCAGAGGACGAACGCGAGCCACGGGACGCCGAGCACGTCCGTCTGCACGGCGAGCGCGAGGACAGCACCGAGCGCCGCCGCCAGCCCCGCCGCGAGGGGCTCGCCGGCACCGCGCGCGAGCGCCAGCAGCAGGGCGGCGTTCCAGGCCACGAAGAGCAGCAGACCCACGATGCCCAGCTGGACGCCGAGCTCGGCGTAGCTCGACTCGCCGGCGCGGCTGCGCTCGTCGAACCGGCGGGCGACCGTCCCCGCGTTCCCCGGCCCGTAGCCCTGGGGGTGGCGAGCCACCGTCTCGGCTCCGTCGCGCAGGCTCCGCCAGTGGCTCGCGAGGCTCGGCTCGTCCGGGTCGAAGGCGCCGTGGTCGGTGTCGCCGGCGCGGCGCGCGTTCTCGCGCTGGACCCGCAGCTCCGCCGGCGTGAACGACGTCCGCGGCGCGACGTCCTGGTAGACGACGAGGATCGCGGCGCCGAGGACGAGCGTCGCCAGCGCGCCGGCGACCGGCCACGCGCTCCACGAGACGGCGGCGAGCACGAGGAGCCCGCCCGCCAGCGCCAGGAACGCTGCGCGCGTGTGGGTCAGGAGCAGCGCAGCGACGATGGGCGCCGCCGGCGCGAGCAACCACCGCGTCCGCCACGGCCGGGCGGCGAGCACGAGCAGCGCGACGACGAACAGGTACGCCGAGGCGAGCGGGCTGAGGAACGTCGAGACGAGCCGCCGCAGGGGCCGCTCGTCGCCCGGGTTGTAGACGAAGTTCTCGGGAAGCCCCGAGAGGCCGCGGTACTCGAGTCCGAGCTGCTCGCGGTACCAGCCAGGCGCGCCCGAGCTGCGCCACCAGTCGAGGGAGACGGCATACAGCTCGACGAGCCCGAACCCGGCGACCGCGACGGCGACTCCGACGACCGCGGCGGCCAGCCGGCGCAAGTCGTCCGCGCCGAGGGCGAGCACGCGGCCGAGCAGGTACGCGCCGACCGGGGCGAGCGCGTGGCGGACGCCGTGCGCGATCGCGCCGGCGCCGGCGCTTCCCCCGAGGACGTCCTGCGGGACCAGCGCGTACACACCGACGACGGCAGCGAAGGCGAGCGCGAGCGCGTCGACCGCGCCGGGAGCGAACGGCAGCCGGCGCGCGCGCAGCGACGGCAGCGCGGCCGACACGAGCGCCACGCCGAGCAGGACCTCCTTCCAGGCGGCCACCGCCGTCAGCGCCGCCCCGCGTACGCCCGCGTCGTAGAGCAACGCCATCGCCAGGTTGTGGAGGGCGAGGCCGGCCACGAACGCGTAGAGGGCGAGCAGCGGCCGGCGCCAGACGGCAATCGCGCCGAGAGCGAGGAGCGGGAGGTAGAGCGCGAGCGCGGCCGCCGCCATCTCCGCTGAGGCTACTGCCCGCTCCGTCTGTCACCATCGCGCCGTGGTCGTCGCCGACGCGATCCGGCCGCGCGGCCCGTACTCGCTCGCGCTCACTGCCGAGTGGGCCGGGGACGCCACGCGGCGCGTCCGCGACGGTGTCCTCACCTGCGCGCTGCCCGGCGGCGCGTGCGCCGCGGCATGGCAGCGTCCCGACGGGCGCGTCGTCGTCCGCGCCACCGGCGAGGAGGCGCTGGCGCGGATGCGGTTCGTGCTCGCGCTGGAGGACGATCACTCCGAGTTCCTGCGCCGGTTCCGCGCGGACGAGTTGCTCGGCCCGTCGACGTCGCGGCTTCGGGGGCTGCGACCGCTCCGGGTGGCGACCGTCGTCCAGGCGCTGCTGCGCGCGTTCTGCGGACAGCTGATCGATTCGAAGACCGCACGCGATCTCGAGCGCCGCATCGTCCGCGCCGCGACGCCCGCTGCGACGGCGCCGGGCCTGCACGAGCCGCCCGACGCGCGCCAGCTCGCGGCGTTCGCGCCCGCGCGGCTGCGCGCCCTCGGGCTGCACGCCCGCCGCGCGGCTGCGCTCGTCCGGCTGTGCGGCGGGCCGGATCCCGAGCGGCTGCACGGGGCGCCGACGGCGGCGGTCGCCGCGCTGCTGGAGCGCGAGCGCGGGCTCGGCCCGTGGTCGGCCGGCGTCGTCTGCCTCGAGGGGCTCGGCCGTTACGAGCACGGGCTCGTCGGCGACCTCGGCCTCGTCAAGCTCGTCGCCGCGCTGCGCGGCAGGCGGGTCGAGGCGTGGGAGACCGGCGAGCTCCTCGCGCGGTACGGGGAGTGGGCCGGGCTGGCCAGCGTGTATCTGCTGAAGGGGTGGGCGCGCGGCCTCATGCCCGTGCCGCGCGCGTAGCGCCGGCGCCGCGGCGGGGCCGAACGGCGCGGCCGCGGGGCGCGACTCCCGCCGGGCACGGGGAAGGCCTCGCGCGTCGGGGGCGCCGAGCGAGCGGCAGGATCTCAGGCAGCGACGACCGCAGCTCCAGCGTCTCGACTCCCCACCCGGGTGGGGACCCCCGGGGCCCCACCCCCCGGGGCGTTCCCCGGGCCACCCTCCACCCGCGGTGAGCGTACCCCGGCACGGCGCGCCGGACGGTGACGCCTGTGTGCCGATTCTGTGCCGATGTCGGACGCGTCGTCGGCTCGCGCTCCGCCGCCCGGCGGCTCGCGCTGGCTCGCCGGCGGCCGGGCGGCGGGTCGTAGACTCCGGGCGTGGCCGTGGACGCTCGCCGGATCGCGGTACTCGGCGCAGGGAAGATCGGCGCGGCGCTGATCTCGGGACTGCTGAGCTCCGGTTGGCGGCAGCCGTCCGAGCTGATCGCGAGCGTGCGGCGCGACGAGCGGCGCGAGGAGCTCGCGCGGGAGTTCGGAATCGCCGTCACGCTCTCGAACGCGGAGGCGGTCGCGGGCGCCGGCGTGGTGGTGATCGCCGTCAAGCCGCAGGACCTCGAGGGGCTTCTCGGCGAGATCGCGCCGCTGCTCTCCCCCGAGCAGACGGTGCTGTCGATCGCGGCCGCGGTCTCGACGACCGCGATCGAGCGTCATCTCGTGGAGCCCGTCCCGGTCGTCCGCGCGATGCCGAACACGCCGGCGGTCGTCCACGAGGGGATCGCCGGCATCTCGCCCGGAGCCCACGCTGCGCCCGAGCACCTGGCGCTCGCCGAGGACGTGCTCGCGCACCTCGGTTCGGTCGTCCACGTCCCGGAGCGCTGGATGGACGCGATCACCGCCGTCTCCGGCTCGGGCCCCGCCTACTTCGCGCTCCTCGCCGAGGCGATGATCGAGGCCGGCATCCTGCTCGGGCTGTCGCGCGAGATCTCGACGCAGCTGGTCGTCCAGACGATGCTCGGCACGGCCAAGCAGCTGCGCGACGAGGGCCTGCATCCCGTGGAGCTGCGCGAGATGGTCACCTCGCCCGGCGGCACGACGATCGCCGCCATCCGCGAGCTCGAGCGGGCGGGCGTCCGGGCGGCGTTCCTGAACGCGATCCAGGCCGCCATGGACCGCTCGCGCGAGCTCGCGGCCGGCGACTCGCTCTAGTGGACGTCGAGCTGGTCGTCGTCGCGGACGCGGAGGCGGCGGCGGCGGAGGCCGCCCGGGAGCTGGTGGGCGCCGCACGCGCGGGCGGCGAGGTCGCGCTGACCGGGGG
>JACVRR010000076.1 GCA_014534345.1 Thermoleophilia bacterium | reverse complement strand
TCATGCGGTCCCGACCCGCGCATATCAGTCTGACCGACACGTCGACACCAGCCGACGCGCTCTCCCCGCCGAACGAAGAAGGCCCGCAAACGCGAGCCTTCTTCGCCTGCGACTTGACAAGCCCCTACTCCATATCAGTAGCGAGTCGCGCGGGCGCCGCGTCGCACGACACGCTGGTCGCCGATCCGCCGCGTGACGCCGTCCGCGTCCAAGCGCTCGAGCAGCAGCTGGGCCGGGCGCCGCGAGATGCCCAGCAGGTCGCGGAAGCGAGCGAGCGTAATCGACCCCGCGCGCTCGCACTCCTCGGCCACCGCCGCGCGTGCCCGTGCGTACGCCTCACGCGAGATCGCGTGTCCGTCGCCGACGCGGACGAGCCGTCCCTGCTCCTCGAGCAGGCGGGCGAGGCGCCCGTCGGCCACCGGGACGGGCTCGAGGCCGAGCTTCTCCTCCAGCTCGGCAACCTCGCGCTCACGCCCGGCGAGCGAGCCCGTGGCGCCCGCGTGGTAGAGCTTTCCCCCGCGCCGCTCGAGGCCGAGCCGGGGCAGCACCTCCTCCAGCCACGGCTCGCGCGGCTCGGGGACGCCCGGGTCAAGCGGATCCGCGGCGGCGATTTCCCGTTCCAGCTCGGCGCGGAGCTCCTCGACCCAGGCGTCGGAGTAGCGCCAGCGTCCGTCCTCGCTGCGCACCGGCGCGTGCACCGTCACCTCGCCGCGCGCCGCGCGGTCGAACCGGTCGGGGTCCGCGTGCCGCGGCGGAGCCGGATCGACGACGGTGCCGCCGCCGAGGGTCGTGTCGGTCCGCAACACGAGCCGGTCGCCGCGCGCGGCGACGACGGGCGCCGCGAGGCGGAGCTGCGCGAACCGGCCCCGGCGGACGACGCGCGCCGCGATCGCCGCCGTCCCGTGGTGGACGGTCGCGCGCGCGGGCAGCGGCTCCAGCTCCTCGAACTCGACGTCGAGCCGGTAGCTCGGCCGGAACGCGCCGCGCTCGACGAGGGCGTCGCCGCGGCGGAGCGCCTGCCGGTCGACGCCCGGCAGCGCGAGCGCGACCCGCTGCCCGGCGGCCGCCCGCTCCACGGCGCGGTCGTGCACCTGCACCGAGCGGACACGCACGTCGATCCCCGCCGGCTCCGCGCGCAGCACGTCGCCTTCGCCGACGGAGCCGGCCCAGAGGGTCCCCGTGACTACCGTTCCGATCCCGCGCAGGGTGAACACGCGGTCGACGTACAGCCGCGCGGGCTCGTGGACGAGCTCGGGGGTGGAAGCCACGTGCTCCGCCGCCCGTGCGAGCGCCGAGCGGAGCTCGTCGAGCCCGGCGCCGGTCTTGGCGCTGACGGGGAGCACCGCCGTCGCCCCGGGCACGAGCTCGCGCGCCTCCTCGACCGCCAGCTCCACCAGCTCGGGATCGACGGCGTCCGCCTTCGTCACCGCGACCACGCCGGTGCGCACGCCTAGCAGGCGAAGGACGGCCAGGTGCTCGTGCGTCTGGGGCCGCGCCCCCTCGCCCGCGTCGACGACCAGCAGGAAGAGATCGATCCCGGTCGCGCCGGCGACCATCGTCCGCACGAACCGCTCGTGCCCCGGCACGTCGACGAGCGAGAGCCGCCGCCCGCCGGGCAGCTCGAGCGGCGCGTAGCCGAGGTCGATCGAGATGCCGCGTGCCTTCTCCTCGGGCAGCCGGTCGGTGTCCTTGCCGGTCAGCGCCCGCACCAGCCACGTCTTCCCGTGGTCGACGTGGCCGGCCGTGCCGACGGTCAGCGGCATGCGTCAGTCGAGCTCGAGCGCGGCGGGCCTTCTTCCGCCTCGGCCTCGTTCGACTCCGAGCTGACGAGGTCGGCGAAGGCGGCCAGTCCGACCTCCCCGACCCACTCCTCCTGGGGATGCTCGCCGTAGCCGCGTCGATACGCGGCCTCGATCTCACGCTCGCGTTCCTCGCGAAGCCGGCGCGATGACACGCGGCGAGGATACGTCAGCTGCGGCGTGTCATCGGGCGACGGCCAGGATCTGGCCGTCGTCGAGCCGCACCGGGCGGAAGCCCGCGCCGGCGAGCAGCCGCTCCCACTCCTCGGCCGTGCGCTCTCGGCCGCCGATCGCGAGCATCAGCAGGTCGAGCCACTTGTTGCCGTGCGGCTCGTTCCCGGGCGGGAGGACGGCGTCGCGGATCAGCACGCGCGCACGCGCCGGCGCGGCCGCCCGGATCACGCGGAGGATCGTCGCCGCCCGCTCGTCGTCCCAGTCGTGGAGGATCGCCGACAGGTGGTAGGTGTCGCCCGCCGGGACGCGCTCGAAGAAGCTCCCCGCGACCGCGGCGCAGCGATCGCCGAGCCCCGCGGCCGCGATGTTCGCCTCCGCCTCGCGCGCGGGCTCCGGCAGGTCGAACACGATCCCGCGGAGGCCCGGCCGGCGGCGGAGCAGCTCGATCAGGACGGCGCCGTTGCCGCCGCCGAGGTCGACCACTGTCTCCCGGTCGCGCCAGTCGAGCTCGAGCAGCGGCTCGACCTTCCAGCTCGCCCCGCCCGCCATCGCCCGGTTGAAGATCGCGCCCTCTTCGGGGTGCTCCGCGAGCCAGGTCCAGAAATCCACGGTCGGGGCTCCGGTCCTCGCGTCGAGTCGCGCGATCGCCCGCCAGAAGATGCCGCCGAAGAGGTGCGCGGACTCGTGCGAGGCGCTGGGCGCGCCGCGGCGGAGCCGCTCGGATGCCGGGGTGTGGCGGAACACGCCCGGCTCCTCCTCCGCGAAGACGCCGTCGGTCGCGAGCGCTCGCAGGATCCGGTAGAGCGTGTCGGCGTCGGTCGCCGTCTCGCGCGCGAGCTCGGCGACCGGCCGCGGGCGATCGGCGAGCGCGTCGGCGACGCCTGCGTCCGCGACGAGGGCGAGCGCCTTGGTCGCCATCGCGCCGCGCATCACGTTCCAGAGCAGCAGTCCGGGGTCGGGCTCGTTCACCGGGTCACCTCGTCCCACCCCGACGGGAGCTCCGCGGGCGACCAGCGCGGGTCCGGCCGCCAGTCGCCCCACGGCTCGCAGAACGGCGGCTCGCCGCGCTTCGCCCGCTGGACGACGCGCATCCCCTCCTCGCGGACGCGCCGCGCCAGCGCTCCGTCGAAGGCTCCTCGCTCGACGCACGCCTGGAGCTCGTCCTCGTCCTTCCATCGCCAGGTGCCGTCGAGCTCGACGATCACGTCCAGCATGAGGTCCATCGTCGCGAATCCGTGCCGCGTGCGCGTGAACGGCCGCTGCAGGTTGACGTACCAGCCCCACTGCTCGCCGCTGTCCAGCCACGAGCACCAGATCGCGTGCCAGTCGCCCTCGCGCATCAGTAGGAGCGTGGAGACGTCCCAGACCGCGTCCACGTGGACCCACTCGCCGCGGACGAGGCAGGTGGCGAGGCGCTCGCCCCGCGTCCGCTCGCGTGGCCGCGTCGGCGGCGTGGTCGGAGCCTTCCAGCGCGCCCCCTTCGGAAGCCAGAGCGCGACGAGGTCGCCCTCGTCGCGGACGACCCTCGTCGGCTTCGCCGCCCATACGCGTCCGCGCCAGACCTCCTGGAGGACGACGAGCTCGCCGGGCGACCGCGTCACCCGCGAGCGGCCGCCACCGCCGCGGCCACCTCCTCGAGGTCGTCGTCGCTCAGCGTGCGGCAGTCGAGCAGCGTGCGCGCGTCGCGCACGACGGCGACGACCGGCGGGTCGCCGGCGCGGAGCCGCTCGGCCAGCCCCTCCTCGACCGCGCAGGCCGCGCTCGGGACGTCGACGAGCGGCAGCGCGCCGCCGCCGGCGCGGGCGACCGTCTCCTCGACGGTTCCGCCGACCGCGGCCGCGAGCCGCTCCGCCCGCGCGCGCACCGACTCGAGCGGCTCGCGGAGCGCGCGCAGCACGGGAACCTCCCGCACCGCCCGCTCCGGGTCCACGTAGAGCGCGAGCGTGCCCTCGAGCGCGGCGAGCGTAAGCTTGTCCGCCCGGAGGGCGCGCTGGAGCGGATGCCGGCGCAGCCGCTCGACCAGGTCGGCCCGCCCGAGCACGATTCCGGCCTGCGGCCCCCCGAGTAGCTTGTCGCCGGAGAAGCAGACGAGGTCGGCGCCGCCGTCCAGGCTCTGGCGCGCGGTCGGCTCGTCGTGCAGGTCGACCAGCGCGCCAGAGCCGAGGTCGTCGACGAGCGGCAGCCCGGCCGGGCGAGCGACGGCTGCGAGCTCCCGCAGCGCGGGCCGCTCGGTAAAGCCGACGACGCGGAAGTTCGACGGGTGCACGCGGAGGAGGAGCGCGGTGTCCGGCCCGATCGCCCCCTCGTAGTCGGTCGCCCGCGTGCGGTTCGTCGTTCCCACCTCGACCAGCCGCGCGCCGGAACGCGCGAGGACGTCGGGGATCCGGAACCCGTCACCGATCTCGACGAGTTCGCCGCGCGAAACCAGCACCTCGCGTGCCTCGGCCAGCGCGGCGAGCGCCAGAAGCACGGCGGCCGCGTTGTTGTTGACCACCAGCGCCGCCTCGGCGCCGGTCAGGCGGCGCAGGAGGCCGACGAGGTGCTCCTGCCGCGAGCCGCGCCGCGCCCTTTCGAGGTCGTACTCCAGGTTCGAGTAGCCGCCGCCTACCTCGCGCACCCGCTCGAGCGCCGCCTCGGCGAGCGGCGCGCGGCCGAGGTTCGTGTGCACGACCACGCCGGTCGCGTTCAGCACCCGGTGCAGCCGCGGGTGCCGCGCACGCTGGATCTCCGCCAGCGCCGCCGCGACGACGTCGCCGGCGTCCCGACCCGCCCGCACACGCTCGCGCGCCGCGGCGAGCGCCGTCCGCGCGGCCGCGACGGCCGCGCCGTGGCCGAACGCGGCCAGGCGCGCGTCCCGGGCGAGCTCGTCCACCGAGGGAAGGTCGCGCAGGCGCACGGGCAGAGTCTGCCGCGCGCCGCCGCTACTCGCCGGCTTCCTTCTCGGGCGACGCGACCTCGTGCGCTCAGCGGCGCTCGTAGCAGTCGAGGATCGTCGTGACCGCGTGCTCCGGCTCGTCGGCGACCGACAGGAGCTCGATGTCGTCCGGCGAGATCATTCCCTCGGGCAGCAGCCGGTCGTGCACGAAGTCGAGCAGCGGCTCCCAGTACGCGCCGTCGAACAGGACGACCGGGAAGTGGAGCACCTTGCCCGTCTGGATCAGCGTCAGCGCCTCGAACAGCTCGTCCAGCGTCCCGAACCCACCGGGGAACAGCACGAACCCCTCGCTCGCCTTCACGAGCATCACCTTGCGGGCGTAGAAGTGCGCGAACGTGTACTCGACGTCCAGGTACGGGTTCGGGCGCTGCTCGAACGGCAGCTCGATGTTGAAGCCCACCGAGAGCCCGCCCGCCTCCTGAGCGCCCCGGTTCGCGGCCTCCATCGCCCCGCCGCCGCCGCCGGTGACGACCGCGAACCCCGCCTCGGCGAAACCCCGCGCGACCTCGCGGGCCTCCAGGTAGACGGGGTGCGTCTCGCGGATGCGGGCCGAGCCGAAGATCGTCACCGCAGGCCGGTCGATCGACTCGACGAGCGCGAACCCGTCCCGAAACTCCCTGCCGATGACGGCGATCTGCTCCTCGACCTCGCGGTCGAGCTTCTCGAGCAGGCGCTGGTCCTGGATCGCCACGGCGCCTCCCTTCCCGCCCCGCGGCGCTAGAAATCGCGCGGGACGTGCGTCGCGTCCATGCCGAACGCGAGGAAGGCGGCGAGCCCGACGTAGACGGTCGCGACGGCGACTCGGCGGGCGGGAGCGACCCGGTAGTAGTCCGCCTGCGCGGGGTCGTGGCGCGAGTGCCAGCGGTTCCAGAGCTCCAGTCCGCCGAGGACGACGATGAAGAACAGGATCGGGTTCGGACGGTAGAGCGCCAGCGCGACCAGCCCCGCCATCCCCACCAGCCACATCGCGGGGTGCAGCGCGGCGACCGCGCGCCCCCCGTCGAGCGGCACGACGGGGAGCAGGTTGAAGAGGTTGATCAGGAAGCCGACGAAGGCCATCGCGCGGAGGAAGTTCGAGTCGTACGCCTCCCCGGCCGCCCAGACGAGCGCGGCGCCCGCGGTGCCGACGATCGGCCCCGCCAGCGCGACCTGCGCCTCGCGCCAGGCGTCCTTCGGCATCTCCTTCATCGCCACGAACGCGCCCAGGAACGGGATGAACATCGGTGCCGAGGCGGGGACGCCCTGCCGCCGCAGCTCGAGCACGTGCCCCATCTCGTGGACGAAGATCAACAGGACGAGGCCGACGCCGAACTTCCAGCCGCCGAGCAGTGCGTACGCGCCGACCGAGACGAGCATCGAGGCGGCCGTGGTGAAGATCTTGAGCTTGAAGACGGCGAAGACGACGGCCTTGAACTTCCAGACGAGAAAGGCGAGCGCGACGAGCGGCGCGGCCAGCTTGCGCGCCAGCGACCGCCAGGCCGGCTCGGGCTGGATCGGGCGGTAGCCGCGCGCGGCCTGCTCGGCCTCGTCGGCTGCGTGGTCGTGGGCGTACAGCGGCGCCCAGTCGACCGGCTCGTACGCGCGCTCGGGCGGTTCCGTCTCGCGCTCGGTCACGCTCGGACTGTAGCGCCGGCCTCCCCGCGCCCCGGGTCGCCGCCGAGCACGAGCGCCGCCGCGTCCTCGGGTTCCAGCGCGCGACCTTCCTCGCGGGCCGCCGCGAGCTCGCCTTCGCCGAGCCCGCGCCGGGCTGCGTCCGCCGCCCGCGCGTACAGCTCCGCGTCGACAGGCTCCAGCGCGAGGTCCGCCCGCTCGCAGACCGCGTCCACCGCGCCGAGCAGCCGGGCGGCAGCCTCGTGCGCCCCCTCCTCGGCCGCGACCGCGGCGACGCCGGTGAGCGCCGAGGCGATTCCGTGCAGGTCCCTGATCGGGATCCGCAGCGCGAGACTCTCCCGCAGGTGCGCGCCTGCTTCCTGCGGCCGGCCCTCGAAGAGCGCCGCACACGCGAGGTTGCCGAGCACCGCGCCGAGCTCGGACGGGCGCTCGCGTTCCGGCGGGCTCCGGCGGAGCAGGTCCAGCGCTTCCAGGCTCGCGGTGCGTGCTCGTTCCGGCTCGCCGGTCTCGAGTGCGACGTAGCCGAGATTCGTGAGCGCGAACGACAGCACCTCCTCGTCGCCCGACGCGCGCGCGAGGGCGACGCCCTCGTCGAGCCGCGCGCGGGCGAGCGCATGTTCACCCTCCTGCGTCGCGACCAGGCCGAGCAGCGTGAGCGTTCTCGCCTGGTTGGCGGTGTCGCCGAGCCGCCCGTAGAGCGCGAGCGCCGACTCCCCGAGCGAGCGCGCGAGACGGAAGTCACGGCACTGGTACGCGAACCCGGCTCCGAGCTTGAGCGCGTCCGCGTGCGCGCGCGGTGCCGGCTCGGCGACGTGCCGGGCGCGCTCGTACCAGCGCAGACCCTCGCGGTGATGGCCGCGCATGCTCCAGAAGAGGAAGAGCGCGTCGACGAGCCGCAGGAACCAGTCGGGCTCGTGGGTCAGCGACCAGTCGAGCGCCGCGCGCAGGTTGTCGTGCTCGGCCTCGAGCCGCTCGAGCCACGTGCGGGCGTCGGCGCTCCGGAGCGCCGGCTTCGCCTGCACGGCGAGGTCGACGAAGAACGCGGCGTGCCGGCGCGCGAGCGCGCCCGCGTCGCCCGCCTCGGCGAGCCGCTCCAGCGCGTACTCGCGGATCGTCTCCAGCATGCCGAGGCGGCCGTCGGCGTCGACGAGCAGGCTCTTCGCCGCCAGCGCTTCGAGCGCGCGCACGCTCGCGTCCGCGACGGCCTCGGCCGCGGCGTGCGTGAACCCGCCGGAGAAGACGGCGAGCGCCGCGAACAGCCGCCGCTCGTCGCGGGCGAGGAGGTCGTAGCTCCACTCGATCGTCGCGCGGAGCGTCCGCTGGCGTGCGGGCGCGTCGCGGGGACCGCCGCTCGCCAGCTCCAGCCGGTCGGCGAGCAGCCGCCGGAGCTCTGCGGGGGGGAGCTCGCGGGCGCGCGCGGCAGCGAGCTCGATCGCGAGCGGCAGGCAGTCGAGGCGGCGGCAGATCTCGCGGACGTCCTCGCAGGCGTCGACCGACCGGCCGCTCGCACGCGCGCGCTCGAGGAACAGCGGCACGGCCTCGTCGTCGAGCGTGAGCGGGGCGACGGGGAAGTCGTGCTCTCCGTACAGGCGGAGTGCGTGGCGGCTGGTCACGAGCAACTTCAGGGCGGGGGCGGCCGAGAGGAGGAAGCCCAGGGCGGGGGCGGCCTCGTCGACCTGCTCGAAGTTGTCGATCACGAGCAGCTCCGCACGGTCGCGCAGGTGGTCGGCGAGCGCGGACTCGGAGTCGCGTCCCCCGGCGACCTCCAGCGTCACGGCGATCTCCGCGAGCACGAGGCCGGGATCGCGCAGCGCGGCGAGCGCGACGAACGTCACGCCGTCGGCGAAGCGGTCGGCGAGCTCGTGCGCGGTCTGGATCGCGAGCCGGGTCTTCCCGGTTCCCCCCGGCCCCGTCAGCGTGACCAAGCGCGCGTCGCCGCGCAGGAGCTCGCCCACCGCCTCGACCTCGGCTCGCCGGCCGACCAGCGCCGTGGCAGGCGCGGGAAGGCGGCGGCGGGCACGCAGCTCCGGCGGCTCGACGGTGAGCGTCGGCTCGTGGCGGAGGATCGCCGCCTAGAGCGCCCGGAGCTCCGGTCCCGGCTCGAGCCCCAGCTCCGCGCGGAGCGTGCGCCGCGCCGCCCGGTAGACGTCCAGTGCATCCGCCTGACGACCCGACCGGTACAGCGCGAGCATCAGCTGGCGGCGGAACGACTCCCGCAGCGGATGCTCCGCGACGAGCGCCTCGAGCTCGGCGACGAGCGGCTCGTGCCGGCCGAGGGCGAGGTCGGCCTCGATCCGCTGCTCGAGCGCCGCCAGACGCTCGGTGTCGAGCCGCGCCCGGTCGGCGTGGAAGCTCTCCCCGACTCCTCCGAGCGCCGGACCGCGCCAGAGCGCAAGGGCGCGCTCGAGCAGCGAGCGCGCCGCCGCCGCGTCGCCGCGTTCGAGGAGACGTGCGCCCGACCGGACGAGGCGCTCGAACCGCTCGGCGTCAACCTCGTCCGGCGACGCGTCGAGCCGGTAGCCGCCGTGCTCGGCGCGCAGGCGCTCGCGGCCGAGCAGCCGGCGGAGCGCGGAGACGTACACCTGAAGCGCGTGCGCTGCCGTCTCGGGCGGGTCGCCAGGCCAGAGGTCGTCGACGAGCTGCTCCTTCGCGACCACGCGGCCGCGCGACAGGAGGAGGCGCGCGAGCAGCGCACGCTGCTTCGGCCCGCCGAGGGACGCGACGCCCTCGACCTCCAGCGGCCCCAGGATGCGAAAGCGCGGCGGCATGCCCGTTGAGCAAATTTTGAGGGCGAGGACCCATCGTGTGGGCGTTCCGCCGACCGAGGAGGCCCCGTTGACCGGACGACGACATCTTGGCGCTGCGCTCTCGGGCGCGGTCTGCGCGACCGCTCTGCTCGCCCCGAGCGCCACCGCGACAGCCTCGCCCGCGCAGCAGGCGACGCCACTTGCGGGCGCCGGCAGCATCCTCTACCTGCAGGGCGGCGCGCTCTGGCTCGCCAGCCCCGACGGGCGGGTGAAGCGGCGCGTCCCGCACGCCGGCCGGTTCGACAACCCGTCCCAGGCCGACAACGGGACGATCGTCGCCCAGCGCGGACTCCACCTGTACCGGATGAACCGGCGCGGCCGGCTGCTGAACAGGCCGATCACGACGGCGTTCCGGACGAGCGCGGCGCTGCCCGCGTTCCGAGGGCCGCTCTGGCCGGAGGTCTCGCCGGACGGGCGGAAGATCGCCTACACCTACTCGTTCACGGCGACGCACTTCGACCCCTCGTGCATGTGCACGCGCGTGTCGACGTCGCTGAACACGTCCTATACGTGGGCCGGCCGCTTCACGGCCGACCCCGCGCGGACGTTAGGGCTGGCGCGGATGTACGGGCGCGCGTCGTGGATCGACAGCAGCTCGGTCCTGCTCGCGACCGAGAGCCTGTTCGATTTCGGCGGCAACGTCCTCGACAGCCTCGCCGTCGACCGGCTGGGCGGCGGCGCGGACTCGTACGCCCGCTGGTTCAGCGAGTGCGATCCGTGCGACAGCCTGGCGACGCTGCGGCTCCACCGGCTCAGCGAGCCGGAGCTGACGCGGCGGCGCGACAAGCTCGTCGTCGTCTCGGGCCCGCTCGGCGGCACGGCGGACGGTTCACGGATGCTCGTCTACCGCGTGAACGGACTGCCGCCGGCGATGCCGTCGGGGCCGTGCCACGTGACCGGCGCGACGGGCCGCTTCTCGAGCCCCACCTGGTCGCCGGACGGCCGCTCGCTCGCCTGGGCCGACGGGCGCGGGATCTGGGTCGCGCGGGTCGGCGATCTCTCCGGACCGACGTGCGAGCTCACGAGGAGGCTCGTCGTCCCCCGCGGGACGCAGCCCGACTGGGGACCGGCACGGCCGCGGTGAGCGGAGTAGACCGGCTCCTTCACGGTCCGCCTCGGGACGCTCGCGGTCGCGGCCGGCCTGACGGGCGCTGCCTCGCCGCCGCGGGCTCCGCGCGGACCGACGCCGACCTCTTCACGCCCGCCGCTACGACCCCCGCCCGATCCACTCCTCGCCGCCCTCGTAGACCGGCGCGCAAGCGCCCGTCCGCGAAGCGGACCGGTGGAGGGGGTCTGGGGGAACCGGGAGGTTCCCCCAGTTGCTTCAGGATCCGCGCCCTATCCACTCGCTGCCCCCTTCATAGACCTCTCGTTTCCAGAGCGGCACCGTCTCCTTGAGCGTGTCGATCGCCTCCCGGCAGGCGCCGAGCGCGTCCGCCCGGTGCGGTGCGGAGACCGCGATCACGACGCTCGCCTCGCCCACCTCGACCCGGCCGACGCGGTGGTGGATCGCGACGCGGCCGAGCTCGTAGCGGGCGGAGAGGTCGCGGGCGAGCTCGGCCATCACCTGCTCGGCCATCTCGGCGTACGCCTCGTACTCCAGGTGCAGGACGGTGCGGCCGCGGGAGCGGCGGCGGACCGTCCCGGTGAACGTCGCGATCGCGCCCGCTTCCTCGCCGGCGACCTCCGCCACCGCGGCGGCGAGTTCGAGCGGGCGGTCGGTGACGACGAACGCGCCGCCCGAGACGGGCGGAATGAGGGCGACCTCGTCGCCGTCGCTGAGCTCGTGCTCGCGCGGCGCGTACTCGCGGTTCACGGCGTACAGCAGCCCGTCGGGCTCCTCCCCGAGCGCCAGCGCGGGCCAGACGTCGCCGGCGCGCGCGCCCTCGGGCAGCTCCAGCGTCCGCTCGCCGGCCCCCGCGCGCTCGCGCAGGCCGGCGAAGAGGCGGACGACGACCCTCACGCGGCCAGCGTAGACGGCTCCCCGGCGTGGGCCATGACCGGCGTCGGCGCTCCGGTCACGAAGACGCGCTCGCCCTCGGGGCCGAGCCGGTCGTCGAACACCGAGACGACGGTCGAGCCGGCGAAGAAGCCGAGCACGCGAAGCGTCGTGTCGCCGACGTTGCGGATGCCGTGCGGCGCGAGCGGGGGGACGACGGCCAGCTGCCCCTCGCGCAGGCGTCCGGTCTCGCCGCCGACGTGCGCCTCGCCCTCGCCGCCGAGCACGAGCAGGAGCTCCTCGGAGCTGTCGGTATGGGTGGCGAGCGCGTTTCCCGGTTCGAGCTCGAAGAGGACGGCCGCGCTGGCGGCGGTGCCGAGCGCGCTCGAGAGCGGGAACTCGACGCGGATCGAGCCGCCCGGCATCGGGTTCTCCTGCAGCTCGACGGTGTTCAGGTCGACGGTGAGCACGAAGCCTCTC
>JACVRR010000133.1 GCA_014534345.1 Thermoleophilia bacterium | reverse complement strand
CGCGAGGACGAGGAAAGGGCGCTCCAGCGGCCGCGTGACCCCGTCGCTCGTGACCTGACGCTCCTGCATCGCCTCGAGCAGCGCCGCCTGCGTCTTCGGCGGGGCGCGGTTGATCTCGTCGGCGAGGAGCAGGTTGGCGAAGATCGGCCCCGGGCGGAATTCGAACTCGCCGCGGCGCTGGTCGAAGATCGAGGAGCCCGTCACGTCGGACGGCATCAGGTCGGGCGTGAACTGGATCCGCGAGAACCCGAGCTCCGTCACCTGGGCGAACGAGCGCGCCAGCAGCGTCTTCGCCAGCCCGGGGTAGTCCTCGAGCAGGACGTGCCCGTCGGCCAGGAGGCCGATCAGCACGAGCTCGAGCGCCTCGCGCTTTCCGACGACGGCGCGCTCGACCTCGGCGAGGATCGCCTCGCAGGTCTCGGCGACGCCCTCGACGTCCACCTAGAGCGCCTCCACCGCGTCGAGGACGCGCGCCAGGCGAGCCGGCGGGATCCCGGAAGCGAAGCGGTCGGCCGGCGGCGAAGCGTCGGGACGAACCAGCTCCCACGCCTCCTGACCGAGCAGGGCGCGGGCCGCGTCGGCGTCGCGCTCCAGGTCGAGCCCGTGCCGGACGCCGAGGCGGTGGGCGACGACCTCGGCGAGCAGGGGGCGAAGGCGGGCGTGGACGTCGCCTGCCAGGCTGACGGCCAGCGTGACCTGGTTCTCGAGACGCACGAGCTCCTCCGGCCGTTCGGGCCGGCCCGGCCGCCGGGCGAGCACGGCCTCGAACGCCGAGCGCCGCTGCCCGCCTTGCACGCGCGCGAGCGCGGGGACGAGCTCGGCCGCCGCGACGACGCCGAGGAAGACCGCGTAGGCGGCGACGGCGGCCTCGCGCAGCGCGGGGACGAACCCGGCCACGACGGTCGCCGCGACGGCGGCGACGAGGATGCGTTGGAGAAGGCGGAAGATCACGCCGCGACCCGCAGGTCGTCGCGCACCGCGGCGAGGGCGTCGATCGCCTCGTCCTTCATCGCGGCGTCGATCCGCCGCCGGCTGAACTTCGCCTGCTGGAAGAGCTGCGTGAGGTCGAGCACGGCCTCGGGCGTCACCTCGAGCTCCAGCAGGATGCGCGACAGGTACTCGAGCGGCGCCTCCGCCGCCCGCCGCGGGAGGCCGTGGTACGCGAGCGTCGCTTCGAGGCGCGCGTAGGCCGCGATGACCGCCCGCCGCGCGTCCCGCTCGGCCCGCAGGTCGTCGAGCGCCTCGTCGAGGACGGCCGACACCGCCGCGGCAGCCTCGTCCGGCCCTGGCTCCTCCTCGACGGGCCGGCGGCGGCGCGCGTACGCGAACGCCGCGAGCGCCGCTCCGGCCGCTGCGATCAGGGCGACCTCCCAGCGGAACTCCGGCCCTGCCCGCTGCCCGTCCTGCCGCGGACGGACGGTCGGCGTGCCGAGCTCGGGAATCCTGACGATCGGCTCCGTGTTCGGCGCAGCCTCCGGCTCGCGGACGAGCCGGTACGCGGCGACGAATACGAGGATCAGCGCCCAGCTGAGGAGCATCGTCCGCCCGGAGATGTGCGCACGTCCGACTCGCCCCCCGCGCGCGCTGCGCAGCAGGAGCGCGAAGCCGGCGACGAACCCGATCGCGAGAACGATCAGGATCGTGTACGCGTAGTCGACGAACACCTGCGACGGCGGGCGGGTGCCGTCGCCGCGTCGGAGCGGAACGCCGCCGCCGCTCGCGGCCGCGACCGTGGCGAGGAGGACGAGCAGGAGCGCGAGCGCGGCCGCCGCGCCCAGCGCGGAGCGCGGCACCGCCGCCGCCCGGTCCTCGCCGCCCTGCGATCCCGTGCCGCTCATCCCTCCCTGCGCCAACAGTAGACGAGCGCTGCGCTCCGCGGGCCGAGCGGAGCGCGTGCTCAGACGAGGACCCTCACCGCGTCGCGCTCGGCCTCGAAGACGGCCTCGGTGACGTCGCCGAGATCCTCGCCGTCGACCTGCAGCGGCACGGGCGTCTCGGTGTGGACGACGATCCGGTCGAGGTCGTGGCCGTACGCCACGTCGGGCGCGCTCGCCTGCCCGCGTCCGGTCAACGCGTACCAGGAGAAGCGGGGCAGCGAGCGGGCCCGCAGCTCGCGCGGCGCCACCAGATCGAGGCCCCGCTCGAAGCGCGCCTCCGGCGCGACATGGAGGCCGAGCGGGCCGGCGAAGGTGTACGGATCGGCGTTGGCGACCAGCGCGAACGCGACCCGGCCGTGCCCCTCGACCTCGAGGGCGGGCGGAAGGTGGACGCGCCGCTCGGCCAGCAGCCGCAGCGCGATCCACGCGACGCGCAGGTCGCGCTCGCGCCGTCCGTGACGCCGCCCGAGCGCCTCCATCCGGCGGACGAGCTCCGCGTCCAAGCCGACGCCCGCGGCGAAGGCGAACCGCCGTCCGTTGACGCGGCCGAGCGAGATCCGTCGCGTGCGTCCGGCGGCGAGGCGGCGGGCGGCGGCGACCGGGTCGCGCGGCAGCCCGAGCGCGCGCGGCAGGACGTTCGTCCCCCCCGCGGGCAGGAATCCGACCCGGACGTCGCGCGCGAGACCGTTCAGCACCTCGTTGAACCCGCCGTCGCCGGACAGGACGAGGACCGTCTCCGCCTCGCGCGAGGCCTCGCGGGCCAGCTCCACCGCGTGGCCCGGGCGCTCGGTCGCGCGGACCTCGAGCCGCCCGAGCGGGGCGAGCGCAGCCACCACCTCGCCCACGCGGGCGTCGTCGACGCCACTCGCCGACGGGTTGACGATGAGCACCGCAGGCACGCGCGACGGGAGGATGCCAGCGCCCGCCTTCCATTACGCCCGCGAGTGCGGTATCACTCGTCACATGCGGTCTGGCGTCGCCCTGCTCGTGAGCGTCCTCGCGCTCTGCGGCGCCGGCGCGTCGGCGCTCCCCGGCGCGACCGACGCGCGCCGGGGCGGGACGTTCCGTCTCGCGCTGTCCCCCGACGTGGGCGCCATCGACCCTGCGCTCGCGACCTCGCCGCCGGAGGAGATGCTCGTGCGAACCACGTGCACACCCCTGATGGCGTTCCCGGGGCCGCGACCCGAGGCGGCCGTCGGGCCGCCGAAGGTGTCGCGCGGCGGCCGCGTCTACACGTTCACCATCCGAAGAGGCTTGCGCTTCAACACCGGTGAGCCGGTGACGGCCCGGAACTTCGCTCGCGCCGTCACGCGACTCCTCAGCCCCGCGATGCGCGCCGAGTTCACCGACCACCTCGCCGAGCGCCTGGTCGGCGGCCGCGCCTTCCGGGAGGGCAAGACGCAGCGGCTCGCCGGGGTCGTCGCGCGCGGGAGGACGCTCGTCTTCAGGCTCAGGAGGCCCTGGGGACACCTGGTGGACGAGGTGGCAACGGGCAGGTTCTGTCCAGTCCCCCTGCGGCTGCCGGTCGACCCGGAGGGCGTGGGCGCGCCGCTGCCGGGGTCGGGCCCGTACTTCGTCTCCCGGTTCGTTCCCGGCAGGGAGATCGTCCTCGTCCGGAACAGGCTCTACCGCGGGCGCCGCGCCCAGCACGTCGACCGCTTCGTGGCCGACCTGACGAACACGTTCACGACGTCCTCCCAGGAGGTAGTCGAGGGCAGGGCCGACCTCGCGACCGCCGCGCCGGACGTCCAAGCCAACCTCGTCCGCCGCTACGGCGTCAACCGCTCCCAGCTGTGGGTGTCTCCGGATCCGAACTTCGTGGCTCCGCGGATCCTGGTCCTGAACACGCAGCGGCCGCTCTTCCGCAACAACGCGAGGCTCCGCCGCGCGGTCAGTCTCGCGATCGACCGCCGCGCCGTGGCGGACATCGTGGGGAGGGGCCTCCTCGCGACGACGGACCAGTTCCTCTCGCCGCTCGTCAGGGGCTTCCGCGAAGTTCGGATCTCGCCACCCCGCGGCGACCTGCGCAGGGCCCGTGGGCTGGCGCGCGGACGGACCCGCGGCGGCAAGGCCGTCCTGTACGTCACCGGCTTCCCGCCGTTCGCGCGCGCGCAGGCCGAGCTCGTCAAGGCGAACCTCCGGCGGATCGGCCTCGACGTGGAGACGCGCGTCTTTCCCCATGCGGAGTACCTACGGAGGCTGTACGTGCCGGGCGAGCCGTTCGACATGGCGTTCTCCGTCGCCTGGGGCGGTCCGTACCCGACTCACTCGATCCTCAACGAGCTCTTCCACGGGCGGAACCGTCCGCCGGCCGGCGAGAACTTCTTCCGCTTCAACTCGCCCCGGTTCAACCGTCTGCTCGACCGGGCCGAGCGCCTGACGGGCGCAGCCCGCTCCCGGCTCTACGGGCGAATCGACGCCGAGCTTGCTCGCGACGCCGTGCCGGCCATTCCGCTGTTCGTGCATCGCAGGGTCGTGCTCGTCTCGCGCCGCGCGGGCTGCGTCGACTTCCGCAAGCCGCTGTACGAGCTCTCCCGGCTCTGCCTGAAGAGCTAGGGAGCCTGGACCGAGACCCAGACCGAACCGGCCGCGGCCGCGATGCCCTCTGGCCGGCCGCCGAGCTCGATCGTCTCGGTCACCTCGTTCGTCCCGGGGTCGATGCGCGAGATCGTCCCCTCGCCGGCGTTCGCCACCCACACCGCGCCGGCTCCCGCCGAGACGGAGACGGGTTCGTCGCCGACCGGGATCGTCGCGGCTACCGATCGCGACTTCGGGTCGACGCGCGAGACGGTGCCGTCGAGGGTGTTCGCGACCCAGACGGCGCCATGGCCCACGGCGATCCCCCTCGGCGCGCGGCCGACGGTGATCGTGTCGATCGCGGTTGCCGTCTCCGGCTGCATGCGCGAGACCGTGCTCGCGTCGTCACCGTTCGCCACCCAGACGGCGCCTTCGCCGACGGCGACCGCGGAGGGCCGGTCCGCCGAGAACCCCTGGTCGGCGATCCGATCCGACGACGGCTCGATGCGGGCGACGTACGCGGCCGTGTGCGCGGCGAACGCGACCCAGACACCGCTCGCGCCGACCGAGATGCTGCCGCCGCTCGTCCGGCCGAGCCCGGCGTCGATCGTCGCCGCGACCTCGCTGAACTGCGGATCGATTCGCGAGACGGTTCCGAGTCGGCCGTGCACGACCCAGACCGCATCCGGCGCAACGGCGATCCCGGTGGGAGTCGCGTCGACCGCGATCGTCTTCGTCACCGTCCGGGTCTGGGGGTCGATGCGCGAGACGCTCTTGTCGCCCGTGTTGGCGACCCAGACCGCGCCGTCCGCTGCTGCGATGGCACCGGGGCCCGTGCCCACGGGGACCTCCGCGACCAGCCGGCTCGTCGACGCTTCGATGAGCCCCACGTGGTTCGGCTTCACGCCGGCGAGTCGGCCGGAATCGCCGCGGAGCAGGAGCGCCGCGGCCGCGGCGAGTACGAGCGCCGCCCCTGCGGCGGCTGCCAGAACCAGCGGGTCGCGGTAGAGCGGTGTGACCGAAGGCGCGACGACTGGCGGCTCCTCCTCCGCACGGATCGGCGGGAACTCCGCCGACAGCCCGGCCGCGGCGACCTGGTAGAGGCGAACGGGCCGCTCGATGTCCTTCAGCCGCTGGTCGCCGAGGTCCGCCAGGCGGACGGCGAGGTCCTCTTCCTCGTCTTCCAGCAGGCTCTGGGTCGCCTGCGACACCAGGATCTGGCCGCCGTGCCCGGCGGCGCAGATACGGGCGGCCCGGTGCACCGCGAGGCCCGTGTAGCGGCCGTTCACGGGCGCCGCCTGGCCGGTGTGGATCCCGATCCGGACCTTCACGGACGCCTCGTCCGGCCAGGGGTACCCCGAGAGCGCGCGCTGGCCCTCGATCGCGGCCAGGACGGCCTGGTGTGCGCTCGGGAAGGCGTAGAAGAAGGCGTCGCCCTGCGTGTCGACCTCGTGGCCACCGTGGCGCGAGAACGCCTCGCGGAGCAGACGCTGGTGCTCCGCCAGGACGTGGGCGTAGGCCCCCCGAAGCTGCCGCACCAGACGCGTCGACCCCTCGATGTCCGTGAAGAGGAAGGTGACCGCGCCGCTCGGGAGATCGGGCATGCCCGCGATAAGAGTGACAGGGACGCGCCGTGCGTTCTAGCGCGGCGTCGCGTAGCCGCGGATGCCGTCGGCGAGCAGGGCGAAGAAGCGGTCGGCCAGCGCGTCGGTGTCCGCTCCTGCCGTCAGCCACGTGTACGCCCAGTTGAGCGCCGAGAGCACGAGCAGCGCCGCCGCTCCCTCGTCGAGGTCGGTGCGCAGCTCGCCCAGCTCGCGGCCCTCGCGGAACAGGGCGCGGAAGCGCTCCTCGTAGCGGCGGCGCTCCGCGAGGATCTCGTCGCGCCGCTCGCGCTCCAGGTAACGCCACTCGCGCACGAACACCGTGGCGACGTCGAGCTGCTGCGCGACCACCCGCAGGTGCGCCCGCATCGCCAACCGGAGCCGCTCGCCGACAGGCAGCCTCTCGGGAATCGCGTCGAGCGCGCCGTGGAACGCGTCCGCTCCTTCCCGCATCGTCGCGTACAGCAGGTCCTGCTTCGAGGCGAAGTGGTGGTACAGCGACGCCTTCTGTACGCCGAGCGCGTCCGCCAGGTCGCCGATCGACGTCCCGTGGTAGCCGCGCTCGGCGAAGAGGCGTGCAGCCTCGCGGGTTAGCTCGGTTCTCCGGGTGGCGATAGTACGATGAGCCTAACGATCGTTCGGTCGGAGAGGAGCGGGGCATGGACGCGCGAACGCAGGAGTTCCTGGAGTACGTGCAGGCGGGCGGCCAGGTCGAGACGGGCGACTGGATGCCGGACCAGTACCGGGCGCGGCTGATCAAGTTCATCGAGATGCACGGCAACTCGGAGCTGATGGGCGTCCTGCCCGAGCGCGAGTGGATCCTGCGCGCGCCGACGCTGCAGCGGAAGCTCGCGCTGACGGCGAAGGTGCAGGACGAGGTCGGCCATGCGCAGCTGATCTACCGCGTGGTCGAGGACCTCGGCAAGCCGCGAGAGCACTGCCTCGAGGACCTGATCTCCGGCAAGGCGAAGTTCCACAACGTCTTCCATT
>JACVRR010000022.1 GCA_014534345.1 Thermoleophilia bacterium | reverse complement strand
GCGCGGAGGTCGAAGAGCATCTCAGCCTCCTCGAGCCGCAGCGGTTCGACCGGGTAGCAATGCTCGGACGCGACGTGAAGCGGCTCGCGACTCGTCACGAGCACCTTCGCGTTCGGCGTGTTCTCGACGATTGCGGCGACGCTCGGCGACGCGTCGACCACCTGCTCGAAGTTGTCGAGCAGGACGAGCAACCGCTTGCCGGCCACGTGCCGCGCCAGCCCGTCGTCGGCGCCGACGGCGGCGGCGATCGCGCGCTCGACGATCGCGGGATCGCGGATCGCCTGGAGCGGGACCCAGAAGACGCCGTCCGGAAACTCCTCGGCCGCGTTCGCCGCGAGGTGTAGCGCGAGCCTCGTCTTCCCGGATCCGCCGGGGCCGGTCAGCGTCAGCAGCCGGTGCTCGCGCACGAGCGCGCCCGCCTCCTCGAGCTCGCGCTCGCGGCCCACGAGTGGGGTCGTCACGATCGGGAGGTTCGTCCGGTAGAGCGTCTTCAGCGGCGGGAAGTCGCCGTCGCCGAGCTGGTAGATCCGCTCCGGCGCCGCCAGGTCTTTCAACCGGTGCTCCCCGAGGTCACGCAGCGCGCCGGCCCCCACGAGATCGCGCGTCGCCTGCGAGACCAGCACCTGGCCGCCGTGGCCGGCGGCGGCGATGCGGGCCGCCCGGTGCACGTCCATCCCGACGTAGCCCTCGTCGGTGAGCGTCGGCTCGCCGGTGTGTAAGCCGATACGGACCCTAACCGGCGTCGGCTCCAGCGCCGCCCGGCCGGCCGCGGCGGCGGCGAGCGCGTCCGAGGCGCGCGCGAAGGTGTAGAAGAAGGCGTCGCCCTGGGTGTCGACCTCGACGCCGCCGTGTCGGCCGAACGCCTCGCGCAGCAGGCGGCGGTGCTCGGCGAGCAGCTCGGCGTAGCGCTCGCCGTGCTCGCGCAGCAGGCGGGTCGAGCCCTCCACGTCGGTGAAGAGGAAGGTGACCGTGCCCGAGGGAAGGTCAGTCCTCGGCAACGGCGTACTCCACCGCCTCGTCGAGTGTCAGCTCGCGGCCCTCCGCTCGCGCGCGCTCGAAGGCCGGCTCGCCGGCGGGCAGCTCGTCGAGCATCTCGTCGGCTCCCCGTCCCGCGCGCCTGAACGGGCGCCGGCGGCGCTCCGCCTCGACGGCGCCCCAGAGCCGGCCCGCCCGGTCGGGGCGCCCCGTCTCCGCCGCCAGGCGTGCCAGGAGCTCGAGCGACGAGACGACGCGCCAGTCGCCGATGCGCGCGGTCACCGAGACGGCCTCGCGCGCCCAGCGCTCGGCGTCGGCGACGCGGCCGAGCTCGTGCGAGATCCTCGCGAGGTCGGCGAGCGCGCCGGCCTGCCACCAGAAGAAACCGATGCGGTCGCAGAGGGCGACCGTCTCTCGCAGCAGCGCGAGCGCCTGCTCGCGATCACCCGCGGTCCGGGCGAGGTCGGCGAGCACCGAGAGCGCCTGCGCCTCGCCCCGGGGGAAGCCGACGTGGCGGCTGACCGCCAGCGCCTCCTCCGCCAGCAGGGCCGCCCGCTCGACGTCGCCTCGGAGCGACGCCTCGAGCGCGAGCCGCGGCAGCAGGGCCGCCACGCCGAGGTCGTCGCCGAGGCGGCGGGACTGGGCGAGGCTGCGCTCGTACAGGCGGCCGCCGGCGTCGCGGTCACCCGCCATGATCGTCGAGCCGCCGTACGCGCGGAGCGCGCGGGCACGCAGGCGTGCCGGGACGCCGTCGCCCCGCGCGAGCAGCTCGGCGAACCTGCGCGTCCCCTCGGCCGGGTTGTTCGTGACCCAGAAGTTCTCGAGGGCGACCGCGATCCGCAGCCCGAGCTCGACGTCGTGAGCGGATGCCCAGTCGAGCGCGGCCCGGAGGTTGTCCTGCTCGGCGAGCGCGAGGTCGTGCCGCTGCTCGCCTTCGGCCTCGACGAAGAGGTTCGCCGACTCCGCGAGCGCGCAGAAGTGCCGCGCGTGCCTGCGCGCGACTTCGTCGCGCTCGCCCGCCTCGCCTAGCCGCCCGGCCGCGAACTCCCGGATCGTCGCGAGCATCCCCAGCCGCCCGCTCGCCCAGCGGCGGAGGAGGCTCTTCTCGACCAGCGACTCGAGCGTGTCGAGGTCGGCGCGCGCGACCTGCTCGGCGGCCTCGGCGTCGAAGGCGCCGGCGAAGACGCTCAGCCGGCGGAAGAGGCGCTGCTCGCCCGCGTCCAAGAGCTCGTAGCTCCACGCGATCGTCGCCTCCAGCGTGCGTTGCCGCTCGGGCGCGTCGCGCGCGCCACCCGTGAGAAGGGGGAGCGCCTGCCGAAGACGGCGCAAGAGTTGCTCCGGCGGGAGGACGCGCGTGCGGGCAGCCGCCAGCTCCACCGCCAAGGGGAGGCCGTCCAGCCGGCGACAGATCTCGGCCACCGCATCGCCCGGCTCCGCATGCGGCGCCCGCTCGCGGAAGAGCGTGACGGCGTCGGCGAGCGGCAGCGGCTCGAGCGGGTACTCCACCTCGGCCGTCACGCGCACCAGCGCCCGCGAGGTGACGAGCAGGACGACGTTCGGGCAGACGGCGAGGAGGTCGGCGAGCGGAGCGGCGGCACTGGGCAGCAGCTGCTCGAGGTTGTCGAGCAGGAGCAGCACCCGCTTCTCGTCCAGGTGCTGGCGCAGGTCGCCCCGCGCCCCGACCGTCGAGGCGACCATCGGCCGGACGAGCTCTGGATCGGTCACCGCCTGCAGGGACACCCAGAAGACGCCGTCGGGAAAGTCGTCCACCAGCTCGGCGGCGGCCTGGAGCGCGAGCCGCGTCTTGCCCGTGCCGCCGGCGCCGCTGACGGTGACCAGGCGCGCGCCCGAGCGGACGAGCGCCTTCAGCTCGCCGAGCTCGCGGCCGCGCCCGACGAGGGCCGAGGGCTGTGCCGGGAGGTTCGTCGCATCGAGCGTCTTCGGCGGCGGGAACTCGCCGTCGCCGAGCTGGTAGAGCTTCTGCGGCTCGCCCAGGTCCTTGAGGCGGTGCAGTCCGAGGTCGCGCAGGCCGTCGTCCTCGCCGAGCAACGAACGCGTCCGTGCGCTCACGAGGATCTGCCCGCCGTGAGCGCTGGCGGCGATCCGCGCGGCGGCGTGGACGTCGATCCCGACGTAGCCCTCCGCGGTCACGGTCGGCTCGCCGGTGTGGACGCCGACGCGGACGCGCACCGGCGTCTGCTCCAGCGCGCGCCGTCCGTCCTCGGCGGCCGCGAGCGCGTCCGAGGCGCGGCTGAAGGCGTAGAAGAAGGCGTCGCCCTGGGTGTCGACCTCGACGCCGCCGTGTCGGCCGAACGCCTCGCGCAGCAGGCGCCGGTGCTCGCTCAGAAGCTCGGCGTAGCGCTCGCCGTGCTCGCGTAGCAGCCGCGTCGAGCCCTCGACGTCGGTGAAGAGGAAGGTGACGGTGCCGGAGGGAAGCTCCCTCACGGGCCAAGTGAACCGCGGCGGGGCGCGCGCGTCTAGTGGCGCTTGCGGTGCGTCAGCGCGCGGAACCAATTGCCGAGGAGCACCAGCATCACGAACACCAGCCCCGTGACCAGCATCACCAGGATGATGTTGCGGCCTTCCTCGGCCGTGTCGGCGAGGAGCGCGAGGATCTCCACGACGCCGACTCTAGCGCAGCCTGCGCTCGTGCGCGGCGAGCGCGAGGTCGACGGGATCGGCGCCCGCCGCCGCGCGCGCGAGGCCCAGCAGATCCGCCGGCGACGCCGAGGCGAGCGCTCCGTCCAGCTCGCCCTCCCCGTGGAGCAGCGCGGCGGTGGCGGCCCAGGCCGCGCCGTCGCCGTTGCCCCGCTCGGCGCGGAGCCGGGCGCAGAGCGAGATCAGCGCCGCGAGCCTCCCGACCGCCCTGACCTCGCCCCGGCCCGCGACTTCCACCAGGCCGCGCGCGTAGAGGAAGTCACCGAGCAGGAGGGCGACGTCGGGGTCGGGGGGAGCGAAGAGGCGCGGCCGCCCGTAGTGCGCGAGGTACCCCTCGTAGATCGTCTCCACGGCCACCTCGAACCGGGAGTCGCCGAGCGGCGAGAAGACCGCCACGTCCTCGCGCTCGCCGGCGGGACGCAGCGCGTCTTCCCAGAGCGTGCTCTCCCGCGCGGCCGCGCCGGCGATCGCGTCCCAGACGGTCACTCCGCGGCGGCGAAGAGCTCGCCGACGGCCTCGACGGTTCGGTCGATCTCCGCGTCCGCGTGTGCCAGCGAGGGGAACACCGCCTCGAACTGGGACGGGGCGATGTACACGCCTCGCTCCAGCAGGTGGCGGAAGAGGCGCCCGTACCCGTCGACGCCGCTCGCGGCAGCGTCCTCGAAGTCGCGCACGCGCCCGGGACGCACGAAGGCCGTCAGCAACGCGCCGACGCGCTGCACCGCCAGCGACCCCGCACCGGCCCGCCGGAGGCCGGACTCCAGGCGAGCGGCGCGGCGCTCGAGCTCGTCGTAGACGCCCGGGTCGCGCAGCCGGCGCAGTACCGACAGGCCGGCTGCGGTCGCCAGGGGGTTCCCGGACAGCGTCCCCGCCTGGTAGACGTCGCCGGCCGGCGCGAGGCGCTCCATCAGCTCGGCCCGTCCGCCGAACGCGGCCAGGGGGAGCCCGCCGCCGACGACCTTGCCGAGAACGGTCAGGTCGGGGCGCACGCCGTAGCGCTGCTGCGCTCCGCCGCGCGCGACGCGGAACCCGGTGATCACCTCGTCGAACACGAGCAGCGCGCCCGCCGCGTCGCACAGCTCGCGCAGGGCCTGCAGGAAGCCCGGCTCGGGCGGGACGACGCCCATGTTCGCCGCGACGGGCTCGACGATCACGCAGGCGAGCCCCTCGCCGTAGCGGGCGACGGCGGCCGCGGCCGCGTCCGGGTCGTTGTAGGGACACACGATGGTGTGCGCCGCGGCCGCGTCGGGGACGCCGGGCGTCGAGGGGATCCCCAGAGTCGCCACGCCGGAGCCGGCGCTGGCGAGCAGCGCATCGACGTGGCCGTGGTAGCAGCCGGCGAACTTCAGCACCCGGTCCCGCCGGGTGCACGCACGGGCGAGGCGGATGGCGCTCATCGCCGCCTCGGTCCCCGAGGAGACGAGCCGCACCAGCTCGACCGAGGGCACGGCGTCGACGATCTCGGCCGCGAGCTCGACCTCGCGCTGCGTCGGCGCGCCGAAGCTCGTCCCGTCCGCCGCCGCCTCGGTCACGGCCTTCACCGTCTCGCCGTCGGCGTGCCCGAAGAGCAGCGCGCCCCACGACATCACCCAGTCGACGTAGCGGTTGCCGTCGACGTCCTCGAGCTCGGGGCCTGCCGCCCGAGCAACGAACAGCGGCTCGTCCAGCCCTACCGCCTTCATCGCCCGTACCGGGGAGTTGACGCCGCCCGGGATGACGCTCGTGGCTCTGAGCCACAAGCGCGAGGGTGCGGCGACCGGCGTCAGCTCGACCACCGCGCGACGTCCTTCGCCCAGTACGAGACCACGATGTCGGCACCGGCGCGCTTGATCGCCGTCAGACACTCCAGCGCGGCCGTCCGCTCGTCGAGCCAGCCGCGCGCAGCGGCCGCCTTCACCATCGCGTACTCGCCCGACACGTTGTAGGCAGCGAGCGGCACGTCGAGGCGCTCGCGCACGGCCCGGATCACGTCCAGGTTGGGCAGCGCCGGCTTGACCATCAGGACGTCGGCGCCCTCGGCCAGGTCGAGCTCGCACTCGCGCAGGGCCTCGCGCACGTTCGCCGGGTCCATCTGGTAGCCGCGCCGGTCGCCGAACGCGGGGGCCGAGTCGGCGGCCTCGCGGAACGGCCCGTAGAACGCGGAGGCGTACTTCGCCGAGTAGGCGACGATCGGCGTCGACTCGAGGCCGCGGTCGTCGAGCGCCTCGCGGATCGCGCCCACGCGGCCGTCCATCATGTCGCTCGGGCAGACGGCGTCGGCGCCGGCCTCGGCGTGGCTGACCGCCGTGCGCGCGAGCAGCTCCAGGCTCTCGTCGTTGTCGACTCCGCCGTCGCGCACGACGCCGCAGTGGCCGTGGGACGTGTACTCGCAGAGGCAGACGTCGGTGAGCAGCACGAGCTCGGGCGAGGTCCGACGGAGCTCGCGGAGGGCGCGCTGGACGATCCCGTCGTCGTCCCACGCGCCGCTGCCTTCGCCGTCCTTCGCCTCCGGGATCCCGAACAGCAGGACGGCCGACACGCCGAGGGCGAGCAGCTGCTCGCCCTCGCGGGCGAGGTCGCCGACCGTGAGGCGTCCGAGCGCGGGCAGCGCCTCGTTCGGCGCCGCCTCGGGGCCGACGAACAGCGGGAAGACGAAGTCGGCGACGTCGAGGCGCGTCTCGCGCGCGAGCGACCGCATCGCGGCCGTTCGCCGCAGCCGGCGAAGCCGGGTGACCGGGAAGGTCGCCATGCTCGAAGCGTACTCCGGCGGCGTCCGAAGCCGTCCCTACCGTCAGGTTCCGATGTCGCGCCAGCGTCACGCCCCGACATCGCGCCAGCGGCACCGTGACCGGCGCGTCCCGCGGGCGCGGGCCCGGCCGTCGGGGGAGCGCGGCGCCCTCGCGCTCGACCGTTACGAAGTGTGGCTCGAATCCCGCTCCCAAACGGCATTCGACGTGTCACAATCTCGCGTCTTGTCGAGGCGGTTGAATCACCGGGCCGGGTCGAGTACGGTGCCGCGGATGCGGTCGCGCCGGAACCCCCGCCGCGCGAGCCCCACCCGCCGCGAGCGGCGCGAGCGTGCCGTCAGGCGAGCAGCCGTGCTGCTGCTCCTGTCCGCGGTCGTCGTGGTGACGCTCGTACTGACGGCGTTCGGCTCGCCGCCGAGCGCGACGCCAACCGCGGCGCAGCGGCCGCCGCTCGGAGGGGTCCCCGAGACGGGCCCGCCACGGCCGCAGGTGGTGGCCACGCACGGCGCGCTCGCGCTCACGCTGCCCATCGCCCAGGCGCAGGTGACCGCAGTCGCATACCACCCGGCCGGGACGGGCGCGCTCGCGCTCCGGCCGGTCGGCCGGCGCGGGAACCAGGGGCTCGTTCGCCGGCTGCTCGACCGCGTCCTCGGCGGCGGCGGGTCGGGGCTCACCTGGTACCAGCTCGCGGGCGGCAACGGAGGCGGGCCGGCCACCTCCGCGCTCGCCGTCGGAGCCGCGCCCGCGACCGCCGTCTACGCGCCCGTCGACGGCACGGTGATCGCAATCGACGACTACGTGGTGAACGGACGGACGTTCGGTGCCCGGATCGACATCTCACCGAGCGCGGCGCCGTCCCTCGTCGTCTCGCTGACACGGCTGGCGCCGGTGCGCTCGCTCTCGGTCGGCGACGGCGTCACCGCCGCCCGCACCCGCATCGGGCGCGTGCTCGACCTGTCGGGCGTCGAGCGGCAGGCGCTCGCGCGCTACACGCAGGACGCCGGCAACCACGTCACGCTCGAGGTCCGCGCCGCGGCGCCCGTGACGCTGGGCTAACGGCCGGATGCGGCTGCTGTTCGTCGCCGACGTCTTCGGCGCCGCCGGCCGGAACGCGCTCGAGGGCCGTCTGCGCGACCTGCGGCGGGAGCTCGGGGCGTCGTTCTGCGTCGTCAACGCGGAGAACGCGGCCGACGGCCGAGGCCTGACGCCGCGCCTCGCCGAGCGGCTCCTGACGGCCGGCGCGGACGTCCTCACGCTCGGGAACCACGCCTGGGCGCGGCGCGAGTTGCTGCCGTACCTCGAGGGGTCCTCGCGCGTCGTGCGGCCGGCGAACCTCTCGCGCCACGCCCCCGGCCGGGCGCTGGCCGTCGCGCCGGCGGAGGACGGCACGCCGGTCGCCGTCGCGAACCTGCTCGGCAGCCTGTTCCTCGAGGTCGCGCAGGGGCCGTTCGAGGTCGTCGACGAGCTCGTGGACGAGGCGCGCATGCAGGCGGACGTCGTCATCCTCGACTTCCACGCCGAGGCAACGAGCGAGAAGGTCGCGCTCGCGCGGTGGCTCGACGGGCGGGTCACCGCCGTGGTCGGCACCCACACGCACGTGCAGACCGCGGACGCGCGCGTCCTGCCCGGCGGCACCGCCGCGATCACCGACGCCGGGATGACCGGGCCGCACGACTCGGTGATCGGCGTCGAGGCCGAGCTCGCGATCCGGCGGATGCGGACGGGCGTACCCGTCCGCTTCGAGCCCGCGACCGGCGGCGTCCGCATCGAGGGCGTGCTGGTGGAGTGCGACGCGAGCGGCCGGGCGCGATCCTGCGCGGCCGTCCGGGTCGAGGTCGACTAGGACCCGCTCGCGCGCAGCGCGCCCGGCTCGGACGCGTCCTGGCACCCGGTGCGCAGACGTGGCCGGAGCGGGCCTGCGAGGATGGCGAGCGTCGCCACCAGCACGAGGTCGCGCACGAGCACGAGCGCGGTCACCGTCCCGTCGAACTCGCGCGCGTACTCCCAGTAGCGGAACGGGAACCAGAGCTGCGTCACGACCAGCGCCGCGGCCAAGAGGGCGCCGGCGAGCAGCCCCCGCCGGCCGCCGACGAGCGCCACCAGCGGGACTAGCCAGACGAGGAACTGCGGTGAGAGCACCTTGCCGAGCGCGACGAACGCGAGCACGGCGGCCGCCGAGTAGCGGACGAGCCGCTCCGGATCGGCCGGCCCGCGCGCGAAGCGGAGCCACAACCACATGAGCACGCCGGCCTGAACCGCCGTGTGCAGCAGGCCGACCACGACGCCCGTGCGCCCGGCGATGTTCTGCGACCCCGCGCTCGCGCGCATCTCGACGGCCACCGCACCGGCGTGATGGAGCGCCACGAGGGTCGCCGCACCGAGCGACTCGATCTGGAGCGGCCGCCGCAGCTGCCGCCAGACGCTCGCGGCGAGCCCCTCGGGCGCGACCACGAGGAACGGGAGCACGAGCGCGAGCAGCACGCCGGCGAAGGCGGCGCCGGCGACGACGGCCGCGCGTCTTCCCCGCCGGCGCCAGATCCACACCGCAGCGAGCGGCGCGAGCACCGCGGGGTACAGCTTCGCCGCGACCGCGACGGCGAGCACGGCCGCGCCGACGACGTCGCGGCCCGCCAGGAGCGCCAGCAGCGCCGCCGCCGCCAGCGCGGCCGGCCACAGGTCGAAGCGCGAGAGCACGACGCTGCCCAGCGCGGCCGGCATCCCCGCCAGCAGCGTCAGCGCCAGCGCGACGCGCGCCCGCGTCGCCTGCAGCACCGCGAGCGTTCCCGCGACCAGGAGGACGAGCGCGAGCCCGCAGGCGAGCATCAGCCACTCGAACGCATGCTCGTAGCGCTCGCGCGGCGCGCCCGCGCCGGCCGCGAGCGACGGCACGACGAACGCGGGCAGGGCCGCCGGCGGGTACTCGGGCCGGAAGTCACGGTACGGCACCGCACCCTGCGCCATCGCGTCGCCATACCGGGCGTACACGGCGGTGTCGCGGATCTGCACCCGCTCCCAGAGACCGACGTGCAGGAGCGCCCAGCAGGCCGTGAAGAGGGCGGCCGCCAGCACGGCCGCGACCGCGACCTCGCGCGGCTCAGCCGGCCGCGACCAGCTCGCGGCGGGCGCGGCCACGATGCTCCTCGGGCGGGGCGACGGGTCGGTCGGGCGCGGCCAGCAGCGCCAGCGCCGCGAGCGGGAAGAACCAGGCGATGTAGAGGTAGAACCAGTGGCCGAGCACGAGCTCGACGCCGACGAGCAGCGCCGCCGTCAGCGCGGCGAGCTGGAGCGGCGACTTCCGCCGCGGCACGAACGCGAGTGCGAGTGCGGCGGCCGCGAGGAGCACCTGGAGGACGCGCTGGACGGCTTGCAGGTCGGGGATGCCGGCCGCCTCGTACTGACCCCATCCCCAGACGGCGAACGGCGACTCGCGACCCAGCTGCCAGCCGAGCGTCCGCTCCCAGAACGCGCGCGCGGCCTGGACGGCGCTTGGCTCGAGCAGGAGGATCGCGAACGAGGCCAGCGTGGCGAGCGCGAAGCCGGCTCCGAACCTGGCGGTCACGCGGTGGCCCGGATAGGTCGCCCACAGCGGAACCGCGACCAGCGGCGCGAACTTCGTCCAGGCGGCGAGCGCGAGGAAGGCGCCCCGGCCCGCGGGAGCGGCGAGGACGAGGAACGCGAGCAGCAGGAAGAGGGGGACGAGCGCGTCCTGCGTGTTCGAGCTCGAGACGTACTGCGTGAACGGGTACGCGGCCCAGGCGAAGGCGAGCGTCGCGGCTAGCCGCGTCCCGCCGAAGCGCAGCCCGACCAGCGCGAGCGCCAGCAGGCAGAGCAGGTCGAACGCGATCGCGGCGGCGTGCGCAGCCGCCAGCTCGTTCGTCCAGCTTCCGTCCCAGCCGAACAGCGCGTACGCAGGCACGTACGCGAGGTAGCTGACCGGCCCGTACGTGTCGCCGCGCTCGACGGCGGACTCGCAGCGGCCGTTCGTCTGGATGCGCTCGTCGATCTCGCCGTCGGCGTCGGCGGGGCCGCACGGTCGCAGGTCGCGCCGGACCGGCATGTGCCCGTACGGCGCCTGCCCGTGGACGATCCGGTGGGCGCCCACGACGCCCGCGTAGCCGACGTCGATTACGGTCGAGTCCTGCACATTCAGGCCGACGCGAAAGCCGGCCAGGAACACGGTCGCCGCCGCGAGCACCCACACCGGCCACACCGGGCGGACTGCCGCCGGGCGCCGGCCGCGCAGGCCGATCCAGCCGAGGCGCGCCGCCAGGTACGCGAGCGGCGGGTACGCGAGCGGGACGCTGGTGAAGACGTCCCCGCGATTGAAGAACCAGAGCGACACCGTGAACGAGAGGAGGACGACGAGGTCGAGGTTGCGGAGCGAGAGCGGGCGCCGAAGGTCGGCGAGCCCGAGCAGGAACGCGGCGCTGAAGAGCAGCCAGACGACGGGCGAGTTGAGCGTCGAGCCGCCGAACGCGCCGTCGGAGCCGCGCGCCATCTTCCACGCGACCTGCGGTCCGGTCCACGCCTCGGTCACGACGCCCAGACGGTCGGACACCCGTCCCTCGGCAACCTGCCCCGCCTCGCCCGACCAGACCTTCACCTCCCACGACCGGCGCTCGCGCTCGTACTTCGCGTCGGTGGTCGGGTTCGGGGGATACCGCGCGACCCAGTCCGCGACCTTCGGCTCGCGGAGCAAGATCCGCGTCGCCCGCGCCTCGGTCAGCCGGGGCGCGTCGTCGACGGGCAACCGCGCGGCGTGCGCGGGAGCGGCGAAGAGAAGCGCGAGGGCAAACACCGCGGAAACGCGCACGACCGGCATCGTCGCTGAACGGCGTGCGCCCCGACTGACATGGCTGACGGGTGCCGTGCCTCGGACCAGGCCCCGCTGAACGTCGTGATGGCCGGCGGCACGCCGGCCGGACGACGTTCAGCGAAAAGACCTGAGCTTGGTGCCGGCGAAGTTGAACGGCATTACCAGGGCGATCGCGATCGCCTGCGCGGCGATCTTCCCCAGGCCGAGCGTGACGAGCGTCTTCAGGAAGAGCAGGTTCGCAGACAGCGCCACCACCGCCACGACCAGGAAGCGCACGCCCTGGTAGGCGAGGTGGCCGCGCTTCCTCCTGAAGGTCCAGTGCCGGTTCCAGGCGTAGTTGTTGGTGACGGCAACCAGGAAGGAGCCGACCGCCGCGAGCAGGTAGTGGATCCCGGCGCCGCGCAGCAGGAGCGTGTAGACGGCGAGGTTGACGACGTACCCGCTCGCGCCGACGGTGCAGAACTGCGCGAGCTGGAGCCAGTTGTGCGGGCGGCGGAGTGCGCGTCCGGCGCGACTGCCGGCGAGCCCCGTCTCGGCGGTCAATGCCGCGCGGGCACGCTCGAGCACGTGCGCGAGCGTAGCAGCGGGCGCGCGGCGCTCAGGCGGCCTCGTTGCGGAGGCGCTCGACCCGCAGGCCGGGCTCGGGCGGGAGCGTCAGCAGGCCGGACTTGCTCTCGACCACGACAGCGGTCACCGACCCGTCCTCGGCGAGCGCGACCGCTTCACGCCCGGTTCGTCCCCGCGCCGGCGGGCAGGGAAACGGCCAGGTGCTCGCGCACGAGCGGGGCGACCCCGGTGATCGACTCCGGGGGGTCGCCCGCGCCGACGGTCAGCATCGGAACGGTCGAGTCGTCGGCGCACAGCGAGCCGTGGCTGCCGCCGCCGGCGTGGTGGCGGCCGCCGAGATCCTCGAACTCGAAACCGGGACGCGCCGACACGACCAGCTCGCCCGCGTTCGGGTTGGCCAGCGCCGACCAGGCGCGCTCGAGCCCGTGGGGGAAGTCGAGCACCGACGCGTCCCCCTCGAGCGTCCATCCACCGTCCGCCGGCCGAAGGCGCACCTCCGCGCCTTCGCGCCGCGCGACGGCGCGTCCGTCCTCGCGGTAAAGCGTGAGCTCCACGGCCGGGTGGCCGTCCAGACGGCGCGCCAGCGCCGCGGGCTCGAGTGCGGCGTCGAGCAGGTAGACCATTCCCGCCCGGTTGGACGCCGTGACCAGGACGGGAAGGTCGGCGAACGCCGGGCCGAGGCGCGAGGCGCTCGACACCGGCGACTGGCCGTGGTCGGAGCAGACGATCACGTCGTAGCGCTGCAGGAACTCGTCCGGCCCGCCGGCCGCGTCGAAGAGGGCGCCGACGTGCGCGTCCGTTCGCGGCAGCGCCTCGGCGGCCGCCTGCGGGCCGAGCGCGTGCGACGCGTAGTCGAAGTCGGAGAGGTAGTAGGCGAGGAAGTCGAATCCGTCCCGGGTGACGAGCCAGCGCCCGACCGCGGCCGCGTAGCCGTCGACCGTGCCCGCCGCGCGCTTGCGCACCGCGAGCGGCGCGCCGGTCACGTCTGAGTCGAACAGGTTGTAGAAGAAGAAGCGGCGCGGGCCCGCGACCGGCGGCACGCCGGGGAGCACTGCCCGATGGCGCGTCCGGCCCCGGTACGGGTTGAAGTTGACCGCGGCCGGCGTGCGACCCGCATCGGCCACCGCCTCGAAGACGGTCGTCACGCCGCGCCCCAGATGGCTCGCGCTCATCTCTACGACCGCGTCGCGGATCGAGCGCGTCAGCCCGGCCGCGCGGAGCGCGCGGAACGACGACCCGTACTCGACGATCCGGCCCTCGCGCCGGTGATACCAGACGAGGTGGGGGATCTCGTGACCCTCGGGGTGCGCGCCCGTCGCGATCGAGGCAAGGCACACGGGCGTCAGCGACGGGAAGGTCGAGACCGCACGGCGGTAGCGGCCGTGCTCGGCAAGGAAGGCGAGGGCGGGCGTCCGCCGCGCGTCGACGGCGGCCTCGAATGCGTCGGCGGTCAGCCCGTCGACGACGACGAGGACGAGCTTGCGCATCAGTCGCGGGCCAGGACGCGCAATCCGGCGTGCGTGCGCGCGGCGCGCCGCCGGATGCGTGCGGCCAGCGCTGGAACCGCGACGGCGTACACGTAGCCGACCGCGGGCACGAACGCGAAGGCGGCCAGCACGAGCGCCGCCGCGCCCACGAGGAGTGCGGTGCCCGTCGAGGTCCCGCCGCGCGCTCGGGCGGCGCGCACGAGCGGGGCGACGCCGACCGCCCCGACGGCCCCGCCGAGGGCCCCGGCTACCGCTTCGGGCACGCCCGCCAGCAGCGCGCCCGCCGCGCCGACCGCGGCCGCCGCGAGCAGCGTCGCTGCCAGCGTGCCCGCCCGCGCGCCGCCGAGGAGCGCTGCGAGCAGCACGCCGGCCGCCACGCCGAGTCCGAGAAAGAGGCCGACGGTGTACCACCCGCCCATGGCCGGTGAGTGTAGAGAGCGGCGGAGGCGGCCCCGACCGCCCCCGCCGCCCGCGTCGCCCGTTAGGGCAGGTTGCCGCGGATCTCGCCGCCGGGGAAGTCGCCGGCGCCCGTGTTCGTCGGCGCGACGCCGTCGTTCGTGTGCACGTTCACGTAGGCGTTGCCGTTGCTGATGTGCTCGAGGACGTCCTCCAGGTCGGAGACGCCGCCCGGGCAGGTCGCCGAGGCGGCGAGCGGCCGCACGTCCGCGTCGGTGATCACGCCGGCCGCAATCCGGCCCTGGATCCGACCCTGCCCGGTCGGGCCGGCGACGGGAGCCGTGCTCGGGTACAGCCAGACCGCAATCGGACCGTTCGTGGTCGGGGGTCCGCAGTGGATGTGGGCCATGAACACGTTCTCGATGTTGGCGACGTTGAGCTTGTAGCGCAGCGCTTCGCCGTCCTTGCTCAGGTGGAAGCTCGCCTGGCCCTGCGCCTGCGTCTCGATTACGACGCCCGGCGGTGGAACCTCCTGGTCACCGGTGAGATGAACGCTCCAGTTCTGCGCCGCGACCGCGATACCGACCGCGGCGAGCGCGACGAGCCCTAGCACGGGAACCAGCCACAGTCTCCTCACGCGACCTCCTTCGTCCGAGGGACGACCCCGGAACCTGTACGGAAGTCAGGCGGCCGCGGATTCCTGGAGGCGGGCGATGACCGCGAGGCCGAACTCCGCCGCGCGCTTGCCGTAGACGACGCGGTGGTCGAACGTCACCGAGACGTTGCCGACGAGGCGTACCGCCACCGCTCCGCCGCGGACGACGGGGCGCTCGGCGATCCGGTGGAGCCCGAGGATCGCGACCTGCGGCGGGTTGATCAGCGGCGTAACCAGCAGGCCGGCGAACTTGCCCGCGCTCGTCATCGTGAACGTGCCGCCGCGGAGCTCGTCGGGCCGGAGCGCCCCGGCGCGGGCGGCGTCGGCCAGGCGCTGGACCTCGGCGTCCAGCTCCTCCAGCGAGGCGGTGTCGCAGCCGCGGACGACGGGGACGACGAGCCCGTCGTCGGTCTGCACGGCGACGCCGATGTCGTACCGCTCGAGGTAGACGAGCTCGTCTCCCTCGACGCGCGCGTTCAGCTCGGGGAACTCGCGCAGAGCGAGCGCGGTCGCTCGCAGCGCCCGCGGGACGAGCAGGTCGAGGCCGGCGTCGGTGAAGTCGCATTCCTCGACCCACGTGACGGCGGGGATCTCGCGGTGGGCGCGGGTCATGTTCTCGGCCATCAGGCGGCGGACGCCGCGGATCGGCTCGTGCCGCTCGTCCGGGCGCGCACCGCCGGCCGCGCGGCGGACATCCTCCTCGGTCACCCGCCCCTGCGGTCCCGTCGGCTCGACCGCGGCGAGGTCGACGCCCAGCTCGGCCGCCAGGCGGCGGACGAGCGGCGTGGCGCGGACGCGCCCGTCGGGGCCGCGGCCGGGGACCCGTTCCTCGGATACGCCCGCTGCCGGCGCGGCCGCCTGCTGCTGCGCGGCCGGCTCGGCCCGGGGCTGCTCCTCGTCGGCGGGCGCGGCCCCGTCGCCGATCACGACGAGCACCGTGCCGACCGGCACGACTTCGCCCTCGGCGACGAGGATGCGGCTGACCCGGCCGGCCGCGGGCGACGGAATCTCGACCGTCGTCTTGTCGGTCTGGATCTCCACCAGCGGCGCGTCCACGTCCACCTCGTCGCCCTCCGCCACCAGCCAGCGCGCGATCTCGCCCTCCGTCAGGCCCTCGCCCAGGTCGGGAAGCTTGAGCTCGTACGCCACGGCGCGGGTCCTAGAACGCGAGCAGCCGCCGCGCCGCGTCGACCACGCGCTCGAGCGAGGGGAGGTAGTAGTCCTCGAGCTTCCAGAACGGGAACGGGACGTCGTAGCCGGTCACCCGGAGCACGGGCCCCCGCAGGTCGAGGATCGCCTTCTCGGCCAGGATCGCGGCCAGCTCGGCGGCGAAGCCGAGCGTCCGCGGCGCCTCCTGGACGATCACCACACGGCCGGTCTTCGCGGCGGACGCGAGCAGCGCGTCCTCGTCGAGCGGCCGCAGCGACCGGATGTCCAGCACCTCTACGCTCGCCTCGCCGGCGAGCGCGTCGGCGGCCTGCTCGCACAGCGGCACCATCGACCCGTACGCGACCAGCGTCACGTCGTCGCCCTCGCGTGCCACCCGCGCGCGCCCGAGCGGGACGACGTGCTCGCCCTCGGGTACCTCGCCGCGCATCGTGCGGTAGTGCAGCTTCGGCTCGAGCACGACGACGGGGTCCGGGTCGCGGATGGCCGCCGCGAGCAGCCCCTTCGCGTCGGCGGGCGTCGACGGGATCGCCACCTTCACCCCCGGCGTGTGCACGTAGTAGGTCTCCGGCGAGTCCTCGTGCAGCTCCGGCGCCTTGACCCCGCCCCCGTACGGCATCCGCACCGTGATCGGGAACTCCATCCGCCCGCCCGTCCGCCAGCGGTAGCGCCCGACGTGCGTGATCAGCTGGTCGAGCCCCGGGTAGCTGAACGCGTCGTACTGCATCTCGCACACGGGGCGCCAGCCGGCCATGCACAGCCCCACGGCGGTGCCCATGATTCCCGCCTCGGCCAGCGGCGTGTCGACGCAGCGGTCGGGCCCGAAGCGATCGCGCAGCCCGGCGGTGACGCGGAAGACGCCGCCCGCCCGCCCGACGTCCTCGCCCATCACCAGCGTCCGCTCGTCGCGCTCGAGCTCGACGTGCAGCGCGTCGTTGAGCGCCTCGGCCAGCGTCAGCTCAGCCAAGCGACCCTCCGAGAACACGGCGGAGCTCGGCGAGGTCGTGCGCGAGCGCGGGCGGCGGCTCCGCGTACGCCCACTCGAAGACGACGGCCGGGTCCGGCTCCGGCAGCGACTCCGCCTCCGCGATCCCGCGTCGCAGCATCTCGGCCGCCTCGCCCCTGATCTCCTCCGTCAGCGCGTCGTCGAGCACACCGAGCCGGCGCAGGTACCCGTCGTAGCGGCCGACACACTCGCGCGCGCGCTCCTCCTCGACCCGCTCGAGGTCGATGTAGGCGCGCGGGTCGTCCGCGGTGGCGTGCGGCGCGCAGCGGTAGGTGACCGCCTCGACGAAGGTGGGCCCGCCGCCCGCCCGCGCGCGCTCGGCCGCCTCGCGCACCGCCTCGTACACCGCGAGCACGTCCGCGCCGTCCACGCGGACGCCGGGCATCCCGTACCCGACCGCCTTGTCGGCCAGCGTCTCCGCTGCCGTCTGCGCCGAGAGCGGCGTCGAGATCGCCCACTGGTTGTTGTTGCACAGGAGGATGAGGGGCGCGCTCATGACGCCGGCGAAGTTGGCGCCCTCGTGGAACGCGCCCTCGGAGGTCGCGCCGTCGCCGAAGAAGGCGATCGCGACCGACGGCTCGCCGTCCAGCTTCTTCCCCCACGCGAGCCCGGCCGCGTGCGGGACGTGGGTCGCGATCGGGACGCAGATCGAGCCGACGTTGTAGTCGGCCGGGTTCCACCAGCCGGCGGGGTGGCCGCGCCACCAGGAGAGGACCGTCGCCGCCGGCATCCCCCGCAGCAGCCCGATCGCCGACTCGCGGTAGCTCGGGAAGATCCAGTCGTCGTCGGAGAGCGCGTGCACGGCACCGGCCTGCATCGCCTCGTGGTTCCAGAAGATCGCGTACGTCCCGATCCGCCCCTGCCGGTGGTAGACGACCGACCGCTCGTCGTACGTCCGCAGCAACACCAGCGAGCGGTACAGGTCAACCAGCGCCTGCTCGTCGAGCCCCTCGACCTCCCCGTCCGGGACGCCGTCGCCGTCGCCG
The DNA here is from genome assembly GCA_014534345.1 of Thermoleophilia bacterium. Classification (GTDB taxonomy): domain Bacteria; phylum Actinomycetota; class Thermoleophilia; order Gaiellales; family Gaiellaceae; genus JACVRR01. The sequence goes on along the minus strand of JACVRR010000022.1, from coordinate 5,645 downwards.
ATCACGCGCCTGAGGTCGCGCTCGGCAGGGAGAACCTGCGCCATTGCCGTGGAATCTAGCCGACCGCGTGCCCTTCCTTTTTCACGACGCCTGCGCTATCACTCGCTAGTGAGGCGTCCGGGGACAGCTTTGCTCGGCTGCGCGGCGCTGGCCTGCACGGTCTCCGCGCTCGCAAGCGGCGCCGGCGCGCGCCCGTCGCAGGGAGGCACCTTTCGCATCGCCCTTCCGGCCGCCCAATTCGACTCGATCGACCCGTACCTGAACGCGTTCCCGGCGCCGGGCTTTGTCTTCGGTCTCACCTGCGCATCGCTGCTGGCGTATCCTCCGAAGGCTCCGCCGGCGGGCTACCGGCTCGTCCCCGACCTCGCCGCCACCCAGCCGCGGATCACGAACGGCGGCAGGACCTACACGTACACGCTCAGGGCCGGCCGCCGCTTCAGCACGGGCGCGCCCGTGACGGTCGGCGACGTCGCGGCGTCGTTCCACCGAGCGCTCGACCCACGGCTCCGGTCGACCCGGACGGCGACCTTCGAGGACATCGTCGGGGCGGGCAACGTGCTCGCCGGAAGGGCACGTCGCGCGTCCGGGGTCGTCGTCCGCCCCCGGAAGCGACAGGTCGTCTTCCGGCTCCGCCGCGCGAGGGCCGACTTCCTGGCGACTTCGGCGACCCTCTGCGTCGTGCCTGCGGGGCTCCCGCTCGATCCCGAGGGCGTGCGCCCTGTCTCGGCCGGCCCGTACGTCGTGACGAGCTACGTTCCTGGCCGGCGCGTCGTTCTGACACGGAACCGGAATTACTCGGGCCACTTCCGGGGACGCGTCGACCGGTTCGAGGTCGCGTTGACCGACGCGGGCAGCATCGTCGGGCAGGTCGAGCGCGGCGACGTCGACTGGGGCTGGGTGTCGAATCAGGAAATCGCCCCCCGCGCGCAGGCGCTGGCTGAGAGGCACGGAGTCAACCGCTCCCGCTTCTTCCTCCGGCGCGGCCTGTTCCGGCGGATGCTCGTCCTGAACGCGTCGCAGCCGCTGTTCAGGAACAACGCGAGGCTGCGCCGGGCCGTCAACTTCGCGATCGACCGGAGGGCGCTCCTGCGTGCGCGCGGCTTCCGCGCCGGCGTCCTCACCGACCAGTATCTGCCGCCGGGATTGCCGGGCTTCCGAAACGAGCGGATCTATCCGCTCGGACGGCCCGACATCCGGACGGCGCGCCGGCTGGCCCGCGGGCGCACGAGAGGAGGCGAGGCCGTGTTCTACGGGCCGATTGGTTCGGTCGGCACCGCGTCCGGCGAGATCGTCCGTCGCAGCCTCGCGCCCCTCGGTATCAGCGTCGCGGTGCGCCTCTTCCCGAACCGGCAGCTGTTCGACAGACTCGCGACCCGCGGCGAGCCGTTCGACATCGGCTGGATCGGGTGGCTCGGTCCGCCCGACCCCGTCGTCCTCAACTTCACCTTCCACGGCAAGGGGTGCTGCAACCGGTCGAACTTCGACTCGCCGCGCTACAACGCGCTGCTTCGCCGGGCCGCACGGCTCACGGGGCGCGCCCGCTACCGCGCGTACGGCAGGATCGACGTCGACCTGGCGAGGAACGCCGCCCCGGCCGTCCAGTACGCGGTCGACAACGCCATGACGTTCGTCGGACCGCGCGTGCCGCGGCGCTGCGTCGTGCTCAATCCCGAGCTCGACCTGCGATCCGTCTGCCTCCGGTAGGCGGACTCCTGTCGGCGCCGGCTCAGAGCGCCTCTGCGGTGTCTCACACGCGGGCGCGGGCAGAGCCCGAACGCGCTCGAGCCGGCGTCGGAAGCGCCTCAGGGCGCCTGGACGGTCACCCAGATCGCCCCGGCGCCGACCGCCACGCCGGCCGGCCGGTTTCCGACCGCGATCGTCTCGGTGACCCCGTTCGTTGCCGGGTCGATGCGCGAGACCGTCCCGTCGTCGCCGTTCGTCACCCAGACCGCCCCCTCGCCGAACGCGATCGCGTTCGGGTCGCGGCCGACGTGGATCACCTCGTCCGTCGAGAACGAGTTGGTGTCGATCCGGTGGACGGTCCCGTCGAGCGAGCTGGCGACCCAGATCGACCCGGCACCGACCGCGAGACCGCTCGGGCGCCTGCCGACGCTGGTGTTCTCGAGGGGGATGGGCGTGTCGGGGCTCAAAAGCGAGACGTTGTTGCTGCCGGAGTTGGCCACCCACACCGCTCGCTCACCGACCGCGATCGCCGAGGGAGCGTTGCCCGCGAAGCCCGGCTCGCCGCGGGGGCGGAGGCGCACGACCGTGCCGTCGCCGAATGCAGCCCACACGACTCCGTCGCCGACGGTGATGCTCCCCCCGGACGACCGGCTCGCAACACCCGGAATCAGCTCGACCTCCTCGAACTCCGGATCGACGCGGGAGACGGCGCCGAGCAGGCCGTGGGCGACCCAGACCGCTCCCGCGCCGGCGGCGATGCCGGTCGGCGTCGCGTCGAGCGCGATCGTCCGCTGAACGGTCCGCGTTCCCGCCTCGATGCGCGTGATCGCCTCGTCTCCCGCGTTCGCCACCCAGACCGATCCCGCGCCGACGGCGACGGGTCCCGGGGCGACGCCGACCGGCACGTGCGCGGTGACTTCGTTCTCACCCGGGTCGATGACGGCGACGGAATTCGGGGGCACCACGGTGCGCGTCTCCCGCGTCGCCACGAACGCTGCGACAGCGGCCAGCGCGAGCAGTACCGCTCCGCCCGCTGCGAGGCGAATGCGACTCCGGCGCCGCGCCACGTCGAGCGTGTTCAGCGCCGGGAAGTCGCGGCGCAGGCCCGGTGCCTGCACCTGGAACAGGCGAACGGGGCGCTCGATGTCCTTCAACCGCCGTTGGCCGAGGTCGCGCAATCCGACACCGTCCAGGCCCTCCTCCTCGAGCAGCCGCTCCGTCGTCTCGGAGACGAGGATCTGCCCGCCGTGGCCGGCCGCGGCGATTCGCGCCGCGCGGTGGACCGCGATCCCCACGTAGCGGTCCTCGGCCAGCGAGGCGCCGCCCGTGTGGATCCCCATCCGCACGCGCACCTCGGTGCCGTCGAGCCAGGGGTGCACGGCGAGCGCGCGCTGCGCGTCGACCGCGGCGAGCACCGCGTCGCGCGCCCGCGGGAAGGCGACGAAGAAGGCGTCGCCCTGCGTGTCGACCTCGCGCCCGCCGTGGCGTGCGAACGCCTGCCGCAGCAGCCGCTGGTGGTCGGCGAGGACCGCGCCATACTCGTCCCCGAGTTCGTGGAGCAGGCGGGTCGACCCCTCGATGTCCGTGAAGAGGAAGGTGACGGTCGCCGTCGAGACGGCCGTCGGCGTGGCCGGCGGTTCGGACGTCATCCCGACAACGCTTCTTAGCGCACCGACTCGGCGCGCGCCAGCCAGAGGAGCACGGCGAGCGCCCCCACCGCGGCCGCCACCCCGAGGACGACGGGCGCGGGGCCGCCAGCCGAGACGAGGCCGCCTGCGCCGAGCAGGAAGGCGGCGAGCGCGGCTGCGCCTGCAACGAGGGCGAGCAGCGTCAGAACTCGCCGCGGAACGACGGCCCGAGCGCCGCCGACGCCGCGCGGCTCGGCGGCCCAGTACGCGAGCTCCGCGAGGAGCAGGAACGCCGCCGCGACGACCGGCGCGAACCGGTCGCCGCCCTCGATGAGCAGGAAGGTGGCGTACTCGCCGAGCAGCAGGACGAGCGCCGGCGGGAGCAGCACCGCGCTGCCGAAGCCGAGCGAGATGGCGAGCATGAGCGTCCCGACCGCGCCCGGGATGGCGACGAACGGCCCGACGGCGCCCGTGCGTGCGGCGAGCGCAGCCGTCAGCCCCACGGCCAGCGCGACCGCGAGTGCCGCCGCCGCTAGACCGGCCTGCGAGCGGCGTGCCTCCGCCACTCGCGCACCTCCTCGAGAGCGAGGGCGAGCGGCCGCTCCTCGTCCCACACCGCGACCGGGGCGCCGGCCGCCTCGAAGCGCGCCCGCAGGAGATCGCGCCGGAGCCGCCAGAGCCGGTACGCCAGCCGGTCGGCCTCGCCTGAGCCCTCGTCGACGTACGCGAAGGGCGAGATCTCGACGACGGCGACGGCGAACCGGCGGGCGCGCAGGTCGAGCAGCGCCGCGACCGAGCGCTCGTCGAGCAGCGGCGAGAGCGCGATCACGAGCGCCCGCGGAGGCAACATCCGCCGGGGGACGACGTCGACGTCCTTCCAGGCGTAGCTCACCACGACCTCGGCGTCCAGGATCGTGTCCAGCACCCGGTGCAGCTGCACGACGCCGGAGCCCGGCAGCAGCCAGCTGAGGCGCCCGCCGAAGGCAACCACGCCGATCCGGTCCTTCTCGCGCAGGTACCCGTCCGCGAGCGCCGCCGCGGCGCGGACGGCGTGGTCGAGCGTCGTGCGCGCCGACTCCCCGACCTCGGCGAACGTGTCGATGAACAGGACGACGTCGGAGTTGCGCTCCGCGTGGAACTCGTTCACCCACAGCTCGCCGCGCCGCGCGCTGGCCCGCCAGTTCACGCGCCGGATCCGGTCGCCGGCGACGAACGGGCGCAGGTCGGCGAACTCGATCCCCTCGCCCTTGTCACGGGAGACCTGGTTGCCGGCGAACACCTGCGTGCGGAACGGCCGCAGCAGCCGGCGCACGTCCTCCGGGCGCGGGTACACGCGCAACGACGTCCGCCGGTCGAGCCTCGTCTCCCAGCGCGTGAGGCCGAGCGGGTCGGCGGCGCGGAAGAAGAGCTCTCCGAGCGAGTAGCCGCCCCACCGGCGAGCGGCGAGCGTGAAGCGGAGCTCGCGCGTCTCGCCGCCCCGCAGACGCAGGGACGAGACCGCCTCGCCATCGACGACGACGAGCCCGTCGGGCAGGTCGACCACGACTTCGAGGCGCTCGACGCTGCCGGACGAGCGCAGCGTCACGAGCGCGTCGACCTGCTCACCCTCGACCACCCGGTCGGCGGAGAGCGCCAGCGACGCCTCGACAGCCGGCTCGCGCGCCACGACGAGCCCCAGTGCGGCGACGAGCGCGAAGGGCGCGCTGACGGCCGCGAGCTCGGGGGCGCCGAGCGCGACCGACGCGAGCAGGCCGAGCACCGCCACCGCGCCGTAGCCGGTGAGCTTGGAGACCCGGAGGCGCCGCATCAGCCCGTCCGGGCGAGATCCTCTGCGGGCGGCGTCGGGACGGTCTCGAGCGCGTCCGCGACCACGTCCTCGGGGCGCACGCGCTGCACCCACAGCTCGGGGTTGAGCAGCAGCCGGTGCGCGAGTGCCGGGACTGCGACCCGCTTCACGTCCTCCGGGGTGACGAAGTCGCGGCCACGCAGCGCCGCGGCGCAGCGCGAGAGCTTCAGCAGCGCGAGCGCGCCGCGCGGGCTCGAGCCGACCTGCACCCGCGGGCTCGTGCGCGTGGCGACGACGAGGTCGACGATGTAGTAGCCGATGCTGTCCGCGACGTAGACGTCCTCGACCGCGCGCTGCAGCGCGAGGACGGTTTGCCGGTCGACGACCGCCGAGAGCTCGACCTCGTCCACCCGGCGCTCGATCCGGCGGCCGAGTACCTCCCACTCGTCCTCGCGGCTCGGGTAGCCGATGCCGGTTCGCAGCAGGAAGCGGTCGAGCTGCGCCTCCGGCAGCGGGTAGGTCCCCTCGTACTCGATCGGGTTCTGGGT
>JACVRR010000057.1 GCA_014534345.1 Thermoleophilia bacterium | reverse complement strand
TCCGCGCGGCGGGCCGAGCGACCCCGCCGAGCTCCGCTACGGGCTGTACCGGGCGGACGGCAGGGCGAAGCCGGCGGCCGCGACGGTGCGGGCGGCGTTCACCGGCTCGGTGCCGGCGTCGTTCAACAACGGCTTCGAGCGTGGCGCCGGCCGGCGGGGTCCGCCCGCGGCGTGGCGGCAGCATGGGGCCCGCAACTTCCGCGTCGCCTGGGACACGCGCGTCCGCCGCTCCGGCCGGGCGTCCGCCCGCCTGGCGAGCGCCGGCGGCCACGCGACCGGCCCCGGCGCCATCTCGGTGCTCGTCCCGGAGCCGCCGACCCCCGGCGCCCGGTACGTCGTGACGGCGTGGGGGAGGGGAGCCGGCGCGATCGGCCGTTCGCGACTCGTGCTCGCCTGGTACGACGCGAGCGGGCGCGAGCTCGTGCGGGCGACGTCCGCCCCGCTGCTCGCGGGAGGCTCGTGGGGACGGCTTGTCGCGCGCGGGACGGCGCCCGCCGACGCCGCGTACGCACGGGTGCGCCTCGAGAGCGAGCGGAGTCGGGGCACCGTCTGGTTCGACGACGTGGCGCTGGGCCGCCGCCGTTAGAACAGCACGGTCGCCAGCCGGCGGCGGAAGCGCAGCGTCAGCGGGTGCTCGGACCCGAGGTCGGCGAACAGCGCCAGCATCAGCCGGCGCACGCCGTCGCGGTCGTGGCCCTCGCGGCGCCCGGCCTCCGCGAGCAGCAGCTCGAGCGCGCGCTCGACGTCGCCGGCGTCGAGCGCGCCCACGACGCCGGGGAGCTCGCCGGCCGAGCGCAGCTCCTCGACGAGCCGCTCCGCCTCGGACGGCTCCGTCAGGGCGTCGAGGAAGGCGGCGACCGCAGGCGGCGGCTGGGCGCCGACGAACTCACGCACGACGTGACCGTTTCGGAACGCCTTGACGGCCGGGATGCCGCTCACCGCGTAGCGCTGCGCGAGCGCGGGGTTGGCGTCGATGTCGACCTTGACGAGCACGACCTGGCCGGCGCGCTCGTCGACCTCGCGCTCCAGCACGGGGGCGAGCATGTGGCAGGGGGCGCACCACTCGGCCCAGAAGTCGACCACGACGGGGAGCTCCTGCGAGCGCTCCAGGACGTCCCGCGCGAACGTGTCCTCGCTCGCGTGGGCGGCCGCGGTCATCCCTTGACCACGCCGAGCGGCACGAGTCGGGCGACGCGCTCCGCGAGCCCGGCGCGCTCGACCACCTCGACGACGCCGTCGACGTCCTTGTAGGCGAGCGGCGCCTCCTCCGCCAGGCCCGCGTTCGAGGGCGAGCGCACGACGATCCCGCGCGCCTCGAGCTCGCGGCGCAGGTCGCCGCCGGCGACCTGCTTCTTCGCCGCGGTCCGCGAGAGCTGCCGGCCGGCGCCGTGGCAGGTCGTCCCGAACGAGCGCTCGAGGGAGCCGGAGCTCCCCGCCAGCACCCAGCTCGACGTGCCCATGCTGCCCGGGATGAGCACCGGCTGGCCGACGTCGCGGTAGCGGTCGGGGACGTCGTCCGAGCCGGGCGGGAAGGCGCGCGTCGCGCCCTTGCGGTGGACCAGCAGCTCGCGGTCGCCGTGGCGCTCGACCTTGGCGACGTTGTGCGCGACGTCGTACACCTGCCGAGTCCCGCGCTCGGCGTCGCGGCCGAGCACGCGCTCGACGGCACGGCGCACCCGGTTCGCGATCTCCTGCCGGTTCGCGAACGCGAAGTTGGCCGCGGCGGCCATCGCGGCGAGGTAGGCGCGTCCTTCCGGGGATGAGGCCGGTGCGCACGAGAGCTGGCGGTCTGGGAGCTCGATCCCGTAGCGGCCGAGGACGGCGTCCATACGGCGGACGTAGTCGGTGCAGACCTGGTGCCCGAGGCCGCGCGAGCCGGAGTGGATGAGGACGGTCACCTGGCCGGGGGACAGGCCGAACGCCTTCCCGGCGGCCGGGGCGAGGACCGCGTCGACTCGCTGCAGCTCGACGAAGTGGTTGCCCGAGCCCATCGTCCCCAGCTGGCCGGCGCCCCGCTGGCGCGCGCGCTCCGACACGACTGCGACCTCGGCGCCGGGCAGGCGTCCGCCGGACTCGGCCAGCTCGACGTCCTCGTCGCGCTCGGCGACCGCCCGCGCGCCCTCGAGCAGCACCTCCTCGAGCGCGGTTCCGTTCGCCCGTCCCGACGTCTTGCCGGCGCCGGCGGGGATGGCGCGCGCGAGCTCGTGCACCAGCGCCTCGCGGCGCGTGCCGAGGTCCCCGTCGGTCACCGGCAGCGCGAGCAGGCGGACGCCGCAGTTGATGTCGTAGCCGACGCCGCCCGGCGAGACGACGCCGTCGGGGAGCTCCATCGCCGCCAGGCCCCCGACCGGGAACCCGTACCCCTGGTGGATGTCGGGCATCGCATAGGCGGCCTCGACGATCCCGGGCAGCGTGGCGACGTTCTGCAGCTGCTCGAGCGACGCGTCGCGCCCGATCGCGGCCAGCAGTGACTCGTTCGCGAACACGCGCGCGGGCACGCGCATATCCGGGCGAGCATCCGCCGGGATCTCGTACAGCGTCTCGTCGACGCGGCGGAGGTCATACGTCGAGGACGACATGGGCGCGCGTGCGACCTCCTTGACGGGCGAACTCGACGTCATGGTACGTCACGGCCTTGACGAGCGGCCGCGGTGAGCCGAGCCGCCCGGCGACCTCTGCGCGCACGCCCTCCCGGCCGAGCTCGAGCGCGACGACGCGCTCGGGGACGAACCGCTCGGCGTCGGCGAGGAAGACGAGCTCCTCCAGCCAGCGCACCAGCAGGTCGCCGCGCTCCCCGCCCTCGAGGACGATGCGCCGGCGTATCCCCTCGCCGCCGCCCTCGTCCGCGACGAGCTCGGCGAACGCGTCCAGCGCGGCGCGAAAGACCTCCTCGTCCGACTCGCCCTCGAGCTCGAGCCCCAGCTCGGCCGTGTGCTCCACCCAGCGGTACACCGCTAGCCGGCGCCGCCGACGAACACGTCCGCGCCGCAGCCGAAGACGAGCGCGGCCAGCGGGTCGCCGTCCTCGAGCCGCGCGAGCGAGCGGTGCTCGAGATCGACCGCGACGTCGTCCCAGTGCTCGAGGCCGAGCGCGGCCGCGCCCTCGTCCGCGCCGAAGCAGAGCAGCCGCCCGACGCCGATCACGTTCCGGCGGCCGGTCCGGCGGCGGGCGATGCCCTCCAGCTCGCGCAGCTCCTCCAGCGGGTCGATGCGCACGTTCGAGTCGGAGCCGATGCAGAGCGCGATCCGGCGCTCGAGCAGCTCCTCGACCCGCAGGAAGCCGTCGCCGAGGTCGGCCTCGGTCGTGGGGCAGGCACAGACGCGCGCGCCAGCCGCGGCGAGCAGGTCCAGCTCGCGGGCATCGGCGTGCGTCGCGTGCACGACGGTCGCGTGCGGCCCGAGGCAGCCCGTTCGCTCGAGCAGTTCGATCGGCCGCACGCCGTGCTCGGCGACGCACTCGTCGACCTCCCGCGGCTGCTCGTCCGCGTGCACGTGGAGCGGCAGTCGCTCGGAGGCGGCGTAGCGCCCGATCGTCTCGAGCCAGTCCGGCGGGCACGCGCGCACCGAGTGGGGAGCGACGCCGACCGCGATCCCGTGTGCGCGCAGCCGCTCGACCTGGCGCAGGTACTCGACGGCCGACTCCTGCCGGAAGCGCGCGAGGCCGCCGCGCGCGTACGCCGCGTAGAGGAGGACGAACGCGATCTCCGCCTCAGCGGCAGCGTCGGCGGCGGCGAGCGCCTCGTCGAACCCGAGGTAGTGGAACTCGCCGACGGCGGTGTACCCGGCCGCCCGCATCTCACGGTAGACGGCCGCGTAGTCCTTCCGGACACGTCCAGGGGACTGTCCCTCGGCCAGGTCCAGCATGGACGAGCGCCACGCCCAGAAGTCGTCGCCCTCGGCGTGGCCTCGCAGCAGCCGCTGGAACGCGTGCGAGTGGGCGTTCACGAAGCCCGGGAGCGTGAGCATCTCTGTCATCGGTCGTTCCGGCCAGGTCCGGGGGCCGGCACGGGGCCCCCCGGGCCGGGACGCGGACGTGGCTGCGGTAGTCTCACCCGCGCAATGGCGACGCCGCGCTGGGAAGGCGACCGGATCGGGGCGGGCGTCGGCGACGCGGGCGAGCTCGCGCCCGCCGTGCGGCGGCTGCTCGACGAGATGGTCCTCCCCGACTGGGTGACGGAGGACCCCGCCCGGCATCTCCTGCCCGCGCTCACGGCCGCGCTCGACGCGCCGGGCGCCCGCTTCCGGCTCGTCGACGACGTGGTCGCGCTCGCCGTCTACGTCGTCACGCTCGCCTGGCAGCCGCGCGAGGGGACGATCGAGGACCTCCGGCGCGACGTGTTCGCGCTGGTCGGCGCCGTCGCGCGCCAGACGACGCACGTCCACGAGCGCGCCGACCGAGACCGGATCGACTTCGACGTGGTGACGGGGGCGCTCGAGGGCCAGACGCGCTTCCGCACGCACGGGTTCATGCTGCGGCTGCGGATCGTCGGCAACGCCGCCAAGCGGCTCGCCTTGGACGGGGCGCTCGCGCGAGCGGAGTAGCGTGTCGTCCACGCGCGCGGCCGGCGTCTCGCTGGCGCAGCTTCCGAACGCGCTGACGATCGCCCGGCTGGTGGTCCTGCCGGTGTTCGTCGTCCTCCTGCTCGCCGGCGACGACGGCCACAGCTGGCCGGCGGCGATCGTCTTCGCGGCCGCCGGGATCACCGACCAGGTGGACGGCTTCCTGGCCCGGCGCTGGCAGGTCGAGTCGGCGTTCGGCAAGATCGCCGACCCCCTCGCCGACCGCCTGCTGATCGACGCCGCCGTATTGCTGCTGTGGCTGGACGGCCGCCTGCCCTGGGTCGCCCTCGCCATCGTCCTCGGTCGCGACGCCGTGCTCCTGGCGGGCTACAAGGCGGTCGTCCCGCGCGGCTACGACTTCGCGGTCAACACGCTCGGACGCGCCTCGACGGTGCTCCTCTACTCGGCGCTGGCGCTCACCATGGCGACCGGCAGCGGGACGGCCTGGCCGCTGTGGCTCTTCTGGATTGGCGTCGCGGTCGCTCTCGCCGCCGGGCTGCTGTACGTGCGCAAGGCCTGGCGGAAGGTCGTGCAGCGCTAGTCGCGACGCGCCGGCGACGCGTCGCTCGCGCCCGGGCGCCGGCACGGCGCCACGTATCCTTCGCCGCATGCCGACGCGCGCCCTCTCCCTCGCCCGCCCCCACCTCGCGAGCGCGCCGTGAAGGCGGTCGTCATGGCGGGGGGCGAGGGGACGCGCCTGCGCCCGCTGACCTCCAACCAGCCGAAGCCGATGGTGCCGATCGTCGGCAAGCCGTGCATGGCGCACATCCTCGACCTGCTCAAGCGGCACGGCTTCGAGGACGTCATCGTGACCCTCGCGTTCCTGCCCCAGGCGATCCGCGGCTACTTCGGCGACGGCGAGTCGCTCGGGCTCGGGATCGACTACTCGATCGAGGAGTCGCCGCTCGGAACGGCCGGCTCGGTGCGGCTGGCGAGCTCGCAGCTCGACGGCACGTTCCTCGTGATCTCCGGCGACGCGCTCTGCGACATCGACCTGACCGACCTGGTCGAGTTCCACCGGGAGAAGGGCGCGGCGGTCACGATCGGGCTCAAGTCCGTCGACAACCCCCTCGAGTTCGGGATCGTCGTCACCGACGAGGACGGCCGGATCGAGCGCTTCCTCGAGAAGCCCTCCTGGGGCCAGGTCTTCTCGGACACGATCAACACCGGCATCTACGTGCTCGAGCCGGAGATCCTGCGGCACATCCCGACCGACCGGCCGTTCGACTTCTCGAAGGAGCTCTTCCCGTTGCTGTTGGACATGGGGCGGCCGCTCTACGGACGCGTGGTCGAGGGCTACTGGCAGGACATCGGCAACCTCGACCAGTACCGGCAGGCGAACTTCGACGCCCTCGACGAGCGCGTCCGGCTGGACGTCCCCGGCATCCGCCTGCGCGGCAACGTCTGGGTCGGGGACGAGGCCGAGATCGGCGATCTCGACGCCGTCCGCGGGCCGGCCTTCATCGGCAGCAACTGCCGGATCGCCGAGGAGGCGACGATCAATCCGTACACCGTGCTCGGCCCGAGCGTCACGCTCCGCGAGCGGGCGCGGATCGGGCGCTCGGTGATCGACTCCGGCACGCACGTCGGCCGCAGCACGCTGATCGAGGGCGCGATCGTCGGCCGGCGCTGCGACATCCGCGCGCACGTGCGCGTCCATGAGCAGGTGGCGATCGGCGACGACGTCCGGGTCGGAGCCGAGAGCGTCGTCCTCCCGGGTGTCCGCATCTACCCGTTCAAGGAGGTCGAGTCGGGCGCGCAGCTGCATGAGAGCCTGATCTGGGAGTCGCGCGCGAGCGCGCGCCTCTTCGCGCGCGGGGGCGTTCGCGGGCTCGTGAACGTCGACCTGACGCCCGACGTCGCCGTTCGCCTCGGCGCGGCCTTCGGGACGGCGCTGAAGCGCGGCGCGAGCGTGGCCTCGAGCCGCGAGCCGCCGGCGCCCTGCCGGATGATCAAGCGGGCCCTCATCACCGGGCTGATCTCCAGCGGCGTGGACGTGGCCGACCTGCGCGTGCTCCCGTCGCCCGTCACCCGGCACGTCCTCAAGGTGCAGGGCTACGACGCCGGCGTGCACGTCGGCACGGGCAGCGACCCCGAGATGGTCGAGATTCGCTTCTTCGAGCCGCCCGGGATCGAGCTGACGACGCCGCTGCAGAAGGAGATCGAGAAGGCGTTCTCGCGCCACGAGCTGCGCCGCGCGGCGTTCGACGAGGTCGGCTCGATCTCGTACCCCGCCCGCGTGCGCGAGAGCTACGCGCAGGATCTCCTCGCCGCGCTCGACGTCGAGGCGATCCGCGCGCGCCGCTTCCGCGTCGTCGTCGACTACGGCTACTCCGCGGCCTCGTTCGTGCTGCCGCTCGTGCTGGGGCCCGCCGGCGTGGACGCGATCTCGGCCCACGGGTTCGTGACCGAGCGACCCGAGCGGCCGGCCACGCTGCACGAGTCGATCGGCCAGGCGAAGCGGCTCGTACGGGCGATCGGTGCGGACTTCGGGGCGGTCTTCGACCGGGCGGGCGAGCGTCTGTACCTCGTCGACGAGCAGGGCCGCGAGGTGCCCGTCGACCGCGCGCCGCTGCTGTTCCTCCGGCTGCTCGTCGACCGCGAACGGCAGGGCAAGCTCGCCTTCCCGGCAACGGTGACCAGTCTCGTCGATCGCATCGTCGACGGCAGCGGGCTCGAGATCGTGCGCACGGGCGAGTCGCTCGCCGACCTCACCCAGGTGGCCGCCTCCGACGGCGTCGTGTTCGCGAGCTCGGTCGCCGGCGGCTACGTCTTTCCCGAGTTCCTCCCGGCGTACGACGCGGTCGCGTCACTGTGCAAGCTGCTGGAGCTGCTGGCGCCCGAGCGCAGCCCGCTGTCGGCGATCGTCGCCGACCTGCCGCGGCCGACGCTCGTCCACCGGCGCGTCCGCTGCCCCTGGAGTGCGAAGGGCTTGGTCATGCGCGTGCTGAACGAGCGCTTCCAGGGACGCGACGTCGACCTCACCGAAGGGATCAAGGTCTACGAGGACCGGGGCTGGATCCAGGTCCTGCCCGACCCGGACGAGCCGCTGCTCCACCTCTACGCCGAGGGCGGCAGCGACACCGAGTCGGAGGAGCTCGACCGCGAGCTGCGCGCGCTGGTGGAGGAGATCCTCGGCGGCGAGGACGGCGTGGAAGCCGCCGAGATCCTAACCTCAACTAGAGCTTGATCCTTCGAGCGTCGCCTGCTTTACTGACTCCCGTCCCCGAGCGAAAGGCCTCCGTGTGGAACCGCTCCCAGATTTCTCCTCGCTCTCCGACGCCGAGCTGAAGCGACTGATCGAACAGCTCGAGAAGGAGGAGAACGAGATCTCGTACCGCCGCCGTGTCCTCCACGGCAAGATCGACATCCTGCGCGCGGAGCTGGTCGCGCGGCTCAAGCAGTCCGAGGGGCGGAGCGTCCTCGGGGAGGTCGACGTCGACCGGCTGAGCGCCATCCTCGCGGGCAAGGCCGCGCAGCACCAGCCGTAGCGACGGGCACGCCGTGAGCCTCCGGCACCCCGTCCGCGCACCGACCGCGCCTCGCGCGCGCGAGCTCGGGCCCCGATGAGTCACCGCTACTGCCCCGAGTGCGGGTTCCAGAACCCCGAGTCCTCGAACTACTGCGCGCGCTGCGGCGCCCTCCTCGTCCGCGACGAGCCCGGGGTCGACACGACGATGACCTTCACGCCGGAGGCGGGCGAGCTCGAGCCGCAGGACACGCTTCACGAGGCGGGCGTCACGGGGCCGGCGCTCGTCGTCCGCTCCGGGGGCGGCCGGGCAGGCGAGGTCTTCACCCCGCAGGGCGAGCGGACGACGATCGGGCGCTCGCCCGACTGCGGGATCTTCCTCGACGACGTCACCGTGTCCCGCCGGCACGCCGTGCTCGTCGAGCGACACGGCGCCTACGTGATCGAGGACCTGGGCAGCCTGAACGGCACCTACGTCAACCGGCGGCGGATCGAGGAGCCGGCGCAGCTCTCCGACGGCGACGAGCTGCAGGTCGGCAAGTACCGCCTCACCTTCCTCGCCCGATGACCACGCAGCCGGCCACCCCGCAGACGGGCGAGCGCGCGGGCCTGCTGACGATCGGCGCCGTCTGCCGGCGGCTCAAGCGCGAGTTCCCCGAGATCTCGATCTCGAAGATCCGCTACCTGGAGGACCAGGGTCTCCTCACGCCGCGCCGCACGCAGGGCGGGTACCGGCTCTTCGGCGAGGAGGACGTGGAGCGGCTGCGCCGGATCCTCCAGCTGCAGCGGGACGAGTTCCTGCCGCTGCGGGTCATCCGGCAGGAGCTCGCCGCCGACGCGTCGCCGGCACGGCGAAAGCGGGCGGTCCCGCTGGGCGAGCGCGCCGAGGAGGTGGACCTCGAGACGCTTTGCGAGCGCAGCGGCACGGCGCCCGAGTTCGTGCGCCAGCTGGAGGAGTTCGGCCTGCTCGCGCCGCGACGCGCCGGGCGCGAGAAGCGGTACGCCGAGACCGACGTCGAGATCGCCGCGACATGCGCCCGCCTCGGCGCCTACGGGGTGGAGGCGCGGCACCTGCGCACGCTGCGGAGCGCCGCCGACCGTAGCGCCCGGCTCGTGGAGACCGTCGTCGCGCCTGGCCTTCGCTCGCGAAACCCCGAGCGGCGGCGCGCGGCGCTGGAGGAGCTGCGGACGCTCGCCGGGCTCGCGCAGGAGCTGTCCCAGCTGCTCTTCTGGCGCGAGCTGCACGCCACGACCTCGCCCTAGGACGATGGCCGTCGACCTGCACGCGAAGATCCGGGACGTCCCCGACTTCCCCAAGCCGGGGATCGTGTTCAAGGACATCATGCCCCTGCTCGCCGATCCCGAGGCGTTGCGCGAGACGGTCGACCGGCTCACCGAGTGGGCCCGGCCGCGCGAGCCGGACGTGATCCTCGGCGCCGAGGCCCGCGGCTTCATCACCGGCGGCGCGCTCGCCCACGCGCTCGGCTGCGGCTTCGTCGCCGCGCGCAAGCCGGGGAAGCTCCCCTGGCGGACGGTCAGCGCGAAGTACGCGCTCGAGTACGGCTTCGACGTCCTCGAGGTACACGCCGACGCCGTCGGCCGCGGGCAGCGCGTGCTCGTGCACGACGACGTGCTCGCGACGGGCGGCACGGCCAAGGCGAAGTGCGAGCTGGTCGAGCAGCTCGGCGGCGAGGTGGTGGGCGTCGCCTTCATCATCGCGCTCGACTTCCTGGGCGGGCGAGACCGGCTGGCCGGCTACGACGTCGGCGCGCTGATCTCGTACGACTCGTGATCGCGCTCGCCGGACGCGTCGGCGACGCCACCGACTTCCCCGAGCCCGGCGCGAGCGGCGGCGCGGCCATGACCTGCACGCGCTGCTCGTGTACGAGCGGCGCGTCGTGTCGTCCGGATTGACGACTAGAAAGGGCGGTCAAGAACGCCGATAACGGAGGAGAGATGTACGACGCGCTGACTGGCCGGTTCACGTTCGCCTGCCCCAGGAGGGGCGAGACGGCCGTGCCGCTGTCGGCGTTCCGGCGGCTCGAGCGGCTCCCCGGCGCCGCCCACCCCGCCGTCTACCGCGTCCGCTTCGTCTGCGCCTGCGGTGGGGAGCACGACGGGCTCGCCTCCCACCACGAGCTCGACTGGGCGCCGCTCGGGCTGGAGGGCGGGACGTTCGTGAACCTGATGACATCGCGCGTCGAGCCCGTCGCGGCCGAGCTGGGCGACCTGGCGCTCCGCCGGATCGAGGCGGGCGAGTGGCCGTGGACCTTCTTCTGCTACCCCGAGGGCCGCCCGCGGCCGGTCTTCCCGTCGGCGTTCTTCCTGCTCGCTCCCGGCGCGCGGGCGTTCGGCGTGGCGGTTCGCTGCCCGGCGTGCGCCGCGGTCTCGGTGAACCTGGTCTCCGAGCCCCACGTCGACGTCCCCTTCCACCACGACCGGACGGTCGGCGTCGTCGAGCACGTGTTCGCGGCCGACGTCTTCGACGCGGTCGAGGGCTTCCGCGAGCAGCTCTACTCGGCGCGGTTCGACGAGCGCCGGCTCGAGCTGTAGCGCGGGCAACCCGGTTCCGTCCTGGGGACACTCGCCGGGCTCCAACTGCTTTCGGGCCGGATCCGCCCCGGCAGGGCCGACGTGGCGGTCGACGGGCCATGGTTCCGAGCCATACTGCGGCGCGCATAGGGCGGGTTCGATTCCGGGGGAGCGGGCATCACCTGGTCGAGGTGATGCGAATGTACGGAGCTACACGAGCGGTTGTGACGCTCCTCGGCGTCGCCGCGGCGGGCTTTTTGCTCTGGTTCGCGAGCCGGACCCTCGACATCGAGTTCCGCTTCGACGGGTCGGCGGCGGCGTACTGGGCGTTCGTCGGGCTCATGGCAGCGGCCGGCCTCGTCGTCGCCCTCTCCCAGGTGCTCGGGGGCTGGACGAAGTGGGGCGTCCCACGGATCTCGCTGCCCGTGCTGCTGGTCGGGTTCCTGCCGGCGCTCGTCGCGGGCGGACTCGTGCTGCTCGCGACGCAACCCGGCGGCGGGTGGAACAGCGGCCGTGCGACCGACCTGGCGGGCGAGGTCGGTGCGGGGAACGTGGTCGACGACCTGGGCGCGCTCTTCCCGGTGATCGCATTCGGGCTCGGAATCGTGCTCGGGCTCGTGTTCGACACCGCCGGCTCGCCGCGGTTCGTCCGCCGCGAGTACGACGAGCGGGCAGCCGACGAGGCGGTCGCCGCCGAGCGGCCGGAGGACGTCGACCGTCGCGAGGAGCGCGTCACGTCGCGCGACGAGGCGATCGAGCGCTCGCGCGGCGAGACGATCGAGAGGCGACGCTGAGGTGGGGCGGCGGCGGCTCGCCGCCGCCGCCCTCCTGTCTTCTCGGCCCGTGGCGCCCTAGGCGGGTGCCGGCTTCGAGCCGCCCCGGCGCACGCGGATGACGAGGGCCGCCGCCACGGCGACGAGCAGCGCGGAGAGCCCTGCCGCGAGCGGCCACAGCGGCCGCGCGCCCGAGCTCGCGGCTGTGGTGCCGCCCCCGCCGGGCGCGACGTCGAGGGGCGCGAAGCTGTGCGTCTTGCCGCACCGCACGGGCCGTCCGTCGATGCTGGTGAACCCGTCGAACACCTCGTAGCGCCACGTCCCCGCGGTCGGGAACACGACGTTGGCCTCGAATCGGCCGCGGGCGGCGTCCGTCGCCTTCGCCGGGAACGTCCGCCGCTCGCCCGTCGACGCATTGACGACGGTCACCGTCGGCTTTGCATCGGGAAGCGGGGTCCGCCCGTGCTGGAGGACGGTCAGCTCGGCGTTCCACGTCTGACCGGCCTGGATCGACTTCGGCGGCGGGACGAGCTCGACCGTCGCCCAGCAGCCCGCCGACGCGGGGGCGGGGAGGGCGAGGGCGGCGACCAGCGCGCCGGCGAGCAGTGCCTTGCGCATCGAACCTCCCTTTTTCGACCTCTACACCGGGCGCGGTGCGCAGGTTCCCGCTGCGCGGGCGTGGCCAGTCCCGCGGACGGAGGGCGCCGGCTGTCGGCGTCCTCCGCCCGCTGTAGCTCGGCCTATGGCCTCGCGCAGACGACGTACGCGCGCCCGGTGCCCGCCGCGCCGTCGAAGTTGTCGATCACGACGACCCATCCGGTGTTGGAGGCGAAGCGGTTGACGTAGGCGTACCCCGTACTGGCGAAGTGGCCGCCGGCGATCGCGATCTCTCCCGCCGCACAGTTCGCCTGCAGCGTTCCCTGGGCGCTCGATCCGGGGATCGCGGTGTCGGCCCCGACGCGGTACGTGACCTTGTTCGGGTCGAACCCGCCCGCCGGTCCCGCCGGTCCCTGCGGCCCGGCCGGCCCCTGGGGACCCTGCGGCCCCTGCGGCCCCTGTGGACCCTGCGGCCCCTGGGGACCCTGCCGGCCGCGCGGCCCGCGCGGCCCGCGCGGCCCGCGCCGCGCTGCGGGCTCGGCGGCCGTGGGCAACGCGCGCATGGCCGCGACGCGCCGTGCGACGGCGGCCTGGGCCGCGCGACGCTGCGCCAGCCTCGTCTCGTGAGCCCCCTTTGCTTCCTGCGCCGTGTCGGCGCGCGTGACGGCGATCGTCGCGGCGGTCCCGGTTCCGGTGAGCGCGACGAACAACGCCGTCAAGGCAACGACCATCGCAGGCGACGGCCGACCGAAGATCTTCAACGTGAACCCCTTTCCTCCGAGCGATTTCCGACGTGCGGATCGACCGTACGACGGATCGCAGCGAAAGTCACGAATCCCTACTCGTCCGGGCGGGTCGACCACACCCTGGGGGAGCGGCGGCTGGCGTGCCGGCGGGCGCGAGCGCGGCTGGCGCACGCCATCGGCGACTCCGTCCGCGGAGGCGGCAGTCACGTCCGCCTCGCGATCGTCGGCCGGGTCGGCCGAGTCGTCGCGGTGCGCGTCAGGCCGCGACGGCGCTTCGCGGCCGCCGATGACGCGCGGGATACGTCGCGTGAGGCGCGACGGCCGCGAAGCAGTCCGGGCAGATGCCGTGACTCACCCGCGCCTCGCGTGCGCGCCCGCCGGCGACTGCGTGCGGCGACACCGGCCGGGACCAGACTGCGCCATCGCTGGAGACGCGATCGCACCACGCGCACGCAACGACCACGTCAGCCTCTTCCTCGTCCGCACGAGCGATCCTCCGTGCGCGCGGCCGGGCGATCGCACCCGCTGGGCCGACCGCGGTGCACGCGCGGCGGCCCCCGTGACGTGCACTCACTGCATGTCGCCCGTCAGGCGAGACGGCAGAGCTCGGGCAGGTAGAAGAGCTGCGAGTAGGTTTTCCCGCCGTGGCGGTCGTGCTTCATCGAGGCGGCCGCCGCCAAACGGAGATCGGCCGTGGCGAGCGTGAGGGCACTGCCCATCACGTAGTTCGTCCTGTACCAGATGGGGTGCGCGGCGATCTCGACTTCCGCCGGTAGCGAACAGACCAGGGTAGTCCGCGCCTCCACGGGACCCCGGAGACCCGCGTCGCCGTACCGCTCGGGCGCGTCCAGCTCGACGGCATGCCGGCGGGTCACGCCGCACTGGAGGTCGATCGTCTTCAGCGACGCAGACGCGAGCATCGCTCCCTCGCGGTCGAGCGCTACGGCCCCTTCAGGACGGAACTCGAAGCGGATCCGGCCACCCGGGCAGCGCGCGCGGAGCTCCCAGAAGCCGCCGTCCCACCGCTCCTCCGCGAGGTCGATCGCGGTGGCGCTGGCGAGCGACGGCCGCGAAGCCTCCTTATCGCCTCCACACGCGGCGGAGAGAGCGAGCACGGCGAGCGCTACCAGGCGACGCATCCGAGGTCCTTGCGGAGCCTATCGCGCCGGGTTCGAAGTGTGCGGCCGATCCTGGCGTTTCTCGTTCACGTGCCAAGGGGTAAGAGCGTCAGATCACCGGCGAGTCCCTCAAGAGGCAGCGCGCCGCTCTGTTGATCCTGCTCGCGTCATGCGAGCGCGCGCTCGAGGCCTTCCAAGTGGCAGACAACGTCGCCGACGAGTCGTTCGTCGTCGACCTCGAGCGTGTCATCGCACGCACGAAGCGCGAGCTGCACGAGCTCAACGAGCGCCTCGCCGCCGAAGCCGCGCACTAGTAGGAGCGGTCGGGATCGCCGGCTCACCCGAGGAGCCCACGGTGGACGAGCTGCGCGCGTTTGCCGTCCGTCTGCTCTCCGAAGCGACAGAGATCTTCGCCGAGCCGGGCTCGCTCGACGAGGCGATCGAGGCGCACCGCGATCTTTGGCTGATGCTCTACCGCGTCGACGCGGAAGAGTCCGCGCGGTGATCGGCGAGCGGCCGCGACGCGATCGTTGCGGCCTCTACGAGCGTTTCGGGAGAGCCCGTCGCCTGCGCACCGGCCGCTGGATGGGTCGGAAGGGACGCTCTACGAGGCGGCTGTCTGTCCCGGCCGTCAGTACGCCGAGTGGCACCCCTGCACATCGCTTCGAGCCGCCACGGCTCCGGGTCGCGGGTCGACGTGTATGTCGGCGTCTGCCCACCACCGGGGGTCACCACCCGGGGGTGAGGTCTTGCGCCGCAACGGGCTCGGCTCGCTCCTGCGCGTGGGCGCACGTCGGTACGTCGAGTGTCGCGCGCGTGCCACCGAACCCCGAACGCCCCATGTGGGTTGTTGCGGTGCAAGACCTGACCCCGATATCAGCGTAGAAGGGCCCTTCGAGTCTGCCGAAGGCGACGATCCGGCTGGGTCCTGGGGAC
>JACVRR010000036.1 GCA_014534345.1 Thermoleophilia bacterium | reverse complement strand
CGAGCGTGCAGATCGACGCCAACCCAACTACCGTCAGCCATACCGGCGCCTCCCGTAATTGCGGCTCTACCGCCGCGCCACTCGCGACGGCAGCCCGCGCCAACTTACGAGCGAGGCGCCGGGCACTCCATACGGTCTAGGCGACCCAGGCGTGGCGCGCGAACCCGGCCGCGGCGACGGCGCCCACGGCCGCGAAGGAGACGAGGACGGCCTCGCGCGCGCGCGGGCGACCCTCGGTCACCGCGGCGAGCGCGAGGAAGAGGGGGAAGTCGGCCAGCAGGAAGCGGGGGAGGCTGAGCAGCGGGAACCAGTCGGCGGGCGTCGCGAGCACGAAGGCGAGCACCGTCGCCGAGTAGAGCCCGTACGCAGGCCCCAGTCGCTGCCACGCGATCCAGGTCAGCCAGATCGCGACGGCCAGGAAGAGCAGGTGCGTGATGTGCCAGATCGCAACCTGGTCGGAGCGGGTGACCGCGCCCTCGGCGCCGCGGGGCAGGTGGAGGACGAGCTGCGCCAGGCCGTGGTAGGCGGCGCGGATCGCGTCGAACAGCCCCTCCGCGGGCCCGAGCGTCGGCGTCTCCCGTCCCCACCCGCGCTGGGCGTCGACGAACGCGGTCGCGTCGCCGAAGCGGTGGTGGAGGTAGAGCGCGAACAGGCCGAGCGGGAGCGGCGCGAGCACGAGCAGGAGCGGGCGGAGCAGCTCGCGCGGGCTGCGCGAGCGGGGCCAGAGCAGCACGAGCAGCGCGGGGACGAGCGCGAGCCCCAGCGAGCGGGTCGCGACCGCGAGCGCGGCCAGCACGCCGGTGAGCAGCCCGCGGCGCTGCACCGCGGCCAGGAACGCGCCCGCCGACAGCGCGAGGAACAGTCCCTCCGAGTAGACGGCGGTGAAGACGAGCGAGACCGGGAAGAGCGCCAGGTAGAGGACGCTGTCGCGGGCCCCGCGGTCGCCGAGCAGCGGGCGGGCGAGCCTGGCCAGGACGACGGCGGCGACGGCGGCGGCGGCGAGCGAGACGAGGACGCCGGCGACGAGCGGCGAGCGGGTGACGACCGCGACCGCGCGCACCGTCAGCGGGTAGAGCGGGAAGAAGGCGACCGTCTCGTTGTCCGCGTAGCCGTACTCCGCAATCGACAGGTACCAGCCGGAATCCCAGTGCGAGAACGTGTTGAAGAGCAGGTCGGTGAACGGGTCGTACGCCTGGAAGACGGGGAGCCCGAGGTCGCGCCACTCCCGGTTCTGCCGGGCGGGCTGCCACAGCAGCGTGAGCGCGGCGCCGACCCAGAAGGCGAGCCGGATCGCGACGAGCGTCCGCGCGGGCCACGCGGCGTCGCCGCGGACCACGGTCAGGAGCCGGCGATCGAGCGCCAGGTCTCGAGAAGGCCGCCGGCCAGACCGACGTCCGGCCGCCAGCCGAGCTCCGCGCCGGCCAGCCCGGGGTCGAGCACGCTGCGCTGCAGCTCGCCCAGCCGGGGCGGCGCGTACTCCGGCTCGACCTCGATCCCGCTCGCGCGCGTGCACGCGTGGAACAGCTCGACGACCGACGTCTCGACGCCAGTGCCGACGTTGAACACGCCGCCGTCGCGGTCGAGCGCCGTCAGCGTCGCGGCGACGACGTCCCCGACGTAGACGTAGTCGCGGGTCTGCCGGCCGTCGCCGAAGATCCGCGGCCGCTCGCCGGCGGCGAGCCGGTTGAAGAAGATCGCGACCACGCCGGCCTCGCCGTGCGGGTCCTGCCGCGGCCCGTACACGTTGGCGTAGCGGAGCGAGACGTGGCGCGTCCCGTGCAGGCGGTTGTACGCGGCCAGGTACTCCTCGCCGGCCAGCTTGGAGACGCCGTAGGGCGACAATGGCTCGCGCGGGTCGTCCTCGCGGGCCGGGCGCTCGCACTCGCCGTAGATCGCGCCGCCGGTGGACGCGAAGACGACCCGGGCGCCGTTGGTGCGCGCGCCCTCGAGCACGCGGATCGTCCCGACCACGTTCACCGCCGCGTCGTAGTCGGGGTCGGCCACCGACACGCGGACGTCGGCCTGCGCGGCCAGGTGCAAGCACGCGTCGGGGTGCAGCTCGGCGAAGAGGTCGTCCAGCGGCTCGCGGATGTCGCGCTCGTGGAGCTTCGCGCCGTCGGGGACGTTCGCGCGCTTGCCGCTGGCCAGGTTGTCCACCACGTGGACCTCGGCGCCGCGGGCGAGGAGCGCGTCGGCGACGTGGGAGCCGATGAAGCCGGCCCCGCCTGTGACGATCGCCCGCACGCGCGGAACTCTACGCGGCCGGCGGCGTGGGGCCCCGGCTCCCGTCGGCGGCCCGGCCGGTGCCCGCCCAGCGCGTTTGCGGGCGCCGAGGCGGCCGTGGGCGCCGCCCATCGGCGAGTCGACGGCCGTCTGCGCGCGCGGCGAGCGGAGCCGACTCCGTTCACCGCCTCCACGCCCGCTCCCTCGCGAGCGACACACGCCGCCCCGGTGGCGGGGCCGTAGGCCTCGCCCTAGGGCGACCGCGGCGGCGGCGGCCACCCACTCCCCGCCCTAGGGTGGGGAGCCACCTCCTGTCCACCCGCCACCCACCGGCGATCCTATCGGCCGACCCCGCGCAAGACCGTGTCGGAGCAGTGCCGATTGTGTGCCGATCCGTCCGGTCAGCCCCGAGTGCAGGGCGAAGGGACGACGAGGCGATGCCGACCCCGTAGAGTCGCGGCGACGTGTTCGTCAGCTTCGAAGGGGTCGACGGGTCCGGCAAGAGCACGCAGGCGCAGCTTCTCCGCGAGTGGCTGGAGGGGCTGGGACGCGGCGTCGTCGCCTGCCGGGAGCCGGGCGGGACCGCGCTCGGCGAGCGGATCCGCGACCTCCTCCTGGCAGGGGCGGCGATGGCGCCGTGGGCCGAGGCCGCCCTCTTCGCCGCCGCGCGTGCGGAACTGGTCGCCGAGGTGATCCGGCCGGCCCTCGCGCGCGGCGAGCACGTCGTCTGCGACCGCTACGTCGACTCGTCGCTCGCGTACCAGGGGGTCGCCCGCGGGCTCGGCGTCGAGCGCGTCCTGCAGCTCAACCTGATCGCGACGGAGGCGCTGCTGCCCGACCGCACCTTCCTGCTGCTGATCGACCCGGTCGAGGCGCGCCGGCGTGCCGGCGCGGAGGGCGACCGGATCGAGCGGGAGGGCTCCGCCTTCCAGCACGCCGTCGACCGCGGGTACCGCGACCTCGCCGACCGCTTCCGCGAGCGCGTGGTCGCCGTCGACGCCGCCCGCGCGCCCGGCGCGATTGCCTCCATCGTCCGTGGTGAGCTTCGCGACCTTGCCTGAGCAGGCGGAGGCGAAGCGCCTCCTCGCCGCGGCGCTCGCCGACCACCCGGCGCACGCGTACCTGTTCCACGGCCCCCGCGGCGTCGGCAAGCGCGCGGCGGCGTTCGCGTTCGCCGGCGAGCTGCTCGGCGATCGCGCCCGCGTCGAGCGCCGCTTGCACCCCGACCTGTACATCCTCGAGCCGCTCGGCGACCAGATCCGGATCGACGCCGTGCGCGAGCTCCGCCGCGACCTGCACATGCGGCCGTTCGAGGCCGACCGGCGCGTGTACCTGCTCCTCGGCGCGGACGAGCTGAACACGGACGCGGCCGACGCTCTGCTCAAGGACCTCGAGGAGCCGCCGCCGTACGCGGTCGTGGTCCTCGTCGCCGACGACCTGGGGCCGCTGCCCGAGACGCTCCGCTCGCGCTGCCAGCTCGTCCCCTTCCGGCGGCTCTCCGAGCGGGCCGTGCGGGAGGCGCTGGACGCGCGCCGCCCCGATCTCCCCGAGGCGGAGGCGACGGCGCTCGCGCGGGTCGCAGCCGGCCGGCTCGACCGGCTCGAGCGGCTGCTCGACGCCGACGCCGCCGCCCGCCGCGCCGTGCTGGTCGAGGTCGCGCGCTCCGTCTACCACGATTCGGAGTTCGTCCCCGCGGACGCCGTCGCGCGCGTGCTCGCCGGCGTCCGCGCGCACGGCGAGGCGGCGCGGGCAGTGGCCGAGGAGCAGCTCGCCGCGCTCGAGCTGTCCGCGCGCGAGGCGGAGCAGCGGGCGCGCCGCGCCCAGTTCGGGGCCGAGCGGGAGGAGCTGCTCGCCGTGCTCGAGGAGCTCGCCGCGTGGTACCGCGACCTGGTGGCCGTGGCCGTCGGCGCGCGCGAGGCCGCCGTCCACTACGACCGGCTGCCGGAGCTCGAGGAGGACGCCACGCGCGAGCGGATGCTCGGCGCGGAGGAGGCGAGCGAGACGGTGCGCGAACTCTGGCGCGCGCACGCCGAGTTCAACCTCAACCAGTCGCTCGCGCTCGAGGCGCTCTTCGTCCGGCTGCGCCGGGCGCTCGGACGCTAGCAGGCGCCGTGGAGCTCGAGGCCTGGCTCACGCTCGCGGTGGTCGTCGCGACGGTCTACCTGCTCGCGAGCGAGCGCGCGTCCCCTCCGTTCGTCCTGCTCGCGGGCGTGACTGCGCTGCTGGTCGCGGGCGTCGTCGACGCCGAGCAGGCGTTCGCGGGGTTCTCGAACCCGGCGCCGCTGACCGTCGCCGCGCTGTACGTGCTCGCCTCGGCGGCGGAGAAGACGCACCTGCTCGACAGCCTCGCCTCGCGCCTCCTGGGCGACGGCTCGGCCCGCGGCGGCGCGGGCGCGCTCGCGCGCGTGCTCGTGCCCGCGGCCGGCGCATCCGCCTTCCTCAACAACACGCCGATCGTCGCGATGGTCGCGCCCGCGGTGGTCGCGTGGGCGCGGCGCACTGGCGCGTCGGCCTCGCGCTACCTCATCCCCGTCAGCTTCGCCGCCATCCTCGGCGGTGTCGTCACGCTGATCGGCACCTCGACGAACCTGGTCGTCTCGGGGCTGCTCGAGGAGTCGGGCCACCGGCCGCTCGGCCTGTTCGAGATCGGCAAGGTCGGGCTGCCCTTCGCCGTCGCGGGCCTCGCCCTGCTCGTCTTCGCGGCGCCCCGGTTGCTCCCCGCGCGCACGACGCCCGCGGAGGCGCTCGACGCCGACGTCCGCGAGTTCACCGTCGAGATGGCCGTCGAGGAGGGGAGCCCGCTCGCCGGCCGCAGCGTCGTGCAGGCGGGGCTGCGCAACCTGGAGGGCGTGTACCTGGTCGCGATCGAGCGCGACGGGTACGAGCTCGCGCCCGTCGGCCCGGACGAGGTCCTGCAGGAGGGCGACCGGCTCACGTTCGCGGGGAACGTCGAGCGCGTTCTCGACCTGCAGCAGCGTCCGGGGCTGACGTCGAGCGAGCAGCGGCACTTCGCCGACGTCGCGCGCCCGGCGCGCCGGCGCCTGTTCGAGGCCGTCCTCGCGCCCGGGTCGACGCTCGTGGGGAGCACGCTCAAGCGCTCGGGCTTCCGCGCCCGCCACGGCGCGGCCGTCCTGGCGATCCACCGCGCCGATCAGCGACTCCCGGGGAAGCTCGGCGACCTCACGCTCCGCGGCGGCGACGTGCTGCTGCTCGTCGGCCCGCCCGACTTCCGGCGGCGCGCCGACCGCCGCGACTTCCTGGTCGTCGCGCCGCTCGGCGGCGACCCGCCCCGGCGCGAGAAGGCGCCCCTGGTCGGCCTCGTGCTCGCCGGCCTGCTCGTGCTCGCCGGGACCGGGACGCTCGACATCCTCCCCGCCGCGCTGCTCGCGGCCTTCGCCCTCGTCGGGCTGGGCGTCCTCTCGCCCACGGAGGCGCGCGACGCGGTCGACCTGAACGTCGTGCTCGTGATCGCGGCCAGCTTCGGGCTGGGTGCGGCGCTGACCACGAGCGGCCTCGCCGAGACGATCGCCTCGCTCCTGATCGAGCCGCTGGGGTCGTTCGGCGACGTCGGGCTGCTGATCGGCGTCCTGCTCGCGACCTCGCTGCTCACCGAGGTGGTGACGAACAACGCGGCCGCCGTGCTGATGTTCCCGATCGCGCTCGCGACCGCGGACGCCGCCGGCCTCGACCCGCGTCCGTTCGCGATCGTGATCGCGCTCGGTGCGTCCTCGTCCTTCCTGACCCCGATCGGCTACCAGACGAACACGATGGTGTACGGCATGGGCGGCTACCACTTCGGCGACTTCGCCCGCGTCGGGCTGCCGCTCACCGTCGTGATGGTGATCGTCGCGGCGCTCGTCGTTCCGCTCGCCTGGCCGCTGCGCTGACGGCGCGCACGCCGCCGGCTGCTCGCGCGCAGGCCGCGCGCGGCGGCTCGTCGCGACGTCGGCGTCGAGCTCGAGCGAGGTCGGGCCGCGATCGGACGCGTAGTCGAGCGCCGGGAAACGGGCGAGCGTGCGCTTGCATACGACCGTCACGAACGCGTCGTGGGCGGCGTCGCGACCCCGTTCGAGGCCACCCGTAATCGCCGCCGCAGTGCGAACGAACGTCCGGGTCTCCCGGTAGAGGGCCTCGAACCCGTCGAGCGCGCTCCTTGACGACGGCTCACCGATCCCTGAGATGCTCACGAGCACAAGCGTTGTTGACGCGGGCGGCGGCCGCCGCCCGTAGACGTTCGCGGCGGGTTCCGTGCGCGACGCCCGCGGCGAGCACGACAGTGCTCACGGTGCCTGGTCCGTTCGGTGCGGCCGAACCGTTTCCGCACTCGAGTCGCCGAGTCTCCTCGTGCGGACAGGGGGCGCCACTCGCCGCATTCCGGCATTCCCCACCCGGGTGGGGACCGGGGTCCCCGTCCACCCGCCTCCCGCGGCCGAGCGTACCGGCCGCGGGCGCGCCGGAGATGACCGACATCGTGCCGGTTGTGTGCCGATTGCGCTCCGCGAGGGTGCACGTCAGGGGGCGGCCGCAGGAGCGGCGCAGCCGGGCGGCTGCTCGCGAGGATCCCCCTCGGCGTCGCCGGCCGAGGCGCGGGTGGGCGATGGCCTCCCGCCGAGGCGCAGTCGCCGGCGCGCGGGGCCGACCGGACGCGGCGACGGCTGCCGCGCCCGCGCGACGGGGTGCGTAGGGTTTCGCCGTGGCGCTGCTCGACCTGACGCCGGACGAGTTGCTGTCGACCACGCGGGCCGTCCGCCGCCGCCTCGACCTCACGAGGCCGGTGGAGCGCGACGTGCTCGAGGAGTGCCTTCGCCTCGCCCAGCAGGCGCCGACCGGAGGCTTCGCCCAGAACTGGCACTTCGTGGTCGTGACCGACGCGGCCAAGCGGGCGCGCCTCGGCGAGCTCTGGCGGGCGGGCGGCGAGCGCTACCTGCAGGCGAGCTTGCGCCGCGCGCGAGGCGGCGACGGCGACGGCGCCGGCGGGCAGCGGGCGCGGATCGGCGCCTCCGTCGTCCACCTGCTGCAGCACATCGGCGAGGTCCCGGTCCACCTGATCCCGTGCGTCGAGGGCCGGACGGACGGGCTCCCCTCCTGGCACCAGGCCGGGCGCTTCGGCTCGATCATCCCCGCGACCTGGAGCTTCATGCTCGCCGCCCGCGCGCGCGGCCTGGGAACCGTTTGGACGACGTTCCACCTCGGGCACGAGCGCGAGGCCGCGGAGCTCCTCGGGATCCCCTACGAGGAGGTGATGCAGGTGGCGCTGATTCCCGTCGCGTACACGATCGGGACGGAGTTCAAGCCGGGCCCGCGCCGCCCGCTCGACACCATCGTGCACTGGGACGGCTGGTAGGGCAGCGCGGGTGGCACGCCTCCGGCCACTCGACGACGAGACGGTCCGCGCGCTGACGGGCGCGTTCGCCGGCGAGCTGGTGCTCCCCGGTGCGCCGAGCTACGACGAGGCGCGCGCCGTCTTCAACGCGATGTGGGACCGGCGGCCGGCTCTGATCGCGCAGTGCGCGAGCGTCGGCGACATCGTCGCGGCGCTCGACTTCGCGCGCGCGAACGACCTCGAGGTCGCCGTCCGCGGCGGCGGCCACTCGGTCCCGGGGTACGCGGTCTGCGAAGGCGGCATCGTCGTCGACCTGCGCCCGATGACGGGGATCTGGGTCGACCGCGAGCGCCGCGTGGCACGCGTCCAGCCGGGCGTCACCTGGGGCGACTTCGACCGCGAGACGCAGCTGCACGGGCTGGCGACGACGGGCGGGCGGGTCTCGACCACCGGCATCTCCGGCCACATCCTCGGGAGCGGCAGCGGCTGGCTGGAGCGGAAGTTCGGCCTGGCCGCGGACAACCTGCTGGCGGCCGACCTCGTCACCGCCGGCGGCGAGCTCGTGCGGGCGAGCGAGGACGAGAACGCCGATCTCTTCTGGGGCATCCGCGGAGGCGGCGGCAACTTCGGCGTCGTCACCTCGTTCGAGCTCCGGCTCCACCCGGTGGGGCCCGAGCTGCTCGCGGGGATGGTGCTCCACCCCGCCGAGCGCGCGCCCGAGCTCGCGCGCTTCTACCGCGACTTCATGCACGACGCGCCCGACGAGGTCGCAAGCGGGATGGCGTTCGCCACCGCGCCGGCGGCGCCGTTCGTCCCCACGGTCCTGCACGACCGACCGGCCGTGGCCGTCTATGCGGCGTACGTCGGCGACGTGGAGGAGGGCGAGGAGGTCCTGCGCCCGCTGCGCGAGTGGGGACCGCCGGACGCCGACCTGATCGAGCCGATGCCGTACACCGCCTTCCAGACGATCCTCGACGCCGGGAACGCGCCGGGGATGCACAACTACTGGTGGGCCGAGAACTTCCGCGAGGTCGGCGACGAGGCGATCGACACGCTGGTCGAGCGAGCGGCCGCGGCGACCTCGCCGCTGACGCAGCTGCTGCTCTTCCCGCTGGGCGGCGCGCTCGCGCGCGTCCCGAACGACGCGACCGCGCTCGGCGGCCGCGACGCACCCTGGCAGTACCACGCCCTCGCCGTCTGGTCGGACGCCGACGAGTCCGACGTGCACATCGCCTGGGCGCGCGACACCGCGGAGGCGCTCCGCCCGTGGACCCGGCCCGGCATCTACCTGAACTACACGAGCGACGACAGCGAGGAGCGCGTGCGCGAGACGTACGGCGAGGGCTACGAGCGCCTGGTCGCGCTGAAGGACAAGTACGACCCGCGCAACGTCTTCTGCCTGAACCAGAACATCAAGCCGAGCCGCGACGCCGCCGCGCACGGGCCCGCGGCGCCACGGGAGTAGGCGGGCGCGGGGCTATACTCGCCCCGCGCCGACGTAGCTCAGCTGGTAGAGCACTTCACTCGTAATGAAGGGGTCCGCGGTTCGAATCCGCGCGTCGGCTCTCTTGATTTGCAGGTCTTTCTTCCGTGACTGACCCGCTTGAGGCGTCGAGTCATCGGCAGAAGGGTCTACCCGAGGTGGCTCACCCAGACGGAGCTCGCGAAGCGTCTCCGCCGTCACCGGGCACCGATCGCCCGCTGGGAGACGGGCGGACAGGAGCCAAGCTTCGAGAATCTCCGCGTCGTCGTCGAGGCCTGCGGCTTCGTGCTCAGGGTCGAGATCGCCGAGCGCGAGGAAGACGAGGCGCTCGACGCGCAGTTGAGCGAGAGCCTGCAGCAGGCGCCACAGCAGCGCGTCCAAGCGCTCCTGGAGGCACTGGACCGCGCGCCGTGAGCAGAGTCGACCCGTACGCCCTGTTCGACGCGCTCGAGCGTCACCGCGTCAGCTACGTGGTCGTAGGGGCATTCGCGCGCATCGTCTACGGCAGCGGCGAAGTGACCGACGGGCTCGACGTCGTGCCGTCGCTGCGCGAGGAGAACGTGCGGCGGCTGACCCGGGCGTTCGAGGAGCTCGCTACGTCGCCGCCGGCTGACGCCGTACTCGCGGAAACGCTCGCCACGGGCGAGCCTGTCCCGATCCAGATCACTGCCGGCGAGGTCACGCTCGTGCCACAGCCGTGGGGAACGCGGGGGCTACGACGACATCCGCATCCGCGGCAACCGCGAGAACCTCGGCCGGGGCGTGCGGCCCCAGATCGCGTCGCTCGTCGACTTGACGCGAATGCTCGAGGCGAGCAGACGCAGCGAAGACGCAGAGCGACTCAGGCGCCTCCGCCGGCTGATGGAGCTCGACCGTCAGCTAACGCGCTGACCGCGCCTCGAGCGCTGACCGAGCGGCGTCGATATCCATCTGGCAGGAGGAGGAACAAGACGGGATATTCACGGGGGCACATAGGCATCATGGCGATGCCGACCGCGCCAGAGACCGCCAATTGCCAGCGACAGGCAGGGTCGAGGATTACCGCATCAGATGCTGCATCTGTGTCTTGCTGCCTATCCCGGTGACGCGGAAAGCCGTCTGGGCGACGGGACACGGCGGCTATTCACCCGACGACCGATCACGCAGCATGACCACAACGGGGCTGGCAACGGCCTCAGACAGACCGACCCGCCGAGTCTCACCGTCCCCTGAGGACAGCCTCGAACACGATGGCACGGCTGAAACTCGAACCATCCACCTGCAAGGCGAAGCAGCCCGGGCCACGCAGCGCCGTGTGGCTTGGCGCATATCGCCACACACTCCTCGACTTCGACGGCAGCCTATGCAGCCTGAGCTCTGGCGAGCGCCGGAAGTTGAAGCGGAGTACGCCGGGGCCGTCGATCCGACGGCCGCGAATGAGAACGGGGCCTCGGTAGCGCGGGCTGATCGCCCACAACGTCTTATGGAGGTACCACCCCCGCTTCACCAGGTCGTCCTTGAGGCTGGCGACGCCACTTGACGAGCCGATCCCCGGATATACGGGACCAGCGCCGAGCGGCGAGGATATGCCAGTGCCCGCGCGCTTGCTCGAGGACCGAGGGCATGCGGCATCAGTTGAAATCCTCGGAAGCTTGAGCGGGCGGCGCAGCGGTGGCCACTGCGCCGGGTCGAGTTCCGCCCGTGGGTCGATCTCAAGCGAGGAAGCGACGCGGTTCGCCTTCTCCAGTTGGCGCGCAGTGGGCAGCTTCCGTCCGAATTCGACCAAGAGCGAAAACGGACGTCCGTGAATCGCGAAGCGCCTGCTGGCAACCGCGTGGTCGCGGAGTACGAATGGTGACTGCGACGACCTAAGGTCCGAGCGGCTGATCCTGACCGGCAAGCTCGCAGGGTCGAATCCCTGCGTTCCGATCTGGTTCCCAACCTCCGTCAGGACGATGCGGAGGTCTTCCGGATCCATCACGCGGCTCGCCGCCTTCCCGATGTCGAGTTTCGCATGGTCCGCCGGCAACGCGAAGGTGGCGGCGTGCGCCACGGGCAGCTCGCCGGGCGATTGCTCGGTGATGCGGCCGTCCCAGCCGGGCGGAAGCGTGAGCCCGATGCCGTGATTCCGGACCATGATCCCCGGCGGGAGCTGGGAGCCGAGCGCTGAACCGTTCTCCTCGGCTCGCTGTTGGGACGATGGACTCGGCGCATTTTCGGCAGCATTCGTCGCCGCATCGCCAGCGTCCCCGTCAGAGCCGGAGCACCCAGCGGCGACCGCCGCGGCGAGAACCAGTGCGCCGAGACGCGCATTCCTCATCGTCGATCTCACCGGGATACGGCTGCGGTCGTTACCGGGGTCCCCGCCGCTCGTGCGTCTCACGGCGCACCGACTCGAGTGGGACGGCCTTCGGCTGGCCCAGTGCGCGGAATGACGCCTGAGGATCGTTACAGGCGGTCTGCGTATCCAGCCCACCGTTTCAGCTCGGTGGGAGTCGTCGCTTCGCTGGCAGGCCAGAGTTCGAGCAGATCGTGGTCCGCGGGATAGCCAGGGTCGTCGTACGACCAGGTCGCGGGCTGCGTCAAAATCGAACCCGCTGAGTCGGGCGCGGTAGTGCCCAGGCGGGACGTCGACCTCGACCTCCCCCGACCCACCTGAGCCTTCGAGGCTGATCCGCCCCGACGAGAGGAGGTCGAACTCGACAACGTGATCGGCGGCCTCGATCAGCGGCGGCGACGACCTCGTGACTCACGTAGGGATCGAGTGACCTCGCCTGCGCGAGCGTGGTCTCGCCTGAAGTTTCGCTCCTGCTCATGGACTGCCGAACCATCTTGGCGGACGAACGTCCGTGCACGCGTCCGGGCGCGTCGATAGCGTCGCGTCGTGGATCCGAGGCGGCTCCTGGCGAGGGTCGCCCGTGGCGACATCGCGAACGTGTCGTTTGCCGACATGCGGCGTCTGGTGGAGGCGTTCGGCTTCGAGCTGCGGCGGACGAGCGGCAGCCACCACGTCTTCGTGCACCCTGCTGTTCGCGTTGCTGAACCTACAAGAGGTCCGCGGGCAG
This sequence comes from Thermoleophilia bacterium, assembly GCA_014534345.1. Classification (GTDB taxonomy): domain Bacteria; phylum Actinomycetota; class Thermoleophilia; order Gaiellales; family Gaiellaceae; genus JACVRR01. The sequence continues at coordinate 6,216 of JACVRR010000036.1, read as the reverse complement.
GCGAAGCCGTACCGGATCGGGTAGTTCCTCCGGCTGGTCGAGCGCTACGCTCTAACCATGGAGGACGAGAGTTGAGCGACTTCCACATCAACGTCTTCTACAGCGACGCGGACGGCGGCTACATCGCCGACATCCCGGACCTCGAGGCATGCTCGGCCTTCGGCGCCACGGCCGAGGAAGCGTTCGCCGAAGTCGAGAAGGCGAAGGAGACGTGGCTCGCCGCCGCTCGCGATTCCGGCAGGGCGATCCCGGAGCCTCGATACCGGCCGGCGATCTACGCCGGTTAGGCTCGGCGACGTAGTCCGCAGGCGGCGCCGCGTCGGACGACGCCGAACGCGTGCGGGTCTAGGCGGGGTCTACGTCGTTGTCGGTCGGAGGCCTTCGGCCGCCACCTCGGCCGCCGCGATGCCTCGGAACCATGCGGCTTTGGCCGCCCAGGCGCGACCTGCCGCGACAGCTGATCAACGCTCGCAATGAAGGAATCCCCGGCTCGAGTCCGGGCGTCGGCCCTCAGAACGCGAGCCGACGCACGAGCGCCCCGGCCCCCGCGTAGCGGAACGGTTCGGGTCCGGGCCTCGGCTCCTCCGGCTCCGCGGGTGCGCCCCCGGGTGCGAGGCGCAGAGCCGGTCAGGGGAGCGACTCTCCTCTCTGTGCGCCTTGCACCCGGAACCGTGGGCGTCCCCGGATATAAACGGGCAGGGCGGCCGCGTGTCAAGCGCGGACCGGCGAGCGGAGGGGACGTTCGGCCCATTGACCGCCTCGGGCTTCCCCCCTACGATCGGCCGACCGCGCGTTCGCCGAACTGGGGGTCTCGCCGTGAAGCACCGTCATGCCGTGCTCGTCGCGCTCGCCGCCGTCGCGGCGGCGCTTGCCGCGCCGGGCTACGCGTCGGCCTCGTCGCTGCAGGCGCCCGCGCCGGTGCCGCGGCCGAACACCGGCGGCCCGTTCGGATACGAGAACGCCTGCGCGGCGGGCACGTGCTGGCGCCTGTCCGGCCGCTCGGCCGTGATCCACTGGACGACCAGGGGGCTGGACGCGCCGCCCCTGAACGACGACAACCGCGACGGCATCCCCGACTACGTACGCGAGGCGCTCGACGCGGCCGACCACTCGCTGACGACGTTCCAGCGGGAGGGGTTCCTGGCGCCGCTGCCCGACACCGGGGGCGGCGACTCGAAGCCCGACATCTACATCACGCGCTTCTCGCAGCTGCCCCCCGACGAACGGCCCGCCGGCGTCGCGTTCGCGCACACGCGGGCGGTCGGAGGCGCCTTCGTGATCATCTCCAACTCGCTCGACCGCGACCCGCGCCGGGCGCTCGGCAGCCTGCGGACGACCGTCGCGCACGAGCTGTTCCACCTCGTCCAGTACGCGTTTACGCCCGACGGCGGGATGCCGCGCTGGGTGGCCGAGGGGACGGCGAGCGCGATGGAGTTCGTCGTCTATCCCCAGACCGTCGACGTCTCGGTCGAGGCGCACGTCGACCGCTGGCTGCGCCAGACGTGGCGGCCGCTCTACGACGAGCGCTTCGGGTGCGACCGCTGCTACGGCGGCGCGCTGTGGTGGTACGTCGTCCACCACGCCGAGGGAGGGGTGCTGCCCGAGTACTTCGGACGCCTGTACGGCTACCAGCAGGCGGGCAGGCCGATCAACCGGGGGCTGCAGCCGCTGACCGAGACCTTCCGGCGCGCCGGGTACCGCTCGCTCTACCACGCGTTTACCAACTTCGCGTTCGCGCTCTACCGGGCGTCGTTCATCCCGACGGCGACGTACACCCTGTCGGCCCGCCCGCGCTGGCGGCAGACGCGCGTCCAGACGGTCGCGGGGCTGTCGATGCACTACGTGCCCGTGCGGGTGCGCGCGCGGGCGAGGGTGGTGGGCGTCGACGTGTACACGGGCGGCGGCCCCTTCCCCGACGTCCGGCTCGTGGTCGGCGGGCCGCGCGGGCGGGTCGTGCAGCCGAGGATCCGCACCGCGCGGGGCGTCCGGCACCTGACCTTCATCACGCGGCTGCGCACCGCGCGCGAGCGCCGCAACATCGTCCTGATCGTGACCAGCGGACGGCAGCGGGGCGCCCGCTACCTCGTGCAGTACGCCGGGGCGTAGCGAGCACCGCGGTAGGCATTGGCCTCTCGCCGGCGGCAGGCGCAGCCGCCGCCGTCGCCGTGGCCCGCGGGCGTCACCTTCGACACGATCGTCGTCGGCTCGCAGAGAGACGCCGCGACCGCTGCCAGGACGTCGAGGGGCGCCGCCGGTGCGCTCGCGTCACGCGCGCTCTCGCGGTTCGTCCGGGCGCCGTCGGTCGGGAACGAGAAACGCGGTTCGGTCACGCCGAACCATAAACGGACGGGCGAGCGCAGCCGGCGTCCGGCCGCACGGCACGGCGAGACGGCGCTCGGCGCGACGGCGACGTGGCCGCCAAGGAACCATCGAGGCGTCGCGGCTGGTTCCCGCGCCGGCGCGCGGCACGTCGCACGCCTCCGGCGCTCGGCCTGACTCGCTAGTGTTCCTAGGAGATGCCTAGGCACAGGACCTACTCCGGGTCGGAGGCGGCCCGGCTGCTCGGGATCAGCCTCGACACCCTGCGGCGCTGGGACCGGCAGGGGCGGATCCGCACCGAGCGCGACGCGGCGAACCGGCGGCGCGTCCCCGTCGAGGAGGTGGAGCGGCTGCGGGCGCGGCCGGACGGGCGGGAGCTGTCGGCGCGCAACCGCTTCGCCGGCGTCGTCCGCGACGTCCGCGTCGACGGCCTGCTCGCCCAGGTCGAGCTGGAGGCGGGGCCCTTCCGGGTCGTCTCGGTCGTCACCCGCGAGGCCGTGGAGGAGCTCGGCCTGCGCCCGGGCGCGCCGGCGACGGCGGTCGTCAAGGCGACGTCCGTCCTGCTGGAGCGGTGAGGCGGCCGGCCGCGCTCGCGGTCGCGGTCGCGCTGCTCGCCGGCGGTTGCGCGACCGAGTCGGGCGGAGGCCACCGGGTGACGGTGTTCGCCGCGGCCTCGCTGGCGGACGTCCTCGAGACGGTGGAACCGGGCGCGCGCTTCAACTTCGCGGGGTCGGACGAGCTCGCCACGCAGCTGCGCGAAGGCGCCCGCGCGGACGTGTACGCGGCGGCCGACGCGGGGCTGGCGCTGGCGCTCCACCGCGAGGGGCTGCTCGAGCGCCCGCGGCGGCTCTGCTCCAACCGGGTCGTCGTGGTCGTGCCGCGCGGGAACCCGGCTCGCGTCCGCGCGCTGGCCGACCTGGCCCGCCCCGGCGTCAAGATCGTGATCGGCGACCGCGGCGTGCCGGCGGGCGACTACGCGCGCGCGGCGCTCGCGCGCGCGCCCGGCGGCGACGCAGTGCTGGCCAACGTCGTGAGCGAGGAGCAGGACGTGAAGGGCGTCGTCGGCAAGGTCGCGCTCGGCGAGGCCGACGCCGGGTTCGCGTACCGCACCGACGTGGGCGCGGCCGGCAGCGCGGTCGCCGAGGCGGCGGGGGTCGGCGTGCTCGCGCGCGCCGAGTACGCGATCGCAGTCGTGCGGGACGGCGAGCGCGCCCGCGCGTCCGCGTTCCTCCGGCGCGTGTTCGCGCCGCACGGGCGGCGCGCCTTCCGCCGGGCGGGCTTCGTCACCTCGCCCGGAGACGGGCGGCCGCTGTCGTGAGGCGCCTCCCGGGCATCGCGCTCGCGCTGGTCGCCGCCCTCGCGGTCGGCTTCCTCGTCCTGCCGCTGCTCGCGCTCTTCCTGCGCGCCTCGCCCGGCACGCTCGTCGCGCAGCTCGGCAGCGGACCGGTGCAGGACGCGCTGCTCGTGAGCCTGCGGACGAGCCTGATCGCGCACGCCGTGATCCTCGGCGTCGGCACGCCGGTCGCCTACCTGCTCGGCACGCGCGCGTTCCGCGGCCGGCGCGTGCTGGTCGCCGCACTCGAGCTGCCGCTCGTGCTCCCGCCCGCGGTGGCGGGGATCGCGCTGCTGGCCGCCTTCGGGCGGCGCGGCCTGCTGGGCGGGACGCTCGACGCCTTCGGAATCTCGCTGCCCTACACGCAGGCGGCCGTCGTCCTGGCGATCGTCTTCGTCGCGAGCCCCTTCTACCTGCGCAGCGCGATCGCGGCGTTCGCGTCGGTCGACCGGACGCTCGTCGACGCGTCGCGGACGCTCGGCGCCGGGTCTTGGCGGACGTTCCGGCGGGTGGCCCTCCCGTTGGCGGCGCCGGGGCTCGGCGCCGGCTCGTCGCTCGCCTGGGCGCGCGGGCTGGGCGAGTTCGGGGCGACGATCATCTTCGCGGGCAGCTTCCGCGGCGAGACGCAGACGGCGCCGCTCGCGATCTACGCGCTGCTCGACCTCGACTTCGACGCGGCGCTGGCGCTCGGGGCGCTGCTCGTCGTGGTCAGCGTCGCCGTCCTCCTGGCCGTCAACCTCCTGCCTACGTGGACGCGCTTCACGTCGACGTCTTCCATCCCCTTCGCGCCTTCGCCCTCGAGGTAGCGCTCCGCGCCGGCCGCGAGACGGTCGCGGTCGTGGGGCCGTCGGGGTCGGGGAAGACCACCCTGCTGCGGGCGATCGCGGGGCTGCTCGTTCCGGAGCGCGGACGCGTCGCCGCGGGCGAGGAGGTGTGGCTCGACACCGGCCGGGGGGTCGCGCTCCCGCCCGAGCGTCGCGCGGTCGGCCTCGTCTTCCAGGAGTACGCGCTCTTCCCGCACCTGTCGGTCGCGGAGAACGTCGCGTACGGGGGGCGGGGGCGCGCCCGCGACCTGCTGCGCCGCTTCGGGCTCGAGCCGCTGGCCGGCGTCCGGCCGGCGAGCCTGTCCGGCGGCGAGCGCCAGCGCGTCGCGCTCGCGCGGGCGCTGGCGCGCGACCCGGCCGTGCTCCTGCTCGACGAGCCGCTGTCGGCGCTCGACGCGCAGACGCGGGCGGCGCTGCGGCTCGAGCTGCACGGCCGGCTGCGCGAGCTGCGCCTGCCGACCGTGCTCGTCACGCACGACTTCGAGGACGCGGCCGTGCTCGCCGACCGGGTCGCGGTGCTGCTCGACGGGCGCGTGCTGCAGGCGGGGACGGCGGCGGAGCTGGTCGCCTCGCCCGCGCACCCGTTCGTCGCGGAGCTGACCGGCGTGAACCTCGTCGCGGGCCGCGCCCGCCCGCTGCCCGACGGGCTGACCGAGGTCGTGCTCGGCGACGGGACGCGCGTCTACTCGCCGCAGCCCGGGTCGGGGCGCGTCGGGGTGGTCGTCGACCCGGCCGATGTCGCGCTCGCGCTCGTGCCGCCGGACGACTCGGCGCTCAACCGCGTGCGCGGTGAGGTGGCGTCCGTCGTTCCCCTTGGCGCGCGCGTCCGCGTCCGGGTCGGCCCCCTCACGGCCGAGGTGACGGCCGCGTCCGTCGAGCGCCTGGGGCTGCGCGTGGGGACGCCGGTCTGGGCCGCGTGGAAGGCCACGGGGACGCGGCTCGTGCCGCTGCCGGACTAGCCGAACGGAGGGGGGAGCCGTCCCGTCCAGCCCTGTCGCCGCTGTCGCGCCGCACGAGAATCGCGGTCATGCTCGCGGCGTTCACGATCGACGCCGGCTAGGCCTGGTGGGCGAGGCGCGCGCTTCAGAGCGGCGCCGATGCGGCCGCGCTCGCCGGCGCCGCGCGGCTGCCCGCCGCGACCGCGGCCACGAACGAGGCGCTCCTCTACAGCGGCGACAAGGACGTCGCCGGCTCCCTGAACCGCGCCGTCCCCGCGACGGACGCGACCGTCACGACGGCGTGCTCCGGCGCGTCCTGCCCGTCGGGCCCGACTCCAGTTCGCCGGCGCGAGCTACCCGGCAGAGGAGGGCGACCGCGCGCTCGTTTCCGGTCACGTACACGACGGCGGAGTTCTGCGGCGCGACCGCGCCGGGGCCGAAGTTCGGGTCGAGCTCGACACGACCAACATCAACGGGGACTGGAAGGGGACCGGGTACATCCAGAGCCCCAGTTGGCACGTGGTCGTCAACGGTTCGTCGGCGACGGCGTTCACGGGGTTCATCGTCGGTATCTCGGCGCTGATCAACGGCGAGGGCTTCAAGATGATCGGGACCGGGCCCGTCGGCCGGCGCGGGTGCCGTCTCGCTGGGGCTCGTCGAATAGCGGGGGGGGGGGGGGGGGGGGGGGGGGGGGGGGGGGGGGGGGGGGGGGGGGGGGGGGGGGGGGGGGGGGGGGGGGGGGGGGGGGGGGGGGGGGGGGGGGGGGGGGGGGGGGGGGGGGGGGGGGGGGGGGGGGGGGGGG
>JACVRR010000134.1 GCA_014534345.1 Thermoleophilia bacterium | reverse complement strand
TCACCGAGCAGGTCGTCGCCGGCTCGCCCGACGCGATCCTCATCGTCGTCTCCAACCCGCTGGACGCCATGTGTGAGGTCGCGCGGCGCGCGTCCGGGTGGCCGCGCGAGCGCGTTTTTGGCATGGCGGGGATCCTCGACACTGCCCGCTTCTCGACCTTCATCGCGTGGGAGACGGGGTCGTCGGTGAAGGACGTGACGGCGATGGTGCTCGGCGGCCACGGCGACCAGATGGTGCCGGTCGTCTCCGCCACGACCGTCGGCGGCATCCCGCTGACGAGGCTCGTCCCCGCCGAGCGGATCGAGGCGATGGTCGAGCGGACGCGCAAGGGCGGCGGCGAGATCGTCAACCTGCTCGGCACGTCCGCCTGGTACGCGCCGGGGGCCGCCGCCGCGCAGATGGTCGACGCCATCTGCCTCGACGAGAAGCGCGTGCTCCCGTGCACCGCGTACCTGCAGGGCGAGTACGGCATCGACGACCTCTACATGGGCGTCCCGGTCAAGATCGGCGCCGCCGGGATGGAGGAGATCGTCGAGCTCGACCTCACCGAGCAGGAGCGCGGCTGGCTGCAGGAGTCCGCCGCCGCCGTGCGTGACGTCGTCGGCGTGCTCACGGCCTAGGCCACGCGGCGCGCATGAAGGGAGGCGGGTGGAGCTCGGGCTGAGGGGCCGGACGGCGATCGTGTGCGGCGCCTCCTCGGGGATCGGCCTCGCCGTCGCCGAGGCGCTCTCCGAGGAGGGCGCGAACGTGGCGATGTTCGCGCGCCGGCGCGACCTGCTGGAGCGGGAGGCGGAGCGGCTGGGCGCGCTCGCCGTGCGTGGCGACGTGACGAACCCCGCCGACCTCGAGCGCCTCGTCTCGCGGACGGCGTCGGCCTTCGGCGGCATCGACATCCTCGTCAACAACAGCGGCGGCCCGCCGCGCGGGCCGGCGCTCGACCTGGACGCGGAGTCGCTCGAGGCCGCGGTCGAGCTGCTGCTCGTGTCGGCCGTGCGCCTGACGCGCCTCTGCCTCCCGTACCTCGAGCAGAGCGGCCGCGGCCGCGTGATCAACATCGCCTCGAGCTCCGTGCGCGAGCCGATCGACAACCTCGCGCTCTCGAACGCCGTCCGCCCCGGCGTCGTCGGCTGGGCGAAGACGCTGGCGCGCGAGCTCGGCCGGCGCGGGATCACGGTCAACTCCGTCGCCCCCGGGCGCATCGACACCGAGCGGTTGCGCGAGGTCTACCCGGACGGGCCGACGGAGCGCGACCTCGCCACCATCCCGCTCGGCCGCCTCGGCACGCCGCGCGAGCTCGCCGACGTCGTCTGCTTCCTCGCGTCCGACCGCGCGGCGTACGTCACGGGGACGCTCGTCGCCGTGGACGGCGGGCTGACGCGGAGCCTCCTCTGACCCGCCGCAGTGGACACGCGCGGCGGCGTCGCGGAAACTCCCGGCCGTGAACCTCGTCGTCGGCGCCAGCGGCATGCTCGGGTCGGAGATCTGCCGCCTGCTCGCCGAGCGCGGCCGGCCGGTGCGCGCGCTCGTGCGCGCCGGCGCCGCCGCCGAGAAGGTGGACGCGCTGCGCGCGCTCGGGGTCGAGCTGGTCGAGGGCGACCTCCGCGAACGGGCCTCGCTCGACGCCGCGTGCGCCGGGGCGACGGCCGTGCTGTCGACCGCGACGACGATCACGCAGCGGCGCGAGGGCGACTCGTTCGCGGCGACCGACCGCGACGGGCAGATCGCGCTCGTGGACGCGGCGACGGCGGCCGGCGCCGAGCAGTTCGTCTTCGTCTCGTTCGGCGAACTGCCCGTCGACAACCCGCTGCAGCAGGCGAAGCGGGCGGTCGAGCAGCACCTGGAGCGGAGCGGGCTCGCGTACACGATTCTCCGACCCGGGCTCTTCTGCGAGATCTGGCTCAGCCCGGCCGTCGGCTTCGACCACGAGAACGGCCGCGTGCGCGTGTTCGGCAGCGGGGAGCGCAAGATCAACTGGATCTCCTTCCGCGACGTCGCCGCGGTCGCCGTCGCGGCGCTCGACGCGCCTGCCGCGCGGGACGCGGTGATCGAGCTCGGCGGCGACTACCTCAGCCCGCGCGAGGTGATCCGCCTGTTCGAAGAGACGACGGGCCGCTCGTTCTCCGTCGAGACGGTGCCGGAGGAGGCGCTGCGCGCGCAGGTCGAGGGTGCGCCCGACGAGCTCTCGCAGACGTTTTCCGCGTTGATGCTGAACGTCGCGCTGGGCCACCCCGGTGCCGAGCCCAAGGCGGCGGCCGTGCTCGGCGTCCAGCCCCGCGGCGTGCGCGACTTCGCCGCCGACGTCACGGCGTAGCAGCGGTCACGGCGACCGCGTCTATCCTCGTCGCGTGTCGCGGCTCTTCACTCCGGGCCGGCTCGTGGCCGCCGGCGTCGTCCTCGTGGCGCTCGCCGTCGGGCTCGCGCTGGTCACGCCGACCGACGCGTACATCTTCCTGCCCGACCGCGCCAAGCCGGTCGCGCCGCTCGTGCAGGTGGAGGGGGCGAAGCCCGAGCGCGACGGCGGCGGCATCTACTTCGTCGACGTGCTCGTGCGCCGGGCGACGCTGCTCGAGCGCTACTTCCCCCGCATCCGTGAGGGCGCCACGATCGTGCCCGCCGACGTGATCAACCCGCACGGCGAGAGCGACCGCGACCGCCGGCGTACGAACCTGCTGGAGATGCGCCGCTCGCAGCAGATCGCGGCCGCCGTCGCGCTGCGCGAGCTCGGCTACCCCGTGCCCGCACGCCTGACCGGCGTCCTGATCGCGGACGTCTTCGAGGGCGCGCCGGCCTCGGGCCGCCTGCGCGAGAGCGACGTCGTCGTCGCCGTCGACGGCACGGCGGTGCGCCGCCCGGCCGACCTGCGCCGGCTCGTCAGCCGCCGTCGCCCGGGGAGCCCTGTCGTCCTCACCGTTCGTCGCGACGGAGGCGTGCGCCGCGTCCGCCTGCGCACGGCGCGCGCTCCCGACGACGCCCGGCGAGCGATCATCGGCGTCTTCGCGTCGCAGGCCGCCGAGATCCGCCTGCCGCTGCGCGTCCGCATCGACGCCGGCAACGTCGGTGGGCCGTCGGCCGGGCTCGCCTTCGCGCTCGACGTGCTCGAGAAGCTCGGCCGCGACGTCGACCGCGGCCACAAGGTCGCGGTCACCGGCGAGATCGACCTCGACGGCGACGTCGGCCCCATCGGCGGCATCCGCCAGAAGACGATCGGCGCCAAGCGCGCCGGCGTGGACGTGTTCGTCGTCCCCGCTGGGGACAACGCACGCGAGGCGGAGCGCTACGCGGGCGACGTGCGCATCGTGCCTGTGCGGAGTTTTCGACAGGCGTTGCGAGCGCTGGCAACGCTCCCCGCGGTCGACTAGGGCACGCGGGCAAGGCGCGAAGAAGAAGCGCCGGAAAGTGCGGGTTTTTCGGACTCGGCGCGCCTTGATTCGGCGGGGACCACCCCTATCATCGTTCCCCTGCCGCCGGGACAACTCCGAATCGAGAGGGAATGAACGACGCGAGCCAAGCCTCCTGCAACGACTGCTACTTCCGCCGCGCCGGCCTGTGCGCCCTGCCCGGCGACACCGTCTGCCCGACGTTCCGCGCGTACCGCCGGGGCGTGATGGCGCGGCCGCACCAGGCCCCGCTCGTCGAGCGCCCCCTGCGGCGGGCGCTCGCACACTCGGCCGCGTAGCTACGCCCGAGCAGGCGCGGGCAGCAGCTCAGCGAGCCGCGCGACGCCCTCGCCGATCTCCTGCGGCGAAGCGAAGCTGTACGCGAGCCGAGCCGAGCCGGCGCCCGCGCGCCCGGACGGGAAGAAGTCGGAGCCCTTGACGAAGGTAACGCCGCGCTCGTGCGCGCGCGCGAGCAGCTCCGCGGCGTCGACGCCGTCGGGGAGGTCGAGCCAGAGGAAGTAGCCGCCCTGCGGCCGGTTCCACGCCGCGACGTCCGCCAGCTCGCGCTCGAGGGCGAGCAGGATGGCGTCGCGCCGGACGCGCAGCAGCGAGCGCACCCGCTCGAGGTTGGGCTCGAAGCGGCCCCGGCGCAGGAACTCGAGCACCGTCGCCTGAGGGAGGAACGACGGCGAGATGTAGGTCGACACCGCCGCCTCCTCCAGCGGGCGGGCCAGCGCCTCGGGGAGCACGAAGTAGCCGACGCGCAGCCCCGGCGCCACGGTCTTCGAGAAGGACGAGCTGTAGACGATCGCCTCCCCGTCGGCCAGTTCGAACAGCGACGGCGCCGGCTCGCCCTCGAAGCGCACGAGCCCGTAGGGGTCGTCCTCGAGCACGAGCAGGTCGTGCTCGCGGGCGAGCTCGACGAGGCGCAGACGGCGCTCGCGCGACAGCGTCCGCCCGCTCGGGTTCTGGAACGTCGGGATGGTGTAGAGGAACGCGGGCCGTCCGCCCCGGCGCAGCTCGTCCGCGAGCGCGTCCAGCTCGAGCCCCTCGTCGTCCATCGGCAGCGCGACGACCTCGGCGCCGAGCCGGGCCAGGATCTTCAGCGGGCGGTCGTAGCTCGGCCCCTCGACGAGCACGCGCTGGCCCGGCTGGGCGAGCAGGTGCTGGGCGAGGAAGACGAAGCCCTGGAGCGAGCCGGCCGTCAGCAGCACGCGCCCCGGCTCGACGCCGTGCCGCTCCGCGACCCACTCGCGCAGCGGCCCGTAGCCGCCGCCCGCGCCGTAGGCGAGCACCGCCCGGCCGTCGCGCTCGACGGCTGCGCGGGCGCAGTCGGCGAGCTCGTCGACGGGCAGGCATTCGGGCGCCGGCGCGCCGCGCGCGAACGAGATCGTCGTCACGCGGCCAGGATAGAGGAGCGCCCGGGCGCGCCCGCCCACCTACCGAACGGCGACGGTGCGCACGAGCGGCTGCGGGATCGCGTACCCGCGCGGGCCGAAGTTCGGCACCACCAGCAGCCAGCGGCCGCGGCGGGGGAACGTCGCCGCTCCGGCCCAGGCGCGCCGGCTCGTGCGCGTGAGCGGCACCTCGAAGCCGAGGCGCGCGGGGATCGCGCGGTCGTGGCCGACGGCGCGAAGCACGTCGAGCTTCGAGACCTGCGGCGCGACGGCGACGAGGCGCAGCGCGTGCTCGGGCGGGAGGTCGACGTCGGCGCGGAGCGTGAGCGTCACGGGCGAGCCGGCGAGCGGTCGCTGCGGCGAGAGCGCGAGCGACACGCGGAACTTCGCCGCCGCCGGCGGCGCCGCGAGCAGAAGGGCGAGGACGCTCGCGCCGATGACGCCGGCTGCTCTCACGCCTGCCCTACACCGTACGCGGGTCCGCCGTTCCCGTCACACCTCGGCGTAGCGCCGCAGCGCGTCGACGAGGAGCTGCAGCCGACGGCCGCGCTCCGTCAGCCGGTACTCCACGCGCGGCGGGCGCGCGTCGATCACGAACCGCTCGAGGATCCCCGCCGCCTCGAGCTCGCTCAGGCGCTGCGCGAGCGTGCGCGGCGGGATCGGGCCGACGGCCTGACGGAACTCGTTGAAGCGGACGGCGCCCTCGTGCGCGGCGAACAGGATCGAGAGCATCTGACGTCGCCCGAGGAGGTCCGCCGCGCGGCGGACCTCCTCGGGCACCGGAGCGCACTTACGACACCGCATGGAGAGGCTTCGGCAGCGGCTCGAGGGCGAGCTCGAAGACCTCGTCGAGGCTCATCACCGGGTGGAAGGAGAGCTCGGCGCGGACCTCGGCCGGCACGTCGTCCAGGTCGGCTCGGTTGCGCTCGGGCAGGATGACGTCGGTGATACCCGCCGCGTGCGCGGCGAGCACCTTCTGCTTGAGGCCGCCGATCGGCAGCACCCGGCCCTGCAGCGTCAGCTCGCCGGTCATGCCGACGCTGTGCTTCACCGGCCGCCCCGACAGCAGCGACGCGAGCGCCGTCGCCATCGTGATCCCGGCGCTGGGCCCGTCCTTCGGGATCGCGCCCGCCGGGACGTGGACGTGGAAGGAGCGGTCGGCGAAGGCGCTCTCGTCGATGCCGAGCTCGTCCGCGTGCGCGTGCACGTACGTGAGCGCGATGCGGGCGGACTCGCGCATGACGTCGCCGAGCTGGCCCGTGAGCACGAGCGGCTCGCTGCCCTTCATCGACGTCGCCTCGACGAAGAGGACGTCGCCGCCCGTCCCCGTCACGGCGAGGCCGGTCGCGACGCCCGGCACCGCGGTCCGCTCGGCCGCCTCGCGGAAGAAGCGCTGGCGGCCGAGCGCCTCGCGCACGCGCGCGAGGTCGACGACCACCGGCGGGTCGACCTTGCCCGCGGCGATCGCCGTGGCCGTCTTGCGCAGCAGCTTGCCGAGCTCGCGCTCGAGCTGGCGGACGCCCGCCTCGCGCGTGTACTCGGTGACGACGGTCTCCAGCAGCTCGTCCGCGATCGACACCTCGTGCTCGTGCAGCCCGTTGCGCTCGCGCTGCCGCGGCCAGAGGTAGCCGCGCGCGATGGCGATCTTCTCGTCGACGGTGTAGCCGTCGAACGGGATCACCTCCATGCGGTCGAGCAGCGGGCCGGGGATCGTGTCGGCGACGTTGGCGGTCGCGATGAAGACGACCTCGGACAGGTCGAGCTCGACGTCGAGGTAGTGGTCGCGGAAGGAGTGGTTCTGCGCCGGATCGAGCACCTCAAGCAGCGCGGCGGCCGGGTCGCCGGCGTACCCGGCCGAGATCTTGTCGACCTCGTCCAGCTGCACGACCGGGTTCATCGACCCCGCCTCGCGCCGCGCGCGGACGATGCGGCCGGGCAGCGCACCGATGTAGGTCCGCCGGTGGCCGCGGATCTCGGCCTCGTCGCGGACGCCGCCGAGCGACATGCGGACGAACTCGCGGCCGGTCGCGCGGGCGATCGACTCGCCGATCGAGGTCTTGCCGGTGCCGGGCGGGCCGATCAGCGTGAGGATCGCGCCGGAGCGCTTGTCCTCCTTGATGCCGCGCTCGACGCGCAGCTTCTTGAC
>JACVRR010000170.1 GCA_014534345.1 Thermoleophilia bacterium | reverse complement strand
GTCGGCACGCAGGTCGCCGAGGTCTTCCGCGCCCACGGCGGGCTGCTCCCGGCCGAGGCGGCCGAAGCGTCGGCGCGGGCGCTGACCGAGGTGCGGATCGGTGACCCCAGGCGTGTCCTCGAGCGGTACCCGCACGAGCTGTCGGCCGGCCAGCGCCACCGCGTCCTGATCGCGATGGCGCTGGCGGCGAGCCCGGAGGTCCTCGTCCTCGACGAGCCGACGACGGCGCTCGACGCGACCGTGGAGGCCGAGGTGCTCGACCTGATCGAGGCGCTCCAGGCCGAGCTCGACGTCGCGATCCTGTTCATCAGCCACGACGTCCGGGTCGTGGCGAAGCTCTGCGACCGCGTCGGGCTGCTCTACGCCGGCCGGCTGGTGGAGGAAGGCAGGGCGGAGGAAGTCCTCCGCGCGCCTCGCCACCCGTACACGCTCGCGCTGCTCCGCTGCGTGCCGCGGCTCGACCGCGGGGCCCCGCCCGAGCGCGTCGAGCCGATCCCCGGCAGCCCGCCCGAGCCCGGTTCGAACGTCGCAGGCTGCGCGTTCGCCGATCGGTGCCGTCTCGTCCGGCCCCGGTGCCGCGTGGAGGCGCCGCCGGCGTATCCCGTCGCCGACGGCTGGAGCAGCCGCTGTCACTACCACGCCGAGGTTGGGGCGACCGGTGCGCGAGTCGCGTCCCCGAACGGCGACGGCAGGCTTCCCGCGTCCGGCGCCGCACCGCTCCTGCGCGTCGATTCCGTCTCGAAGACCTATCGTGTCGGCGACGCGCGCATCGACGCCGTCACCGACGTCTCGTTCGACCTCCGCCACGGCGAGGTGCTCGGGCTCGTAGGCGAATCGGGAAGCGGGAAGACGTCGCTCGCGCGGTGCATCGCCGGGCTCGCCGAGCCCTCGGCGGGCACGCTCGAGCTCGACGGCCACCGACTTTCGTGGCCGCTCCGCGACCGTCCGCGCGACGCGCGGCGGGCGGTGCAGATGGTGTTCCAGAACCCCGACGCAGCGCTCAATCCTGCGCTGAGCGTCGGCGCCGCGCTTCGGCGCTCGCTCCTCCGGCTCTCCGGGGACGGCGGCCGTGACGACGCGGCGCTCCACGACCTGGCGGCCCTCGTCCGCCTCTCGCCACGCGACCTGGAGCTCCGCCCGCGCGCGCTCTCCGGCGGCATGAAGCAGCGTGTCGCGATCGCCCGCTCCTTCGCGGGCTCGCCGCGCCTCGTGATCTGCGACGAGCCCGTCTCAGACCTCGACGCGTCGGTGCAGGCGGCGATCCTGAACCTCGTCCGCGACCTCCGCGAGCGGGAAGGCGTCTCCTACCTCTTCATCTCGCACGACCTCGCGGTCGTCCGGTACGTCGCCGACCGGATCGGCGTGATGTACCTCGGCTCACTCGTGGAGCTCGGCCCCGCCGGGACGCTCTTCGACGCTCCGAACCACCCGTACACCGAGGCGCTGATCTCGGCGATCCCGGCCCTGCCGGCCGACGAGGAGCGGCCGCGGATCACGCTCTACGGCCCGTTGCCGAGCCCGAGCCGGCCGCCGAGCGGCTGCCGCTTCCACACGCGCTGCCCGCGCTTCCTCGGCGAGGTGTGCCGGACGGTCGAGCCGCCCTGGCAAGACGATGGTCGCGGCCGTCGCTACCGGTGCCACATCGCGCCTCGGGACCTCGCGGGACTGCAGCGCGCGGACCGCCTCGCCGGACGGCCTCCGACGCGGGCGGAGGACTGATCGTCTGCGCGGCGTCGTCGGCGAGGCGACGTTTCCTGCGGCGTAAGAGCGTCCGTGCGACCTCGTACAGCGCGGCGGAGTTCGGCGGGGCGTCGGTCGCGCGTTAGCATCGGAACATCGCAGGCGGACGCTCGCCGCCCCGACGACCCCCGGGGCCGGCTGAGCGAACGCGTGGCGGCGAGAGAGCTCGGCCACGTGCCGGGCTCTCTCCGTTTCCTCGCCCGGCTCCGCGGCCGTGCGTGTAAGGACTTTCCGACGTGCCGCAAGCACGCGCGCGGCAGAGCGTCTCTTCTGTTGGGAGGTCGGCTCGGCGCCGGGGTCATCGGTCAAGTCTGCCGAGGCGCCGCCGGCCCTCCCGCTCGGGTGCCGCGCGTCCGTCTTGGGGCTCCGGTCTCGCATGCCAGGTGGCAGCAGCTGTCGGTAGCCTCGCCTGCCCGTGCGACGCCGGTTGCCAGCTCCGCTGCGTGAGCGCGACTACGCCCTGCTGGTCGGCGCGCTGGTCGCGATGGGGTTCGGTCGCGAGATGGTGCTCGTCGCCGTCGGCTGGCAGGTCTACGCGATCGACCGGAACCCGCTCCACCTGGGGCTCGTCGGGCTGGCCGAGTTCTTGCCGCTGCCGTTGCTCGCGCTGCCGGCGGGCGCGCTCGCGGACCGGGTCTCGCGCAAGCTCGTCTTCGTCGTGTCGGTCGCGCTCGACGCGGCGATCACGGTCGGGCTGCTCCTCGTCAGCCTCGGCGGGGCGCGGGCGTTGTGGCCGTTCTTGGCGCTGTCGTTCGCGAGCGGGATCGCCGCGGCGCTCGGGAACCCTGCCGCGCGGGCGATGCCGCCGACGCTCGTCCCGCGCGAGCTGCTCGCGAGCGCGCTCGCGATCCGCTCGACGGTCGGGCAGGCGACGGTCGTTACCGCCCCGGCTGTCGGCGGGCTCGTGTTCGCGCTCAGCCCGCAGCTGGTCTACGCGAGCGGCGTCGTCCTCTTCCTCGTGGCGGCGGCGGCGGTCACCGGGATCCGGCCGCGTGCCGTCGAGGCCGCGCCCGCGGCGTTCGTTTCCGGCACGCGCCTCGGCGGACTACTCGCGGGTCTCCGGTTCGTGCGGCGGACGCCGGTTCTCCTGGGAGCGATCTCGCTCGACCTCGTCGCGGTGCTCTTCGGCGGCGCCGTCGCGCTGCTGCCGCTGTTCGCCCGCGATGTGCTCGAGGTGGGGCCGGCGGGGCTCGGGGTGCTGCGGAGCGCACCCGCGGTCGGCGCGCTCGCGGCCGGAATCGTGCTCACGCGGCGCCCCGTCGGCGCACGCGCCGGCCGCACGCTCCTCGTCGTCGTCGGCGTGTTCGGCGCCAGCATGCTCGTGTTCGGGCTCTCCCGGTCGTTCGGACTCTCGTTCGCGGCGCTCGCGGTCGGCGGCTGCGCGGACATGGTGAGCATGAACATCCGCGCGACGATCACGGCGCTGGCGACCCCGGATGCCCTCCGCGGCCGCGTCAACGCGGTCGAGATGGTGTTCATCAG
>JACVRR010000090.1 GCA_014534345.1 Thermoleophilia bacterium | reverse complement strand
TCGCGGTCTCGCGCGCCCAGTGCCTCGCCTACGTCGTCGCGCGCCCGCGGCTGCTCGACGTCCGCAGCCGGACGGTGGGGCAGATGCGGCTCGCGAACGCGCTCTGCCTGCTCGTGGAGACGGCCGCCGTGTCTGGGTAGGACGGGCCCGCAAGATGGGTCGGCGGGCCTATTGCGACGCTCGCCCATCACCGGCGAGCGACGCTCTCGCTGCTCGGGACGGGCCTCGCGTACGTGTGGCGCAAGCGGCGGTAGCCGCGACCGTCGAGGAGGACCTGCAGTGCGGGTGGCTCGCCGGGGGTGGTTAGGCCGAAAGGGTGATTGACGTCCGGCGACTCCTTTCTACTGTGAGACGGCGGCACGACCCGACCCAGGAGGCAACGACCGATGCGCTTTCCCACCACGCTGACCGCCGTCGCCGTCTTGGCCGCACTCGGGGCACTCGTGCTCGCGAGCGCGGCGGCGGCCGAGAACGGCGGGAACTCCGCCAACGCGAAGCTGTGCCAGAAGGGAGGCTGGGAGGAGCTGGTCGACGCCGACGGCGGCGCGTTCGCGAACGCGGGTGCGTGCGTGTCGTACGCCGCGCGCGGCGGCACGTTCGGGCAGACGGCCGGCCCGACCTGGTCGCTCGTCGTCTCGGCGTGCGCGACGCCGCTCGAGGGCTTCACGTGCGCGAAGGCGTCCGGGAGCGGGCTCCTGCCCGGGACGACCGTCAACCTCTACGAGGGCGGGCTCTTCGCCGGTTCGGCCACCGTCGCCGCGAACGGCACCGTCTCGGTTCCCGACACGTACCGCACGTGCGAGCCCGGCTCGTACACGTGGCACGCGGCGGGCACCGCGGCCGACGGCACGTCGGTCTCGTCGGCTCCGGTCGAGCTTCCCTGCGCGTGAGCTGAGCGCCGCGCGCCGTTCGGCGGCTCCCGGGGCGGGTCCAACCAGCCGCGTCCGCTCGCGCGGGCGCGGCGCGCTCCTACGCTGCCGATCGTGTACGTCGAGGAGCTGACGGCGGCGCGGTCGTTCGCCGCCGGCTGACTCACGCCGCGCGCGCGGCGGGGGGCGGGGGCCGCCGAGACGCCGCCGTCCCGCTCGGAAGCTTTGCCCTCTTCTGGCCGGCGCTTCGCCCGCGCCTAACCCGGCCGGGGCGATCCTGCGCTTGATGCGACACGAGGAGGAAGCGATGACCTGGCTACGGAGATCCCTTGCGGCGATCGTCGGGGCAGTGGCGCTGACCGTCGTCCCCGGTGCGCTCGCCAAGGAGGGCGACGTGCTCGTGCGCGGGACGTGCACGGGGCCGAGCTCGGCGAAGCTGAAGCTCAGCCCGGAGAACGGACGGATCGAGGTCGAGTTCGAGGTCGACCAGAACCGCGTCGGCCAGCGCTGGCGGGTCGTGCTGCGCCAGAACGGGACGGTCGTGCGGCGGCTGGTGCGCGCGACGCGCGGCCCGAGCGGGTCGTTCGAGGCGCGGATCGTCGTGCGCAACCGGCCGGGCGCCGACCGGTTCGTCGCGACGGCGACCCGGCCGGGCGAGCGGTGCCGGGCGAACGGGAGGTTCTGAGCGGCGGCTGCGGTTCGCGCGGGCGGCGCCGCCGGTGCCAGGCACCGGGCATGGCTGTTCGGGCCTGGCCGTCCCCGACTTCCGGCGTCGTTCTGCCGGAGGCCGGGGACACCGCCTGTCCGGGTCGGCCACGTCCGGTGCCAGGCACCAGTCATGGCCGATTCGGCCAGAGGCGCCAGTTCGTGGGCGGCGGAGCAGGAGAAGTCGAGGGCGCGGGTACGTGCTCGGTGGGAGGCGACTCCGTAGCTCCTCGGAGGGAGCAAGCCTGCGCGGCGGGGCTCATCACTCCGCGCCCCGCTCTTCGGCTCGAGCTCGGCACCCGCGCCCGGCCCGAGTGTACGACGCTGCGCGCCCGCGCGCTAGAGCTCGAGCTCCATCCCCTCGTGCGCGAGCGTCGGCGGCGCGGCGCCGTTCCCGTTCCAGAGCGCCTCGGCCCGCCCGCGGACGGCGTCGAGGTCGGCGTCGCCGTGCAGCGGGTCGTGGTGGAAGAGCACCAGACGGGCGGCGTCGGAGCGCCGGGCGAACTCGACGGCGTGCGCGACGCTCGAGTGGCCCCACCCGACCCGCCGCTCGTACTCCTCCTCGGTGTACTGGCCGTCGTGGAACAGGAGGTCGGTGTGATGGGCCAGCTCGTGCCCCGAGATCCAGTCGGGCGGCAGCTCGCCGAGCTCCGTCCCCAGCACGGGCTCGTGGTCGGGGATGTACGTGAAGCTGTGCGCGCCGTCGGACAGGCGGTAGCCGATCGTCGGCCCCGGGTGCGAGACGGGCGCCGCACGAATTCGAAGATCGCCGATCTCCCACTCCGCGGTCGGCGCGTCGTGGAAGCTCAGCGTCGCCGGAATGTCGGACAGGTGGACGGGGAAGAGCGGCGGCGACAGGTAGCGCGCGAGCCGCTCCTGGAGGCGGCGCACGGGCGACGGCGGGCCCCAGACGTGCAGGCGCGTCTCGCGCAGCCAGATCGGGGCGAAGAAGCCGAGGCCCTCGACGTGGTCGAGGTGGAGGTGCGTCAGCAGGAGGTGGAGATCGACAGGGCGGTGCCCGTCGAGGGCGACCCCGAGCGGCCGGATCCCGGTCCCCGCGTCGAGGATGAGGCGCGTCTCGCCGGCGGAGACCTCGACGCAGGAGGTGTTCCCGCCGTAGCGGACGGTCTCGGGGCCCGGTGCCGCGAGCGAGCCGCGGCATCCCCAGATGCGAACCTTCAGGACTCCTCCCAGAAGACGGCGACCACGCCGACGAACTCGGCCGTGTGCGCGTAGAGCGGCAGTCCGGTCACCGAGATCGTCCGCTGCACGCCGTCGAGCCCGCGGATGCGGAGGGTGCCGTGCGTGGGGCGGCGCTCGACGAAGGCCACGCCCGCCGGCATCTCGGCAAGGGAGATCGGGTTCCCGTCGAGGTCCTCGGTCTCGAACAGGTTCGCCCACTCCTCGGCGTCCATCTCGCCCGCCTCCGCGAACGAGCGCCCGAGGATGTCCTCCGCGGGCTCGTTGTAGAAGACGAGCTTCCCGTCGGCGTCGGTGACGAACATCGGGGTGGCCAGCTTCGAGGCGAACTCCCGGGCCAGGATCAGGACGAGGTTCTTGTGGCGTCGGACGTACATCGGCCGCGGAGGAGCCTACGGCAAGTCCCGGCGCGTTTCGACTACTCGGGGAGATCCGGCACGAGGCCGTGGTCGGAGAAGAGCGCGCGAGTTTCCTCGAGCGTGAGGTCCGGCGGCGGGATGATCACGTCGGACGTCTCGAGCGAGTCGAGCGGCAGCTCCTCGCCGTCGCGCTGCACGAGCTCCCACATCTCGGCGAGGGCGGCGTCGAGGCGCTCCTCGTCGCCGGCCTCGAGCGCCGCGACCGCCTCGTCGTCGAGCTGGTCGAGGCGAGCGCGCAGGCCGTCGTCGGCGCGGTACTGCCCCGCGGTCATCAGCCGGACGATCAACCCCCCAGCTCCTTCTGCTGCTCGCCGGCGCCGACCTCGGCCTTCAGCCGCTCGAGGTCGGCCTCCACCTGCGACTCCGAGGCCAGCTGCGACAGCTCGCGGTCGAGGGCCGTCTCGTCCCCGGCGGTGAAGTCCTCGAGCGTCCCGGCCGCGATCAGCTCGTCGACGGCGGCGGCGCGCGCCTGCATCTGCTCGGTGCGGTCCTTCGCGCGCTGGATCGCGAGCCCGGTGTCGGCCATCTGCTCGCCGATGCCGCTCGCGGCCTCGCCGATCCGCACCTGCGCCTCGGCCGCCGAGTACTGGGCCTTGATGACCTCCTTCTGCGAGCGGAACGCCTCGACCTTGGCGGAGAGCTGCCTCTCGCTCGCGACCAGCTTGTCCTGCTGCGCCTGCAGGCCCTCGAGCTGCTGGTCGAGCCCCTGGAGCTGCTGCTGGATCGCCGACTTGCGCTCCAGCGCCTGGCGGGCGAGGTCCTCGCGGCCGGCGGCGACGGCCTGCCGGGCCTGGGTCTCGAGCTTGACGATGTTCTGCTCGAGCTGCTTCGACTGCAGCTCGATCCGCTTGCGGGCGGTCGCCACGTCGGCGATCCCGCGCTTGACGTTCTGCAGCAGCTGCAGCTGCCGCTCGTACGAGTAGTCGAGCGTCTCGCCGGGATCCTCGGCCCGGTCGAGCAGCTTCGAGAACTTCGCCTTGATCACCATCGACAAGCGCGAAATGAGCCCCGCCATCCGTCCTCCTCCCGCCGGTTCGGCGCTAGCGTACCCGGGGTGCGCGTCGAGCGGAGCATGCATCCCGGCTGGCTCTCGAATGCGTACCTGGTCTGGGACGAGGGGACGCGCGAAGCGTTCTTCGTGGACAGCGGCGCGCCTCTCGACCCGCTGGCGGCGACGGTCGAGCGCAAGCGGCTGGACGTCCGGCGGCTGCTGACGACGCACGGCCACCACGACCACGTAGCGGGCGACGACGAGCTCGCCGGACGCTACGGCGTCCGCTCCGAGCGCTCGGCGCCGGGCGTCGAGGCGATCGCGACGCCGGGGCACAGCGACGACCACCTGGTGTTCGTCCTCGACGGCCTCTGCTTCTCGGGCGACCTCCTCTTCCGGGACGCGGTGGGCGGCGGGCCCGACGCCGGGGTCATCCGTGACTCCGTGCTGCGCGTGCTCGAGCTTCCCGACGAGACGCGCGTCCTGCCCGGGCACACCGAGGAGACGACCATCGCGCGCGAGCGGGCCGAGAACCCGTTCGTGCGCTACTGGCTCGGCGAGGCGGCCGCGATCGACGAGCGCGTCCGGGTGGCCGGGGAGGACGCCGTGCTGCTCGTGTGGTCGCCCGACTACGACGGCAACGGCAAGGCGCTCGTCCGGTTCGCCGACGGCCGTGAGGCGATCGTGGGCGGGTCGCGGGTCGAGCGGTAGGCGTCCGAGGCAGGCGTCCCGCCGCCGGGGGCAACCGTCGGCGGAGGCGCCTAGAGACCGGCGAACGGTTCGACGCTCAGGTACTTGAAGCCCGTGTCGACCGCGAGCGTCACGATCACTGCGTCGGGGCCGAGGCGCTGGGCGAGCCGGTGCGCGCCGACGACGTTCGCACCCGTCGAGATCCCGGCGAAGATCCCGTCCTCGCGCGAGAGGCGGAGCGTCATCCCGAGCGCCTCGTCGTCGGGGATCGGCTCGACGTGGTCGACGCAATCGGGATCCCAGTGCGGCATCACGAACCCGGTCCACCCCTGGATCAGGAACCGGCCCTGCTCGCCGCCGCTGATCGCCGCCGAGCCGGCGGGCTCGTGTGCTTGGATGAAGACGCCCCGCGGGCGGAGCGCGTCCGAGACGCCGATCAGCGAGCTCGCCGTCCCCATGCCGTGGCAGAACGCCGTGACGCGGCCGTCCGTCTGCTCCCAGATCTCGCGTCCGAGCCGGTCGCGGTGGTCGGGGATGATGTAGGGGTTGTTGAACTGGTCGGTCGCGTAGTGGTGCGGTTGCGCGGCCAGCTCGGCGGCGCGCTCGACCATGTTGTGGATGTCCTGGGACGTGACGTTCGGCCGCCCCGCGACCGACGGGACGACGTCGAGCTCGGCGCCGAGCGCCCGCATCAGCTGGAAGCGTTCCTCTGTGAAGCAGTCGGCGATCACGATCAGCGGGCGGTAGCCCTTCGCCCGGCACACGAGCGCGAGGGCCGGGCCGGTGCTTCCGCCCGTGTACTCGACGACCGTGTCGCCCGGCTCGAGGAGGCCGTCGCGTTCGGCACCCTCGATCATCGCCAGCGCCATCCGGTCCTTGAGCGACCCCGTCGGGTTCCGGTACTCGAGCTTCAGCCACAGCTCGGCGCCGTTCGGCGGGGCGCAGCGGCGCAGCCGCACGAGGGGGGTGTTGCCGATCGCTTCGAGAACCGACGTCACGGGCCGCGTTTCCTAGCACGTCGCCGGGTTCGCTGCAGGTGGGACGTCGCGCCGCGGCGGGGTCACGCCAGGAACGCGGTGAGCCGGTGCGCCTCCTGCTCCATCTCCCGCCGGACGCGCAGGGGCAGCGGCGCGAACGGCTCGGCCGCGACGCGTCCGTCCTCGTCGCGCCACGTCCCCGCGACCACGCCGTCGACGAGGAACGTCGGCAGGACGTCGCCGTTCTTGCGGATCACGGTCGCCCGGTACTCGTCCGGCAGCACGCGCGTGCGGTCGTCGTGCGAGAGCAGCAGCGCGTCCCACTTGGGCAGGAACCGCACCGGCGCCGGCGTGTCGCCCGCAGGGCGCGGCGCGCTGGCCAGGTCGAGCAGCACGCGGCCCCGCTCGTCACGCAGCCGCAGGAGCTGCGGCGCGAGCGCGTCGAGGCCGGGCTGGACGTCGCGCACGCGCAGCGCCGCGAACCGGAGCAGGTCCTCGCGTGACGCCGGGCCGAAGGCGCCCAGGTAGCGCCGCACGAGCAGCGCCGCGCCGGCGTCGCGGTCGCCGAGCGGGCGGCGGAGCCAGCGCTCGGCGTGCGTGAGCTCGGCCCGCCCGTGGTAGCGCCACGTGCCGCTCGGGGGGACGTGCACGAGGGGCGCGAGCGCGCGCGCACCCGCCACAGCCGGTCGCCGAACGCCGGGCGGACGAGCTCGTAGAGCTCCTCGTACCGGACGTCGCGGCGGCGACCGAGGTCGTCCACCTCTCGCCGCAGCCGCTCGAGCTCGGCCGGCGCGACGTTCGTGAACTGCACGTGCTGGGAGGGGAACCAGAGCCCGGCGAGCCCGAGGTAGTCACGGGCGCTGAACAGGTGGAGCGTCATGCGGAAGAGCGTCGCCTTCACGACCTGGCGTCGCTCGAGCGCGTGCGTGAGCGCGTCGCGCTCGAACCCCTCCAGCCGCGACCACAGAGCCAGGTACGGCGACGGCGAGTACTGAGCCTGGAGCGCGCAGAGCCGCTCCACCGCGCGTCCCACGGGAAGCCGCTCGCGCCGGAGCAGGAGCTGGCGCGCGAGCGTGGCCCGGTTGAGCTCGCGCGCCGTCACCACGGCCTCCCTCACGCGTGGAAGGCGGCCAGGCGCGCGGCCTCCTCCTCCAGGTCGCGGCGCACCCGGGCGGGCAGCGGCTCGAACGGCTCGAGCGCGATCCGCCCGCGCTCGAGCCGCCAGGTCCCGGCCACGAAGCCGTCGACGAGGAACGTCTGTCGCACGGTCCCGTTCCTCTGGATGACGACCCCCCGGTATCGCTCCGGCAGGATCCGGGTGCGGTCGTCGTGCGCGAGCAGGGCGCTGTCCCAGAGCGGCAGGAACCGCACGGGGGCCACGGTGTCCGCCGCGGGCAGCGGCGCTCGCGGCAGGTCGTAGAGCTCTCGGCCGCGCTCGTCGAGGAAGCGGCGCAGCGGCAGCCGCGCGAATCCCGGCTCGAGCGCGCCGAGTGCGAGCCCCGTCCACTGCGCCGCGTCGGCGCGGGTCGCGGGCCCGAAGGCGCCGAGGTAGCGGCGGACGAGCGCGGTCGCCGCCGCGTCACCGGTCGCACCCTCGCCGCCCAGCCACGAGCGGGCCGGAACGAATCTCCCGCCCGACGTGTGCTCCCGCCAGGCGCTCGACTCGGGGCTGTGGACGAGCTCCGCCCGCGCGACGAGCAGGTGCCAGACGACCCAGGGTCGCGGGTCGTCCACGCGGAGGCTCGGCAGACCGAGCAGCCGCAGCAGCTCCGGCCGCGAGCGCGGCTCGCGCGACGCGACCTCGAGCAGGCGCGGGACGAGGCCGTCGACGTCCGCCACGACGCCGTCACGCTCGGCGCGCCGCTCCATCGCGCGCCGACGGGCGTCGCGGATCAGGCCGGCGAAGGCGAGGTAGTCGGCAGTGCTGACCAGGTGGAGCGTCACCCGCATCAGCGTCGCCTTGACGAGCCGCCGGCGGCGGACGGCACGGTCGAGGTCATCGCGCGCGAACCGCTCGAGCCGTGACCAGAGCGCCACGTACGGTGAGGGCGGCCACTGCGCCTGCAGCGCCCCGACTCGCTCGACGGCGCGCGCGACCGGGAGGCGCGCCCGCCGCAGCAGCAGTTGCCGCGCCAGCAGCGCGCGGTTGAGCTCTCGGAGCGTCAGGACGCGGTCGGCCACGCTGCGTCCGGCGCCTCAGAGCTCGCTCGGGCCGACGACGTCGGCGACGCGGCGCGCGGTGCGGCGCAGGCGCGCGTCGAGCGTGACCAGCGGGCAGCCGAGCACGACGGCGAGCGCGACGTACTCGGCGTCGTACGTCTTCGCCCAGCCGAGCCGGTCGGCGATGCGCCACGACTCGGGCCCGACACGCGCGTCGTCGCGGCGCTCGATCGGGCAGGCGTCCAGCCGGGCCCGCGCCTCGGACGCGTCGGCGGCGCCGATCTCACCGCGCCACGCGAGCTCGTGGAGGGCCGAGCGCGCCTCCGACCACATCAGGCCGGGGGCGACCGGGGCGTGCGGTGAGAGGTCGTCGAGCCGGTCTGCGAAGCTCGCCGCGACCGCGACGCTCGCGTCGACGACCAGCATCAGCGCTCGCGGCGAGAGCGGCGGACGGCGGCGACGACGTTCGGCAGCGGTCCGCCCGAAGGAGAGCGCCTCCACGCGTCGGGGACGGGTAGCAGCTCGGAGGTCGCGTCGAGCAGGGCGTCGAGGTCCTCCTCCTCGACGACGTGCTGCGTCCCGACCTTGCGAGCGCGGAGTCGCCCCGTCCGGATCCAGCGGCGGATCGTCTCGGGGTTGCGACCCGCGCGGCGCGCCGCTTCGGGCACCGTGAGCATACGCGTCGATACTACACCACAGCGGCAATGACAGAATCGGCGCCGTGCCGGATCTCGTCCCCGAGGAGATCGAGCGCTACGCCGAGGAGCACACGACGCCGCCGGTGCCGCTCCTCGCCGAGCTCGCCGACGAGACGCGCGCGACGCTGCGCTCGCCGCAGATGCTGACCGGGACGGTGGAGGGCCGCTTCCTCGAGCTGCTGGTCTGGGCGAGCGGCGCGCGGCGGATCCTCGAGATCGGCACGTACAGCGGCTATTCGGCGCTCTCGATGGCCGCGGCGCTGCCCGACGGCGGCCGGATCGACACGTGCGAGGTCGAAGAGCGGCACGCCGAGGTCGCCCGGCGCTACATCGCCCGTAGCCCGCACGCCGACCGGATCACCGTCCACCTCGGGCCGGCGCTGGAGACGATCGAGCGGCTCGAGGGCGCCTTCGACCTGGTCTTCGTCGACGCCGACAAGGAGAACTACGTCAACTACTACGAGGCGGTGCTCCCGCGGATCGCGGCGCGCGGGCTGATCGCGGCCGACAACACCCTCTGGAGCGGGCGCGTGCTCGACGAGCAGGACCAGTCGGAGGGTACGCGCGCGATCCGCGCGTTCAACGAGCACGTGCGCGCCGACGAGCGCGTCACCTCCGTGATGCTGACCGTGCGCGACGGGGTGACGCTGATCCGGCGCAACCCGTAACGGCGTGTCCGGCGACGCGCGCACCGCCCTGCTCGCGGGGCTGATCGACCACGCCCCGACCTTCCCACCGGCGAGCCTCGCGCCCGACGCCGCGCTCACCGAGGACCGGCGGGCACGCGAGAGTGCCGAGCGCGCGCTGCTCGCCCGGCTCGTGTGGCCGGCGTCCCGCCTCGGCGAGCTCGGGGACGAGAAGCGGGAGCTGTCGCTCGTGCTCGACGACGGGCCGGTGTCGGACCCGCGCGTCGCCGCGGTCGAGCTGCGGCGGCCGCAATCGCTCGACGGGATCGCCGGGCCGACGACGGAGGTGTACGTCGAGTTGCCGCTCGACGGGCGGCTCGCCGACGAGCTCGAGGCGCTGGCCGCGCGCGGCCTGCGAGCGAAGGTGCGCTGCGGCGGTGCGGCGGTTCCCTCCGTGGACGAGCTGGCGAAGTTCCTGCGCGCGTGCCGCGAGCGCCGGTTGCCGTTCAAGGCGACGGCCGGTCTCCACCACGCCGTTCGCACCGAGCGGGAGCACGGCTTCCTGAACCTGCTCGCCGCCGTCGTCTTCGGCGACGAGCAGGCAGCGCTCGCGGAGCAGGACCCGGGCGCGTTCGCGCTAACGACGGAAGCGTTCGCCTGGCGCGACCGCCGCGCCGGTCCGGACGAGCTCGCCCGCGCCCGCCGGGAGCGGCTGCGCGCGATCGGCAGCTGCTCGTTCTTCGAGCCGGTCGAGGAGCTGCGCGCGCTCGGGATGCTGCCCGCGTGACGGGGTTCGGCGTCTTCTCGGTGGACGGCGACGGCCCGCGCGTCGGCTTTCGCGAGCGCGACCGCGTCCTCGACTGCGCGGCCGCCGGGCTCGGCGACGAGTTCGCGGAGCCGACGCTGAACGCGTTCCTCGCGCGCGGCCGCGGCGCCTGGGAGGCGGCGAC
>JACVRR010000035.1 GCA_014534345.1 Thermoleophilia bacterium | reverse complement strand
GGACGGGGACGCTCGGGCAGGCGTTCGCGCGCTGCTGCGAGCTGCGCGGGCTCGCGTACCGGCTGGTCACACGCGCCGAGCTGGACATCGCGGATGCGGAGTCGGTCGAGCGGGCGCTCGACGACGTCCGCCCGTGGGCGGTCGTCAACACCGCCGGGTACGTGCGCGTCGACGACGCCGAGAGCGACCCCGAGCGCTGCGAGCGCGAGAACGTCGTCGGGCCGGCCACGCTCGCCGCAGCCTGCGCCGGGCGGGGGGTGCGGCTCGTGACCTTCTCCTCCGACCTCGTCTTCGACGGCGCGAAGCGCGTGCCGTACGTCGAGGGCGACCCGGTCGCGCCGCTCTCGGTCTACGGGCGGACGAAGGCGGAGGCCGAGCGGGTCGTGCTCGCCTGGTCGCCCGACGCCCTGGTCGTCCGCACGAGCGCGTTCTTCGGCCCGTGGGACACGTACAACTTCGTCACGCTCGCGCTCGCCGCCCTGGAGCGCGGCGAGCCGTTCGCCGCGGCTGCCGACGCGACGGTGTCGCCGACCTACGTGCCCGACCTGGTCGACGCGACGCTCGACCTGCTGATCGACGGGGAGGCGGGGCGCTGGCACCTCGCGAACCGTGGGGCCGCCACCTGGGCCGACCTCGCCGGGGCGGCCGCCGAGCTGGCCGGCGTCTCGGCCGCGACGCTCGAGCCGGTCGCGACGGCCGAGCTGCGCTTCGCGGCGCCGCGTCCGGCGTTCAGCGTCCTCGGCAGCGAGCGCACGGCCGCGATGCCGACGCTCGAGAGCGCGCTCGAGCGCTACCTCGCCGAGCGCCGCGCGGCGTAGCTCGGTGCCCGGGGGCACCGGCGCGCCCGGTGCCGGACGACGTGCCCGGAACGCGACCACACTGTCACGGAAGTGCGCGCATCGACTCCGAACGCCCTGCGCCAGGCCGTCTTGCGCCGCGGCTCTGCCGTGGCCCGGAGAGGCATGTCCGGGTGTCGGACATCCGGCCGTGGCCCGCGCGGGCACGTCGCGCCGGGACGGGCGGGATGAGCGGGTTCCCGCGCGACGCCTCGTACGAGGTGGTGGAGGACGCCGTCGAGCTCGGCGCGCGCACCCTCGCGATCGTTCGCCCGCGCGACAGCGAGGAGCTGCTCGACGAGGAGGCGTTCGAGCGCGAGGAGTTCCTGCCCTACTGGGCGGAGCTCTGGCCGAGCTCGCTCGCGCTCGCTGCGGCCGTCGCGGCGTGCGAGGTGCGCGGCCGGCGCGTGCTGGAGCTCGGCTGCGGGCTCGCGCTGCCGAGCGTCGTCGCCGCGCTCGCCGGCGCCCGCGCCCTCGCCACCGACTGGTCGCCCGACGCGCTCTGTTCGCGGCCGAGAACGCGCGGCGGAACGGCGCCGGGATCGAGATCGCACTCGTCCGCTGGGACGCGCCCGACGAGCTGGTCGCGCGTGGCCCGTGGGAGCTCGTGCTCGCCTCGGACGTGCTCTACGAGCGGCGCAACGTCGAGCTGCTGCTCGAGCTGCTGCCGCGCGTCGTCGCCCCGGGCGGAGCCGCCCTCGTGGCCGACCCCGGCCGGCCGCATTCCGGCTCCTTCCTGGCGGCCGCCGAGGGGGCCTGGACAGTCGAGCGCCTGCCCGGGTTCGAGCGCCCCTTCGTCGCGGAGCTGCGGCCGCGCTAAGAGTCGCTCTCGTCGGCGGGCGCGGCGGCGGCGTCCTCGGGCCGCGTCCGCCCCTTCGCCGCGTCGTCGAGCGACTTCGCGATCGCCTCGAGCAGGCGGTCGGCGGGAACGTCCAGCTTGCCCGCGGCGTAGACGCCGGCGGTCCAGCCGAGGCCCGCCAGCGCGTCGACGAGGACGGCGACCCGCCGCGCGAGGGCGTCGACGCCCTGGTTGCTCGAGAGGTCGTGCCCGCTGAGCGTCGCGGCCGTCGTCGTCGCGAGCTCGTGCTCGTACGCGTCGACCGACTGCCCTCTGGCGCGGACGAGGGCGAGCGCCTGGCCGCGGGCCCGCTCCGCGTCGTCGGAACGAGGGTCGACGCTGACGGTGACGACGGGGCGCTCCGGCTCGGACATGACGGCGGTCAGTGTTCCGTGCGAGCAGTGAGCCCAAACCGCCCGCCGCCTGCGGTATCGTCGCCGGCTTGGCGACGCGACGAGTCTCGGTCACGGTCGTCGGCTCGCTGAATCTCGACCTGGTGGCGCGGGCGCCCCGCCTGCCGCGTAGCGGGGAGACGGTGGGCGACGCGGTCTTCGAGCGCGTTCCGGGCGGGAAGGGCGCGAACCAGGCCGTCGCCGCGGCACGGCTCGGGGCGCGGACGTCCATGGTCGGCTGCGTCGGCCGCGACGACTTCGCGCGCGAGCTCGTCGACGCGCTCGACCGGGACGGCGTGCGCACCGACCGGGTGCGAGCCGTCGACGCGCCCACCGGGGTCGCCGTGATCGTGGTCGACGCGACCGGCGAGAACACGATCGTCGTCGCGCCGGGCGCGAACGCGCACCTGACGCCGGAGCTCGTCGAGGTCACGGGCGCGGACGCCGTGCTCTGCCAGCTGGAGGTCCGGCTCGACGCCGTCGCGACCGCGGCGGAGCGCGCCGAGGGGCTGTTCTGCCTCAACGCCGCCCCGGCGCAGCCGCTGCCGCCGGCGCTCGTCGAGCGCGCCGACCTGGTGATCGCCAACCGCTACGAGGCCGAGGCGCTGACCGGCGAGCCGCGGCTGCTCGCGGTGACGCTCGGGGCCGAGGGGGCCGTGCTCGTGGAGGGTGGCCGCGAGGTCGCGCGCGCCTCGGCGCCGCGCGTCGACGCGGTCGACGGCACGGCGGCGGGCGACGCCTTCTGCGCGGCGCTCGTCGTCTCGCTGCTGGAGCAGCGCCCCCGCGACGAGGCGCTCGCGCGGGCGTGCGCAGCCGGCGCGCTCGCGGCGTCGCGGTTCGGCGCGCAGCCGTCGCTGCCGACGGCCGCCGAGGTCGACGGGCTGCCGGCAGGATGACGGTTCCCGTCCTGCTGGACTGCGATCCCGGCCACGACGACGCGATCGCCATCCTCCTGGCGCTCGCCAGCCCGGAGATCGAGCTCCTCGGCGTGACGACGGTGGCGGGCAACCAGACGCTGGCGAAGGTGACGGCCAATGCGATCCGCGTGCTCGAGCTGGTCGGCCGCGGGGACGTCCCGGTGGCCGCGGGCGCCGACCGGCCGCTCGTCCGCGAGCAGCTGGTGGCCGACTTCGTCCACGGCGACACCGGGCTCGACGGCCCGGCGCTGCCGCCACCCCGCGGCGCGCCGCTCGAGCGCCACGCCGTCGACGTCCTCGCGGAGCGCATCCGTGAGCGCGACGGCCGGGTGGTGCTGGTGGCGACCGGCCCGCTGACCAACGTCGCGTTGCTGCTCGCCCTTCACCCGGTCGCCCGGCCGGAGCGGATCGTCGTCATGGGCGGCGCGGTCGCGGAGGGGAACGTGACGCCGGCGGCCGAGTTCAACGTCTGGGCCGACCCCGAGGCAGCGCAGCGGGTGTTCGCCAGCGGAGTCGACGTGACCATGATCGGGCTGGACGTCACCCACCGCGCGCTCATGCGGCGCGACCACGCGGAGCGGATGCGGGCGGCCGGCCGCGTCGGCCGGTTCGTGGCGGAGCTGTGGGACTTCTTCTCCCGCTTCCACCTGGAGACCTACGGCAGCGAGGACTCTCCGGTGCACGACGCACTCGCGCTCGTCCATGCCTTCCGCGCCGGCCTCGTCGAGACCCGGTTCGTCAACGTGGAGGTCGACTGCGAGTCGTCGCTCTGCCGCGGCCGCACGGTCGTGGACGTCTGGCGCCGCAGCGGGCGCGAGCCGAACGTCCACGTCGGCCTCGCGGTCGACGGAGAAGCGTTCGTCGAGCTGCTCGTCGAGCGGATCCGCTCGCTCGGCTAGCGCTCCGAGGCGGACGGCGCGTCGACGGCGTCGGGCGCGACAGTCGCGAACGCGGTCCGTCCGGTCCGGCGCTGCTCCGCCGTCAGCTCGCGCTCGAGCACCGCGACGACGGCTGCGGTCGCGCGCGGCCCCAGCCGCCCGATAACCGCCTCCAGCGCCTCGTCGAGGAAGCGCGACCTCGCCACCCTGTCGCCCCACTTCACGCGCCAGCCCCAGTCGCAGCGCCACACGCCGATCTCGCGCTGCTCGACGTGCAGGACCTCGTGGAACCTCACCGTCGAGCAGTCGCCGGCGTCAGCGTCCGCCTGCGCGGCCGCCTCCGCCTTCAGCGGCTGGTCCGCATCCCCCGTCGCCATCCCGCACAGCGTAGCGCGGGCGGCCGTGGTCGTCGCCGGCGGATCGGGGCGCGTCGGCGCGCCGCGGTCACGCCGGGTCGGGGGCGAGACACCGGAGCACGCGTAGCTCGCCGGCGACGCCGAGATCGTCGGCGGCGGCGGGAACCGCGAACGCGTCTCCGGCGCGCGCCTGCTCGCCCGCGACCTCGCCCTCGCCCGCGAGGACGAGCAGCACCGCGAAGCGCCCCGGCGGCTCGGGCTCCTCGTCGGCCCAGAAGAACGCTCGCGCCTGGTCGGGGAGGCCGAGCACCGGCTCGTGCGCGCGCAGGTCGAGCGCGGACAGCGCCGCCTCCCAGCCGATCCCCAGGTGGGCGTCCTCGGGCCGGATCGGAAACCCCTCCCACTCGCAGAGGATCAGGTAGTCGGTCGGCTCCTGCAGCTCCGCCATGAAGACGCCGGCGCCGATCGCGTGCGGCACGCCGGCCGGCACGTAGACGACGTCGCCGGTGGAGACGGGCAGACGGTTCAGCGAGCCGAGCAGCGCGTCGGTGTCCTGCCGCTCGATCCACTGGTGGTAGCGCTCGCGGGCGACCTCCTCGCGCAGGCCGACCCACACCCCCGCCTCCGGCCCGCGCGTGGCGAGCACGATCCACGCCTCGGTCTTGCCGAAGGGCGACCCGAAGCGGGTCCGCGCGAACGCGCGGCCGGGGTGCGCATGGACGGGGAGCCGCTCCGCCGCGTCGAGCAGCTTGACCAGCAGCCCCGTGCTCGTCCCGAAGCGCTCGACGTGCTCGCCGCCGAGCCAGGCGTCCGGGTCGGCGGCGATCGCGTCCCGCAGCAGGCGGCCGTCGGCGAGCCGCGACAGGCCCTCCTCCGCATCGTCGCGCCCGGGGTTGCTCGCCGGCACGACCGATCCGAGCCAGTCCTCCGGGAACTCGCCGTCCGGCTCGTCGTGCCCGCGCAGGCGCGCGATCAGCGTGCCGCCGCGGTAGAAGCGGTAGACGCGCGCCGGCTGGAGGCGGAGCGGCCGCACGCCGCCGGCTACGGCTCGGCTCGGTCGATTCGCTCGCCCGTCTCGGGGTCGAAGAAGTGCAGGTCGCGCGTGTCGACCACGAGCTCCACGGGCTCGCCCTCCCGCGCGCGGGTACGCGGGTTGACCCGCGCGACGAAGCGCGACCGCCGCTCGCCGGCCTGCGCCGCGAGCTCCTCCAGCGCCTCGTCGCCCGCGTCCGCGGCCAGCTCCTTCGTGTCCTCGGTGAGCACCGGCGGCGCGTCGAGCGCGAAGTGGACGAAGACCTCGGCGCCCATCGCCTCGCGGACGTCGCAGAGGACGCGAATCCGGCGGTCGTCCGGCGCGTCGGTGACGAAGCGCGCGTCCTCGAAGTCCTCGGGGCGGACGCCGAGCGCCACCGTGCGGCCGTGGAAGGCGCGCAGCGCCCCGGCGTCGCGGACCGCCTCCTCGTCGACGCGCAGCCGGAAGCCTGCGAACTCGACGAACGGCGCCCCGCCGTCGACCACCAGCGTCGCCTCCACCATGTTCATCGCGGGCGACCCGATGAACCCGGCGACGAACACGTTGGCCGGTCGCTCGTAGAGCACCTGGGGCCCGGCCAGCTGCTGCAGCTCGCCCTTCTTCATCACGGCCACGCTGTCGCCCATCGTCATCGCCTCGGTCTGGTCGTGGGTGACGTACACGGTGGTGACGCCGAGCTCGCGCTGGAGCCGCGAGATCTCCGTCCGCGTCTGGACGCGCAGCTTCGCGTCGAGGTTCGAGAGCGGCTCGTCCATCAGGTACGCCTGCGGCTGGCGGACGATCGCGCGCCCCATCGCGACCCGCTGGCGCTGCCCGCCCGACAGCTGCCCCGGCTTCTTCTTCAGCTTGTCGACCAGGCTGAGCATCTTGGCCGCGCCGCCGACGCTCTCCTCGATGCGGGCGCGGGGCGTCCGCCGCAGCTTGAGCCCGAACGCCATGTTGTCGTGCACGCTCATGTGCGGATAGAGGGCGTAGTTCTGGAACACCATCGCGAGATCGCGGTTCTTGGCCTCGACGTCGTTGACGACGCGGTCGCCGATGCGGATGATGCCGTCCGTCGCCTCCTCGAGGCCGGCGACCATGCGGAGCACCGTCGTCTTCCCGCAGCCCGAAGGGCCCACGAGGACCATCAGGCTCCCGTCGGGAACCTCGAGGTCGAGCGAGCGCACGGCCTCCGTCCCGTCGGGGAAGACCTTGGTCACGCCTTCGAGGACGATCTCGGCCACGGGTGGGGGATCGTAGCCCGGCCGGACTTTGGGCTACCGCGCGAAGAGGACTCGGCCAGGCGGGCGCCCGGGTCGGCGTGCCGGTGCACGACCGAAGAGCTGACCCCGGCCGTGACCCGCTGACCGGCGCCGGGACGCGTGGGACTCAGAACCCGGGCTTTGGGCCTGACGGCCCATTGAAACAGGCCGCCGCATGCCTGAGCATACGCGTTTCAAGTAGGGGTCCCGTTCGGTATCCCGCCATTGGAAGGGAGACCATTGATGTTCAGCGCTCGCCGCGCGCAGCTCACCGCCACCGTGGCCGCCGTGGCACTCGCCGTCGCTTGCATGGCGGCCGGGTCTGCGGTCGCGAAAGGCAATTCGAGCCTGATCTCGCTCAACGGCGCGAGTCCCAGTGTCAAGATCCTCTCCGGAGGCAAGCAGGTTCTCAACCTCTCGCTCGGAGCGTTGGTCGAGGTCCGCCTCGATGGCACGGTCATCAAGGCCGTTGACGAGCCACGTGGGAGCTGGACGACCCCGGCCTGCACGACGGCGGGCACGGTCCGAACGTGTGAGACCCAGTTCACGAGCGACAGCTCGTTCCTCGTCCGTCGCGACCCGAACGACGACGTTGCTGACCCTGAACTCGTCGTCTACGAATTCCTGCTTCGTGTGATCGACGATCTGGCCGCTCCCGGAACACCGACCGTCGAGTACACCCTGCAAATGCGGCACTGGCCGTTCCTGGCGTCGCGGAATCGGCTCCGCCACTTCATCACTATCGGCGGGCCGGCGGCGCAGAGAGTGGAAGTCACGCACCCTCCGACCGTAATCGTCGACGACTCGAACTCGGCCAACCTCGTCGTCTCGTCGACGACCAACGATAACGGCAGTCTGACGCTCGGCTACACGTTTCCTTTCTTCCATGCGCTCTACCTGGATCCGACGACAATCACGGTCGCCCCGAAGTCCAGCTAGTCCGTCCGTTTCGCCCGCGTTCGCCGTAGCTGGGCTCTGTGCTCGCAGGGCCCAGCTAACGGTCGATCCATCGGAGCCGACGCTCACCGCTCCAGTAGGGAGTCGATGGGCGGCCCGTGCGTCTACCGCTCGACGATCGACTCCGCCGGTCGGGCCGTCGCTACCGAGGCCGCGTACGGACGACCACCTTCACGCGTTCGCCCTGACGGCGAAGCGTCGTGTCGTCGCGCCGCGCGAACGTACTGCATCGAGCCTGTACAACGCCCGGGGGTCAGGTCTTGCGCCGAAACAGACGCATCGCGCGTCCTTCCACGCGTTCCACCGCGCTGGCCTCGTGAGTCGCCGGCCACGGGCGCCGCAGGCGAGGGGCCATGGGGACACCCGATGTTGCGCTGCCAGACCTGACCCCCTGCTTTGACCCCTGCTTCGGGAAGCGCGAGACG
The DNA here is from genome assembly GCA_014534345.1 of Thermoleophilia bacterium. GTDB lineage: Bacteria > Actinomycetota > Thermoleophilia > Gaiellales > Gaiellaceae > JACVRR01. The sequence goes on along the minus strand of JACVRR010000035.1, from coordinate 10,525 downwards.
CCCCGGCGGTTCCGCGAGAGCGCATGCCGGAGTGGAGCCTCAGGCGAAAGAGGGAGGGGGGCTCGCGAGGGAACCGCACGTTCCCCCGCGCCGAGTCACGCCCACCACATCTCCGGCTGCTCCTCGCGGAACAGCAGCGGCCTGATGAAGGCGACCGCCTTCGCCAGCCCCTCGTCGATCGACATGAGCATGTCCTCGTGCTCGATCGAGACGGCGCCGTCGTAGCCGACCACGCGAAGCGCGCTCAGCATGTCGCGCCAGACGGTCTCGCCGTGGCCGAAGCCGACCGTGCGGAACGTCCAGGCGCGCTCGCCGATCCGGTCGTAGCGCTTGCCGTCGAGCACTCCGTTGACGCGCGCGTTGACGGGGTCGACGTACGTGTCCTTCGCGTGGAAGTGGAACATCGCCCCCGCCTCCCCCACGACCCGGATCGCCTCGACGGGGTCGACCCCCTGCCAGAACAGGTGGCTCGGGTCGAAGTTCGCGCCCACGTTGTCGCCCGTCTCCTCGCGCAGCCGCAGCAGCGTCTCGGGGTTGTAGACGACGAAGCCGGGGTGCATCTCGAAGGCGACGCGGACGCCGTGCCGGCGCGCCACCTCGGCCTCCTCGCGCCAGTAGGGCAGCACGCGCTCGTTCCACTGCCAGTCGAGCACGTGGAGGAAGTCGTCGGGCCACGGGCACGTCACCCAGTTCGGGTAGCGCGCATCCGGCCCGTCGCCGGGGCAGCCGGAGAAGGCGATCACGACGGGCACCTCGAGCGTCTCCGCGAGCCGCAGCGTCTTCCGCCAGGTCTCGTGCGAGGCGCGCGCCCCGTCGTCGTCCGGATGGAGCGGGTTGCCGTGCTGGCTTAGCGCGCTGATCTCCAGCCCGCGGTCGGCGACCGCCGCGCGCAGCGCCGTCGCCCTGCGACCGTCGGCCAGCAGCTCGTCGGGATCGGCGTGGGCCGAGCCGGGGTAGTTGCCCGTGCCGAGCTCGACCGCCTCGACGCCGAGCGCGGCCAGCCGGTCCAGCGCCTCCTCGAGCGGCAGGCCCGAGTACAGGACGGTGAAGACGCCGAGCTTCACCGCTCCGCCGCGACCTCGACCCAGCCCGACCGGCGGTCGCTCTCGACCACCGCCTCGACGAGCCGCATCGTCCTGTGCGCGTCGGCGAAGGTCGCGAACGAGGGCTCGTACGGCCGCCACTCGCGGTGCGCCACCACCGCGGCGTAGAACTCGGCGACCAGGTTCCGCAGGGCGTCCGGCCAGCCCTCCTGGTGGCCGCCGGGGTAGTGCGCGAGGGGAGCGGCGTCGTCGCGGAGCAGGGCCGGGTCGCGCGGGAGCGCGGCGTTCGCGCCGTCCCGGCGGCCGATCCAGAGCGTGTTCGGCTCCTCCTGGTCCCAGGCGAACGCCGCCCGCGGCGTGTCGACCTCGAGCAGCAGCCGGTTCTTCCGCCCCGCCGTCACCTGAGAGATCGCCAGCAGGCCACGGCAACCGCTGCGGAAGCGCAGCAGCACGTGGGCGAAGTCCTCCGTCCGGATCTCGACGGGGTCGCCTTCCCCGGTCGCGTGCGCGAACGTCTCGGTCGTCTCGGCGGGGCGCACGCGGCGCTCGTGCAGCCGGCCGAGCTCGGCGCAGACGGCGACGACGCGGTCGCCCGTGACGTGCTCCACGAGGTCGAGCCAGTGCGAGCCGATGTCGCCGACCGCCCGGCTCGCGCCGGCGCGCTCGGGTTCGAGCCGCCAGTTCCAGTCGGTTTCCTCGAGCAGCCAGTCCTGCAGGTAAGCGCCTCGCACGGCGTGCGCCCGCCCCTCCCCGCCCGCGCCCAGCATCCCCTTCAGCTGGCGGACGAGCGGGTAGTGCCGGTAGTTGAAGCACACGCCGGCGACGAGCCCCGCCGCCGCCGCCTGGGACGCCAGCGCGGCCGTCTCGCCGCTGTCGACCCCGAGCGGCTTCTCGGAGAGGAGGTGCTTCCCCGCGTCGAGCGCTGCCGCGTTGAGCGGCGCGTGCAGGTGGTTCGGCGTGCAGTCGTGGACAACCTCGACCGCGTCGTCCTCGAGCAGCGCGCGCCAGTCCCCGTAACCACGCTCAGCGCCCGTCCGCGCGGCGAAGCGCTCGGCCTTCGCGTCGCTGCTGGCGGCGACGGCCACCAGCCGCGCCTCCGGCAGCCGCCGGAGCGCGTCGACGTGCGCGGCGGCCGCGAACCCCGTGCCGACGATGCCGATCCCGAGCGGCGCCATGCCGGCCGCGATTCTGTCCGAAACCTCAGGGTCGTAACCGCGACAGCACTGCGAAGTCGGCCCGGTCCTTCGCGGCCTCGTCGGGATCGTCGCGCCCCGCCGCCTTGCCGTCCGCGAGCACCCCGAACGCGATCAGCGGCGCCCGGACGCCGGCGAGCTCGCGCGAGTCGTCGGCGAACGTGCCCTCCGGCCAGACGGCGGGCCCGCTGCGGAGCGGGATCGCGACGGCGCCGTCGTCGCCGCGAACCAGGAAGGTGAGCTCGAGCCGGACGCCGTCTCGCTCGTAGCCCGTGCCGCCGTCCTCGCCCTCCTCGGGCGCGTGCCGCCAGCCGCCGCGCGCGAGCAGCTCGGCGATCCGCGGCGCGTCGGCGAGCCACACCGCCAAGTCGACGTCGTCGTGTGGCCGCGTGAGCTCGCCGGCGTAGAAGTCGACCGCCCAGCCGCCGAACAGCCAGTGGTCGATCCGCGCCGCGTCGAGCCGCCCGGTGACCTCGCCGAGCGCCGCCAGCTGCCGCACCGACGCTTCGTCCACTGACGCATTGTCACAACGTGTCTCGTCAACGTAGGCGAACCGCGGAAAGTCCGTCGCGTAAGCGCGCCGCACTTCCGCGGTAAGGTGCGCGCTTCGTGGAGCGGGGGGTCTACTTCGACGCGTGGTTCCCGCGTCAGCACTGCTACCACCCGAGCCTCCCGCCCCGGCGCCTGAAGATGGTGGACGACCTCGTCCACTACCGCGCGACGATGCTCGTCTGGTCGGCGCTCGGCGGCGGCTCGCTCTCGCTGCCGTACCTCGAGCAGGAGGCATGGGGCGACATCGATCCCCGCTTCCGCTTCTACGGCTTCGTCAACGACAGCGAGTTCGTGGCCGCCTGCCGCGAGCGCGGGATCAAGGTGTTCGGGATCGTCTTCGAGGTGCAGGGTTGGGAGTTCCCGGTCGAGCTCTCGGAGGACGAGTCGCGCGTGCTGTCGCTCAACGAGCTGCGCGGCGAGGGCAAGCGCGCCTGGCTCGGCCTGCGCGAGTTCTCGCAGAACCGCTTCCCGAAGCTGTGGCGCCCGTTCGAGGACTACTTCCCGGGCGGCCTCACGAACTCCGACGGCGAGCGCGTCACCGACCTGCTCGAGGAGTGCTGCTCGCGCGACATCCACGGCGAGCCCTGTCACGCGCGCTGGGTCGAGTGCCCCGACCGCGAGCACTACTGCTACACGATGGACCGCAACAACCCCGTCTGGCGCGAGTACCTGAAGGCGGTGATCCGCATCCAGGTCGACGCCGGCGTGGACGGGATCCAGCTCGACGAGGCGGAGCTGCCGCTGACGACGCTCCAGTACGGCGGCTGCTTCTGCAAGGACTGCATGAAGGGGTTCCGGCAGTACTTAGTGGCTCTGAGCCACAAGCCCCCGGCGCTCGCGGGTGTCGACCTCGGCACCTTCCACTACGGCGAGTTCCTGCTCGAGCGCGGCTTCGACTTCAAGGAGCGGCAGGACTCGAGCCCGCTCTTCTGGGACTACGTCCGCTTCCAGCGCGGCCAGATCGCGCGCTACTTCCGCGAGCTCGCCGACTACGCGCGCGAGTACGCCGCGTCGCAGGGCCGCGAGGTGGTCGTGTCGGGGAACTTCTTCAACCTCTTCGACCAGTACTACGCGCTCGAGCCGAGCGTCGACGTGGTGATCACGGAGATGCGGAACACCCGCTACCGGCAGCCCGAGTGGTACCGCTACGTGGCCGGCTTCGTCCGCGACAAGCCGGTCGTCGTGGTCGAGAACCCGTACGGCGGCGTCGTCCCCGAGCTCGTCGAGGCGCTGAAGCACGGACGCGGCTACGACCGCTTCCGCCAGTCGCTCTACGAGGCCGCCGCGCTCGGCGCGAACATGTCCGTTCCGTACGGGGCCTGGATGGGCAGCGTGGTCGAGGACTCGTTCTGGGCGCCGCACGAGCTCTGCGTCGAGATCCAGACCTTCCTCGCCGAGCACGAGGAGCTGTTCTCGCCGCGCACCTACTCGGAGGTCGCGGTCGTCTACAGCGTCGAGTCGAACTTCGAGCTCGTCGCACGGCGCGACCAGTTCGCCGACAACCGTGCGAACGTCTCGGGCGAGGAGCGGGTGCCGTTCTACGAGGTCTGCGAGCGGCTGTCGGCGGCGGCGCAGCCGTACGACGTCCTCTTCTTCCCCGACGGGAAGCTCCGCGCCGACGAGCTGACGCCGGACGACCTCGCCCAGTACCGCACGCTCATCCTGCCCGGCGTGACGCATGTCACCGACCGGCAACGGGAGCTGCTCGACGCGTTCGAGAACGCGGGGGGCGCGCTGGCCGACGAGACGTTCGACCCCGCCGCCGATCCGCAGCTCCGCCTCGACGGCAGAGCCGACGTCGCCGTGAACGTCCAGCGCACCGACCGCGGCGCGGCGGTCCACGTGATCCGCTACGACCACGACGACGAGGCGGACGCGGTGCCCCCGCTCTCCGAGCTCGAAGTCCACCTGCGGCTTCCCGAGCGCTTCACGCGCGCGACCGCGTTCAGCCCCGACGGCGCGCTGCGAGTCGGACTCGGCGCCGACGGCTCGTCACACCGGCTCCGACTCGGCGACCTCGGTGTCTATGGCGTCGTGCTGCTCGAGCGCTAGCGCGTCGGTTCTCGCTTGACAAACCCCGGGGCGTCGCGGAGCATTTCGCACTCCGAGGAAACGATTACGCAAACGATTCGCCGCGCCGTCACCGTGAAGGACGTCGCCCGCCGGGCGGACGTCTCCGTTGCGACCGTCTCCCATGTCCTGAACGGCAGCCGCTACGTCAGCCCCCTGCTCACCAAGCGCGTCCGCGACGCCGCCGGGGCGCTCGGCTACACGCCGAACGGGATCGCGCGGAGCCTCCGCCTGCGGCGCACGCAGACGATCGGGCTGATCGTCCCGGACGTCAGTCCCTTCTTCGTGGAACTGGCGCGGGTGATCGAGGACCACGGCTTCGCCGCCGGCTACACGACAGTCCTCGGCAACGCGGACGGCCACCCGGACCGCGAGCGCCGCTACCTGGAGACGCTCCTCGCCAAGAACGTCGACGGCTTGATCCTCGCGTCCACGCTCCACGACGCGGGCGAGCTGGCCGCGCTGCTCGACGCGGTGCGGACGCCGGTGGTGGTGGTCGACCGCGAGCTCAAGCTCCCCGGCGTCGATCTCGTCCTCGCCGACAACGAGGACGGCGGCCATGCCGCGACGCGCCACCTGCTCGAGCTTGGTCACACCGAGATCGGCTGCATCACCGGCGCGCACGACCTGCCGCCGAGCGCGGGGCGCGCCGCCGGCTACCGGCGGGCGCTCGCCGAGGCGGGGATCGAGGCGGACGGCCGCTGGGTCGCGCGCGGCGACTTCGAGTACGCAGGCGGCCGGCGGGCGACGGCCGAGCTCCTCGACGGCGGCGAGGGCCTGACCGCCATCTTCGCCTCGAACGACCTGATGGCGCTCGGGGCGCTCGGCGAGCTCGCCGCCCGCGGGCTCCGCGTGCCGGACGACGTCTCGGTGTGCGGCTTCGACGACGTCTTTCCGGCCGCCCTCGTCTCCCCCAGCCTCACGACCGTCCACCAGCCGCTGCACGAGATCGGCCGCGCTGCGGTCGACATCCTGCTCGCGCGGATCGCCGGCGAGATGCCGGAAGGGCCCGCGCGGCGCCTGTTCCCGACCGAGCTCGTCGTCCGCGAGTCGACGGCGGCTCCCCGCTTCCGCGAGTCCCCCACGATCCGCCCCGAGGAGGCGTCACATGACACGCAGGACCCGTAGGCCGCTCCACCTGCTCGCGCTCGCGCTCGTCGCCCTGCTCACCCTGCTCGCCGCCGGGTGCGGCGGGGACGGCGGCGACGACGGCGACGCGCAGGACACGACCGATGCCGGCGAGCCCGTCGCCGCGCCGACCGAGCCCGTCACGATCACGTTCGCGTCGTGGGTCGGCAACGAGCCGAACATCAAGAAGCTGGCGAAGAAGTTCCAGCAGGAGTACCCGACGATCACAGTCAAGTTCCAGAACGTCCCGTTCGAGCAGATCGCGCAAAAGCTGACTACGCAGGTCGCGGGGGGCAACCCGCCCGACGCCGCGTACATCGACGCCGGCACGACGGCCGACTTCGCCTCGCGCGGCGCGCTGGTCAACCTGGACAGCTACATCGAGCGCAGCGAGGACGTCGACCCGGACGATTTCGTCGAGGCGTTCGCGAAGTCGACCCAGTACGAGGGCTCGTGGTATGGCATCCCGTTCGACGGCGAGACGACCGGGCTCTTCTACCGCACCGACCTGTTCGAGCAGGCCGGGATCGACGGTCCGCCGACGACCTGGGAGGAGTTCGAGGAGGCCGCCCGCGAGCTGACCGACGAGGCGAAGAAGCAGTACGGGTACATCCTGTTCGCGACGGAGGCCGCGTACTACTGGTACCCGTGGCTGTGGCAGGCCGGCGGCGAGGTGCTGACCGAGGACGGCGAGGTCGCGTTCACGAGCGACGAGGCGCGGGAGGCGGCCGAGTTCTACGTCGGCCTACGCGAGTACTCGCCGCCCGACTACCTGAACTCGAACTCCTACGACGGCCGCGTCGCGTTCGCGCAGGGCAAGGTCGCGATGTACATGGCCGGCTCGTGGTTCGCCGGCACGCTCGAGGGCGAGTACCCGAAGATCAAGGGCAAGTGGGCGACGGCGCCGCTACCCGAGGGCGACGAGGGCTGCGCGACCACCATCGCGGGCGACAACCTGGTCGTCTTCGACGCGAGCGCGAACAAGGACGCCGCCTGGCTGTGGATCGAGTTCCTCAGCCGGCCGGAGAACATGGCCACGTGGACGTTCGACTCGGAGGGCAGCACGCTCCTGCCGCCGCGCGAGGAGCTGCTCGACTCGCCCGAGCTCGAGCAGAAGAAACCCGTGCTGGCCGGTTTCGCCGAGGCGATGAAGTGCGGCGTCGTCTCGGCGGCGAACCCGAAGGGCCCGAAGATCGAGCAGGCGCTCAACGAGCAGCTCGGCCGGGCGATGTACGGGGAGGTCAGCTCCGACGAGGCCCTCGACAACGCCGCCGAGGAGGCGGAGAAGATCCTGGCGGAGTAGGCACCCGGAGGCCACCGGCGCCGGCCCGTCCGGCGCCGGCGGCCGCTCCGCCGCCGCACCGATGGCCCTCTCCGTCCCGCTGAAGCGGCCCCAGGGCCGCGCCCGGCGCGTCGCGCGCGACGCCAGGCGCTCGTGGAGCGCCTACGTGTTCATCTCGCCCGGGCTGATCCTGTTCGGGCTGTTCACGCTGTTCGCGCTGGGGTTCGCCTTCTACCTCTCGTTCCACGACTGGAGCGTGATCGAGAAGGAGAAGCCGTTCGCCGGCCTCGAGAACTACCGCGACATCCTCGACGACGCGCGGTTCCACCGCGCGACGATCAACACCTTCTACTTCACCGGCGGTTCGGTCCCGCTGACGATGGCGATCGGCCTGCTGATCGCGCTGATGCTCAACCAGCCCATCCGCGCCCGCGGCCTCTTCCGGACGCTGTACTACCTGCCCGTCGTGACGCCGTTCGTCGTTGTCGCGATCCTGTGGAAGTTCCTCTACAACGCCGACTTCGGGCTCTTCAACTATTACCTGTTGAAGACCCGCCTGATCGACGAGCCGCTGCTCTGGCTGTCGGACAAGGACCTGGCGATGCCGTCGGTGATCCTGATGTCGGTCTACAGCGGCATCGGCTGGGCGATGATCCTCTACCTCGCCGGTCTGCAGGGGATCCCGGAGGAGCTCTACGAGGCGGCCAAGGTGGACGGCGCGGGAGCGTGGCAGCGCTTCCGGTACGTCACCCTCCCGCAACTCGCGCCGACGACGCTGTTCCTGCTCGTCATCTCGATCATCTACTCGCTCCAGGTCTTCACGCAGATCTTCGTGATGACGGGCGGCGGCCCGGTCGAGCGGACGACCACGATGGTCTACTTCATCTACCTCACGGCGTTCAAGTTCTTCGAGATGGGGTACGCGACGGCGCTCGCGTTCTTCCTGTTCGCGATGACGCTCGTGTTCACGCTCTTCCAGCTGCGGCTCTACCGCCGCTACGGAGCGGGCATCTAGATGGTGCCCCACTGATGGCAGTCGCCGCGCCGCGCGAGAAGCTGCCGCCGAGCGTCGCGGCGCGCCCCGAGCGCCGCCGGAGGCCGTCGCGCGGGCGGATCGCGAAGCGGGCGCGGAACGTCGCGCTCTACGCCGTCCTCGTCCCGTTCTCGATCGTCTTCATCGCGCCGTTCGCCTGGCTCGTCTCCTCCTCGCTGAAGCCGCTCGGCGACATCTTCGTCTGGCCGCCGCAGTGGATCCCCGAGAACCCGACGCTCGCGAACTACGAGCTGTTCCTCGGCCTCGGCAAGGACGACGCCCGCTCGGCGGAGTTCGTCGGCCGCTGGTTCCTGAACAGCGCGTTCGTCGCGCTCTCGATCACGGCCCTGCAGCTCTTCTTCAACTCGCTCGCCGCCTACGCGTTCGCGAAGCGGGAGTTCCCGGGCCGGACGCCGATCTTCATCCTCTTCCTCGCCACGATGATGATCCCGGGTCAGGTCACGCTGATCCCGACCTACCTGGTCATCAGGCACATGCCGCTGTTCGGCGGCAACGACATCTGGGGGCAGGGCGGGCATGGCTGGCTCGACTCGTACTACGGGCTGATCCTCCCCGGCGCAGTGAGCGCGTTCGGGATCTTCTTCCTGCGCCAGTACATGCTCTCGATCCCGAACGAATTGCTCGACGCGGCGCGGATCGACGGCGCCTCGGAGTTCCGGATCTACTGGAAGATCATCCTCCCGCTCACGCGGCCGGCGCTCGCGGCCACCGGGATCTTCACGTTCATGTACGCGTGGGAGGACTTCTTCTGGCCGCTGATCATCATCACCAGCCCGGACCTCTACACCGTCCCGTTAGGCCTGACACTCTACGTCGTCCGCAACCGGACGGCCTGGGACATCGTCATGGCCGGGTCCGTGCTCGCGACCCTCCCGATGATCCTCATGTTCGTGATCTTCCAGCGGCACATCATCCGCGGGATCACGCTCGGCGGGCTGAAGGGGTAAGCGACGCGTGCGGTCGTCGTGTTCGCGCTCGGCCTGGCGATCGGGCTGGTCGCCGGGTTCGGCCTCGCCGGCATCGTCCGCGGCGAGGACGAGGGCCGCGTGCGCTTCACCGCGCGCGGCGGCGACGTGTGGGCGCGCTCGGTCGTCGTCCGCGGCGCCGCGGACGGCTGCGACGAGGTGCGGCTGCGCGTGGGGGAGCGGGAGCTGACGGTGGCGGCGGGGTCGTTCGCGGAGCGCGTGCCGCTGGCGCCGGGCGCGAACCGCGCGGTCGCCGAGTGCGGCGACGCGCGGGCCGAGGAGACGTTCGTGCGGCGGTTGGCGGACGGGGAGCCGGCCGAGGCCGACGCGGCGGCGCTGGGGGCGCGGCCGCGCTGGGTGGACGAGGCGGTCGTGTACGGCGTGATCCCGAACCGCTTCGGCGACGCCGGCGGCTTCACGGACGTCACCGCGCGGCTCGACGACCTCGCGGAGCTCGGCGTCACCGCGCTGTGGCTGTCGCCGATCAACGCCTCGCCGGAAGGCGACTTCGGCTACGCGGTCACCGACTACTTCGCGCTGCGCGAGGACTACGGCACGGAGGCCGACTTCCGCGAGCTCGTCCGCGAGGCGCACCGGCGCGGGATCCGCGTGCTGATGGACTTCGTCCCCAACCACACCTCGGCAGCGCACCCGTACCACCGCGACGCGGCCGTCCACGGGCGGGCCTCCCGCTACTGGGACTTCTACGACCGCGACACGGGCGGCACCATCACCCACTACTTCGACTGGGCGCACCTGCCCAACCTGAACTACGCGAACCCCGAGGTGCGGGCGATGATCCACGAGGCGTTCGCCTACTGGGTGCGCGAGTTCGACGTGGACGGGTTCCGGGTCGACGTGGCCTGGGGCGTGAAGGAGCGGGCGCCGGAGTTCTGGCCCGAGTGGCGCGCGCGCCTGAAGGCGATCAAGCCGGATCTGTTCCTGCTCGCCGAGGCGAGCGCGCGCGACCCGTACTACTTCGAGCATGGCTTCGACGCGGCCTACGACTGGACGCAGGAGCTCGGTCACTGGGCCTGGGAGGGCGTGTGGGACGCGCCGTCGCCCCGTGAGCTGGTCGACGCGCTCGACGCGGCCCTGTCGCACCACCTTCCTGACCGGCCCGTCTTCCGGTTCCTGAACAACAACGACACGGGCGCGAGCTTCGTCGGTCGCCACGGCACCGACCTCACGCGGGTCGCGTCGGCGGCGCTGCTCACGCTGCCGGGGATCCCACTCGT
>JACVRR010000141.1 GCA_014534345.1 Thermoleophilia bacterium | reverse complement strand
CGCGCGAGCGTGCGCAGGAGGGACGCCCGGCGGTTGCGCGTGGCGACGACGACGCTGACGGGCGCGTCCGTTTCGCCGTCGTGGGCGCCGGAAACGCGCTCCGCCCGATGGGGCCCGAGGCCGCGCCGGTCGCTGACGCTCTCGTCCCCGACGTGCACCGCATCGCCGTGCTGCGCCCGGCCGCCGCCCTCGGCGACCTCATCGTCACCCTCCCCGCGCTCGAGGCGCTCCGCGCCGCGTACCCCGACGCGGAGATCGTGCTCCTCGGCGCCGAGTGGCAACGGCCGCTGCTGGCGCGGCGGCGCTCTCCCGTCGACCGCCTCGTCGTCGTGCCGCCCGTCGCCGGCGTCACCGCGCCGCGCGCGGGCGAGCGCGAGGACGACGGCGCCGTTGAGCTGTTCTGCGCGAGCTTGCGGGCGGAGCGGGTCGATCTCGCGCTCCAGCTGCACGGCGGGGGACGCTACTCGAACCCGTTCGTCCGCCGCCTCGGCGCGCGGGTCGCTGCCGGCCTCGCCGGGGAGGACGCCGACCCGCTCGACCGCTCCGTCCCGTACGTGCCCTTCCAGCCCGAGGTGCTCCGCTTCCTCGAGGCGGCCGCGCTCGTCGGCGCCGACCCCGTGACGCTCGAGCCGCGGCTGGACGTGACCGAGGACGATCTGGCCGCGGCGGACGAGCTGCTGCCGCCGCTCGGCGGCGCCCCGCTCGCCGTCGTCCACCCCGGCGCGACCGACGCGCGCCGGCGGTGGCCGCCCGAGCGGTTCGCGGCCGTCGCCGACGAGCTCGCGCGCGCGGGAGCGCGCGTCGTCCTGACCGGCGTCGACGCCGAGCGCGAAACCGCGGAGGCGGTCGTCGCCGCCGCGGCGACCCCCCTGCTCTCGCTCGTGGGACGGCTCTCGCTCACGGGGCTCGTGGGCGTGCTCGCGCGCGCCGCCGTCGTCGTCGGCAACGACACGGGGCCGCTCCACCTCGCCGCCGCCGTCGGCACCCCGACCGTCGGCATCTACTGGTGCGGGAACTTCCTCAGCTGGGGCCCGCTCGGGCGCGCGCGCCACCGGCCCGCGATCTCGTGGGTGACCGAGTGTCCCGTGTGCGGCGCCGACTGCACGGGCGACGCCTGGCCCGGCCGGCCGGCCCCCCCGCGCTGCGCGCACGATCCCTCCTTCGTCGTGCGCGTCTCCATCGACGAGGTTGCCGCGGCCGCCGTCGATCTCCTCGCCGCGACCGAGGCCGGCGACCGAGCGGCATGACCGAGCTGGACGTGCTCGTGCCGACGTACGCGCGCCCCGCCGCGCTCGCCGTCACGCTCGCGACGCTCGCGGCGCAGGACTTCCGCGACTTCCGCCTCGTCGTCTCCGACCAGACGGAGGAGCGGCCGTCGTGGGCCAGCGCCGAGGTGCAGGCGGTCGTCCGCGTGCTGCGCATCCGCGGCCACGCGGTCGAGCTGCTCCACCACCTCCCGCGGCGCGGCATGGCGGAGCAGCGGCAGTTCCTGCTCGACCGCGTCCGAGCGCCCTTCGCGCTCTTCCTCGACGACGACCTCGTGCTCGAGCCCGACCTCGTCGGCCGGCTCGTGCGCACCCTCCGCGAGGAGGGGTGCGGCTTCGTCGGGTGCGGGCTGATAGGGCTCAGCTTCGCGCACGACGTCCGTCCCGAGCAGCAGGCGGTCGAGTGGTGGGAGGGCCCCGTCACGCCCGAGCTGGTCGAGCCGGGAACGCCCGCCTGGGAGCGCCACCACCTGCACAGCGCGGCGAACCTCTGGCACCTCGCGTCCGAGCTCGGGCCGCGGGCCGTGGATCGCCGCTACAAGGTGGCGTGGGTCGGCGGCTGCGTGCTCTACGACGCGGAGAAGCTGCGCGACGTCGGCGGGTTCGGCTTCTGGCGCGACCTCCCTCCCGAGCACGCGGGCGAGGACGTGCTCGCCCAGCTCCGCGTCATGGCGCGCCACGGCGGCTGCGGGCTCTTCCCGTCGGGCGCGTTCCACCAGGAGCTGCCGACGACGCTACCCTCGCGCCCCGTCGACGCACCGCACGTGCTGCCCGTCGTTTGCAGGCCGCGCGAGGGGGTAGAGCCCGCGCCGTGAGCACGCCCGAGGAGCGGCGCCCCGACGACGTCGGCGGGCCCGGCGGCGAGCCCGGCGAGATGCTGATGGGTGCGGATCCGCTCGCGACGGACACGGGCCGGGGCAGCGCAGAGCCGAGCGGCACGGCGCCCGTCGACGTGACGCCCGTGACGCCGCCGTTCGACCCGGAGCGCGTCGAGAACGCGAGTGTGCCGCCCGTCGATGCCCTCGACGCCGGCGACGCCGGCGCGCCGGCGCGGACGCTCGACACGCAGGCGGCCGGCGGCACGACGGGGACGGCGGCCGCGGGCGGCGCGGGCGTGCGCGTCGGCGAGCTGCGCGACCGCGGCAGCGACATCGCCGGCGGAGAAGACCGGCCGGCGGCAGGCGGGCCCGAGGCCGGGACGCCGACCGGCGACGAACCAGCGAGGCCGTAGCTCCCGCACCGGCGTGTTCGATCACGTCGAGCTCCCGGTCACCGACCTCGAGGCGAGCGGGGAGTTCTACGCCAGCGTGCTCGCAGCGCTCGGCATCCTCGCCGCGAGTGACGGCCGTGTCGTCGAGCTCGGCGCGCTGACGCTCGTCGCGCGCCCGCCCGCGGAGCCGCTCCACCTCGCGTTCATCGCCGAGTCCCGCGCCGCGGTCGAGGCGTTCCACGCCGTCGGCGTCGCCACCGGCGGTCGCGACAACGGCGCACCCGGGCTGCGGCCCTACGCGCCCGACTACTACGCCGCCTACCTGCTCGACCCCGACGGGCACAACATCGAGGCCGTGCATCGGTCGGAGGAGACGCGCGCCGGCTGGACCTGGCTGGGGATCGGCGTCGTCGGTCGAGCCCGCGCCGGCGCGCTCGCCGAATCGTGGTTCTGACGGAGGGGTGGTGGGGTTCGCGGTCGCCGGGCGATCCCGCAGCCGATCCGCCCCTTGGGGCTTCCTCCGCCGGCCGCTCGAACCTGACCGCGCTCCTAGGACCTGCCCCCTAGTCCTTCGCCTCGCGCCAGTTGTCGCCCACGCCGACGTCGACGGCGAGGGGCGGGTCGAGCGGGTACGCGCCCACCATCTCGCGGCGCACGAGCTCGCGCACGGCGCTCACCTCCGGCTCCGGCACCTCGAGCAGCAGCTCGTCGTGCACCTGCAGCACGAGTCGCGCGCCGCGCCCCTCCTCGCGCAGCCGCCGCTCGATCGCGACCATCGCCACCTTGATGATGTCGGCGTTCGAGCCCTGCATCACGAAGTTGACGGCGAGGCGCTCGCCGAGCGCGCGGGTCTGGCGGTTCGAGGCGCGGATCTCCGGCGTCGGCCGCCGCCGGCCGAGCAGGCTCGTGGCGTAGCCGTCCTCCCGCGCCGCCTCGATCGTCCGCTCGATGAAGTCCTGGACGAGCGGGAAGCGCGCCAGGTACGCGTCGATGTACTCCTGCGCCTGCTCGCGCGGGATCTCGAGGTTCTCCGAGAGCCCGAAGGCCGAGATGCCGTAGATGATCCCGAAGTTGATCATCTTCGCGATCGCGCGCTCGCCCTTCGTCAGCGTCGCCGGGTCCTTGCCGAGCACCTCGGCGGCCGTCGCGGTGTGGATATCCTCGCCGCGCTCGAACGCGTCCCGCAGCTTCGGCTCGCCGGACACGTGCGCGAGGATGCGCAGCTCGATCTGCGAGTAGTCGGCCGAGAGCAGCCGGTAGCCGGTCTCGGCGACGAAGGCCGAGCGGATCTCGCGCCCGAGCTCGGTGCGGATCGGGATGGCCTGCAGGTTCGGGTTCGACGTCGACAGCCGCCCGGTGGAGGCGACCGTCTGGTTGAACGTCGTGTGCAGCCGGCCGTCGGCCCCGATGAGCGTCGGCAGCGGGCCGAGGTACGTGTTCACGAGCTTCGTCAGCTCGCGCCACTCCTCGATCACGCCCACGAGCTCGTGCTCGCGGCGAAGCGAGCGCAGCACGCGCGTGTCCGTCGAGTAGCCCGTCTTGCCCTTGCGGCCGGGCGTCAGCTCGAGCTTCTCGAACAGCACGCGCGCCACCTGCTGCGTCGAGCCGAGCATGAACTCCTCGCCCGCGAGCGCGTACGCCCTCGCCTCGAGCTCCTCGATCCGGTCGGCGAGCCGCGCCGTGATCTCGCCCATGCGGTACGTGTCGATCTTCACTCCCGCGTGCTCCATGCCCGCGAGCACCGCCGTCAGCGGCAGCTCGATCCGGCGGTACAGCGGCTCGCTGCCGCGCTCGACGAGCCGCGCGCGCACCAGGGGGGCGAGGCGGCGCGCGTGCTCGGCCCCGCGTACGAGCTCGGCCGTCGCCTCGTCCGCGGCCGGCTCCGGCGAGGCCTCGACGGCGTACTCGGCGGCGAGCTCGTCGAGCGGGTACTCGGGCCGCCCGGGGTCGATGAGGTAGGCGGCGATCATCGTGTCGTCCGCCGGCTCGCGGATCACCTGCGGCAGCACCTTCACGTCGTGCGCAGTGACCGCGCAGTCGCGCAGCGCGGCCGCGAGGTCGAGGGGCAACGGCGCGACGAGCACGGGCTCGCCGTCGCGCGCGATCGCGACGCGGTCGTCGCGCGCCGCCACCGCCACCGCCCCGCGCAGCGATGGAAGCTCCCCCTCGCGCCACGCGACGCCGGTCGCCTCGGCGGCCGGGCTGGCGGCGGGGAGCGCGACGTCGAGCTCGTCGATCCGGTTGAGCAGGTTGCGGAACTCGAAGCGGCGGAAGATCTCGCGCAGCCGCGAGCGGTCGGGCGGCGCCAGGACGAGCTCGCCGGGGTCGCAGTCGAGCTCCAGGTCGCGCCGCATCGTCGCCAGCAGCTTCGAGTTGCGCGCCTGCTCCGCGTGCTCGCGAATCGCTCGTCCACGAGCCGGCGAGAGCTCGTCCGCGTGCGCGATCACCTCGTCGAGCGAGCCGTACTGGGCGATGAGCTGGCCGGCGGTCTTGTCGCCGATCCCCGGGATCCCCTCGATGTTGTCCGAAGGGTCGCCCTTCAGCCCGATGAAGTCGGGAACCTGGTCGGGCCGGATGCCGTAGCGCGCCTCCACCCGCTCCGGCGTGTAGACGTGCACGTCGGAGACGCCCCGCGGCGTCATCATCAGGCAGACGTTCTCGGAGCAGAGCTGGAACGCGTCGCGGTCGGTCGAGACGACGCACGTCCTCACGCCGGCCGCGTCGGCGCGGCTCGCCAGCGTCGCGATCACGTCGTCCGCCTCCCAGCCCTCGAACTCGAGGTTCCGGTAGCCGAACGCCTCCACGATCGGCCGGAAGTGCGGGAACTGCTCGCCGAGCAGCCCGGGCGTCGGCCGCCGCTCCGACTTGTACGCCTCCGAGAGCTCGACGCGGTGCACGGGCCGCGTGTCCCAGGCGACGGCGACACCGCGCGGCCGGTAGTCGGCGAGCAGCTTGAAGAGCATGTTCGTGAAGCCGAGCAGGGCGTTCGTGGGGAAGCCGTCGCTCGTCGCCAGCTCCTCGGGGAGGGCGAAGAACGCGCGGTAGGCGAGGTTGTTGCCGTCGACGAGGAAGAGCTCCGCCTCGCGCGCGGGACCGTCGTCGAGCTGGAGCTCAGCCCCGGTCAGCGTCTTCGGCGACATCGCTTCGAGTCTATGCTGCGGGTGTGCCGGCGAGCCGCCGCCTGGCCCTCCCCGCCGCCGCAGCGCTCGTGCTCGCCGCGCCGGCGGACGCGGCGGCGCCGCTCGGCGCCGTGCGTCTGCGCGCCGGCGACCATCCCGCGTTCGTCCGCGTCGTCGCCGACCTCGCCGGCCGCACGATCGGGCCGAACGACGTCGCGACGACGGACGCGAACCCGTTCGACGGCGCCGCGCGAATCACCGTCGGGGGCGGTGGCGCGCGCGCCCGAGCACGCGCGGTCGCCTCGCTCGGCGTCCGCGCCCGCGTCGTCGCAGCGCGCGCCGGCCTGGTGCTGACGCTGTCGGCGCCGCCGCGCCGGTTCAAGTACGTGAGCTACGAGGTCCTGCACGCTCCCGACCGGCTGGTGGTCGACCTCTGGAAGAGCGCGCCGCCCGCCCCCGGCGCCGCCGTGATGCGCGCCCGACAGCGCTGTCTGGCGCTCACGCGCTTCGTCGTCACGCCGCGGAGGGTGAGCGTGGCCGGTCGGGAGCGCTTCCTCTTCGAGCACACGCTGGTCGTGCGGCTGCGGGGCGCGCGCGGCGGCGCGGTCGCGCAGCGACCGCTGATCGCCGTCGGCGGCCGCTGGTCGACCTCGCT
>JACVRR010000100.1 GCA_014534345.1 Thermoleophilia bacterium | reverse complement strand
CGCGACCCTGGCATCCACCAATGCCACCGGAAGGCCCGCTAGCGCGATGCGCCACCACCGCGCCGGAAAGAAGCTCGGTCGCGACAGCGCCCACCGCAAGGCGCTCTACGCCAACCTTGCGGGGGCGCTGATCGAGCACGGGCGGATCAGGACGACGGAGGCGAAGGCCAAGGCGGTCAAGCCGATCGCCGAGCAGATGATCACGCTCGGGCGGCGAGGCGACCTCGCCGCCCGGCGGCGCGCGCTCGCCTACCTGCGCTCGCAGGACGTCGTGCACAAGCTGTTCGCCGACGTGGCGCCGCGCTTCGCCGACCGGCCCGGCGGCTACTCGCGGATCGTCAAGCTCGGCCCGCGGCCCGGCGACGCCGCCGACATGGTCTACCTCGAGCTCGTCGACTACGAGCCCGGCACGCGGCCGGTCGCCTAGGGCCGACCCGCCCCGGCGGGAACTCCCCGACCGCCGCGGACACGGAAGGGGTGATGGGCGAGCCGACCGAGCCGAGCTCCGGGCGCGCGGCGACGCCGACGCCGTGTCGATCCCCCTGCCCGGCGAGTAGCGCCGGCGGACTCGCACCCGGTTCCCGCTTCCGCGGGCACGCCCGGCAGCTGGGCCGGCAGGCCGGGATCGGTGATGGGCGTGCGCTACGCCTGAGGAGCCGGCGTCTCCGCTGGGGCGAGGTCGCGGCGCCGCCAGGGCACGATCACGTCCTCGACCAGCGTCTGCAGGATCGCCGCCACGGGCACGGCGATGAACGCGCCGGCCACGCCGCCCAGCGCGGCGCCGACGAGGACGGCGACGAAGACCAGGAGCGGATGGATGTCGAGCTGCTCTCCCTCGACGAGCGGGGAGATGACGTAGCCCTTCAGGTTCTGGATGACGATCGAGGCGGCGAACGTCAGCCCCAGCGTCGCCAGCCCCTCGAGCGCCGCGACCGCGAGCAGCGGGATGCGTCCGAGCCAGGGCCCCACCCGCGGGATCAGCTCCGCGAAGGCGACCAGGATCGCGAGCAGGATCGCGAACGGGACGCCGAGCACGAGCAGGGCGAGGTAGTGGAGCGCGCCGATGATCGCCATCACGATCAGCTTCGCGCGCACGTAGGCGCCGAGCCGCGAGCCCATCTTCGCGAGCAGCGCGGCGACGAGCGCGCGGTCGCTCGGGTGGACGAGGGAGAGCCCGAAGTCGAGCAGCCGCCGGCGGTTCGTCACCAGCAGCAGCGAGATGACGAGCACGGCGAGCGCGTCGAGCAACACCGAGAACAGCCGCCCCGGCAGGCCGACGACGCGGTCGCCGGCGTCGGAGACGATCCGGTCGCGCAGCCGCTCGACCTGCGCGTCGAACGAGGGGAGCGCCGGATAGTCGTCGCGCAGGCCTTCGTATGTCGTCCGGAGCGCGTCGTAGCGCTCGGCGTACTCGGGTGCACGGTCGCCGAGCGTCGCGACCTGGCCGAAGAGCGGCGGGACGACGAACCAGGCCAGCGCGGCGACGGCCGCGACGACGGTGAGGTAGATCGCGACCACGGCCAGCGCGCGCGGGACGCGGAAGCGCGCGAGCCATTCGGCCGGGCGCGACATCGCGGCGGCGAGCAGCACGCTCACGAACAGCAGCAGCAGGACGTGCCCCAACTCCCGCAGCACGAGCAGCGCGATCACCGTGAGGATCGCGAACAGCAGCGCCAGGTAGATCGGGAGCGCGCGCTCGACCATCGACTCGGGGCCCCGGAGGGCAGTCATGCCGGCACTATCGCCGCGCGTCCGGACGTGCCCCGGGCTCGGCGCGCGCGACCGCCGCTCGCCCCGGGGCCTGCGAAGGGCGCGCGTGGCTACGCGAGCGGCGACCCGACGCGGAGGAGGTTCCCGCTGCGGTCGACGAGGGCGAACTCGCGCATCCCGTAGGCCGTGTCGACGCGGAGGCTCGAGCCGGCTGCCCGTCGCGGGGTCGTCGCGGACGCCGGCCGCCTCCCACTGCCGGAAGAGCCGGTCGGCGTCGGTGACGTACACGAAGCAGCTGGCGGCGCTCGACAGCGGGTCGACATCGGGCGCGGCGACGAAATGCACCTCGATGCCGCCGCGACCGAGGATGAGGTAGTCCCACTCCTCGGGCGGGGCGCCTCGGCTCTCGAAGCCGAGCCGCTCGTAGAAGGCGAGCGTCTCCTCGAGGTCGCGGCTCGGCAGGATCGGCACGGCGTACTCGCCCACGGCGCCGGAGCCTAGCCGCGCGCCCACTACGCTCCGCGCGTGGCGCTCATCGCCGCCATCTTCCTGGCCGTCTTCGTCCTCCCCAGCCCGTGGGGGACGGCCGCGGTCGTCGCGGGAGCCGCGATCGAGATCGCGGAGGCCGTCCTGTGGGTGCGGCTCTCGCGCCGCCGCCGCGCGCAGGTCGGCGCCGAGGCGCTCGTCGGCGCGGTGGCGGACGTCGTGAGCGCGTGCCGGCCCGAGGGGAGCGTGCGCGTGCACGGCGAGCTGTGGCGCGCGCGCTGCGCCGCGGGGGCCGACCCCGGCGCGCGCGTCCGCGTCTGCGCCCTCGAGGGCCTCACCCTCGTGGTCGACCCCGTGTAGCGGTGCGGGCGCGGCTGACGCTCGAGTACGACGGGTCGGCGTTCCGCGGCTGGGCCGCGCAGCCGGGCCTGCGGACGGTCGAGGGGGTGCTGCGGCAGGCGCTCGACGCCGTCTGCCCCGGCTGGAGCGAGCTGGCGGTCGCCGGCAGGACGGACGCGGGGGTGCACGCGCTCGCGCAGGTGGCGAGCGTGGAGCTCGACGGCGGGCCGCCGCCGGAGCGGCTGGCGGAGGCGCTGAACGGCGCGCTCCCCGACGACGTCGCGGTGATCGGCGCGGAACGGGCGGCGCCGGGCTTCCACGCCCGCCACTCCGCCCGCGCGCGGAGCTACCGGTACCGCATCTGGCGCCGCCGCAGCCCGTCGCCGTTCGAGCGCCGGCGCAGCTGGTGGGTCGCTCGGCCGCTTGACGAGGAGGCGCTCGCGGCCTCGGCGGCGCTGCTCGTCGGCGAGCACGACTTCCGCGCGTTCACGCCCTCGGAGACGCAGCACGAGGTCTTCGTCCGCACCGTCGAAGCGGCTGCCTGGCACCGCCGCGGCGACGTGCTCGAGCTCGAGATCACCGCCGACAGCTTCCTCCGGCACATGGTGCGGACGCTGGTCGGGACGATGTCGGAGAAGCCGCCCGGCGAGCTCGCCCGGCTGCTCGAGGGCCGGCCGCGCGCCGAGGCGGGGACGACCGCGCCGCCGTGGGGTCTCTACCTCGTCGCCGTCCGCTACTGACGGCGCGCCGCCCGCCAGGATCGTCAGGACTCGCCGGAGAGGGCATTCGCGGCGAATACGATCAGGCGCGTGCGCTACGACCCGGTGCTCTTCGACCTCGACGGAACGCTCGTCGACTCCGGCGCGATGATCCTCGCCTCCTTCCGGCACGCGACGAAGACCGTCCTCGCACGGGAGATCCCCGACGAGCAGCTGCTCGCGTTCGTGGGCGGGATGCGCCTGACCGAGCAGATGGAGCGGATCGCGCCCGAACGCGCGGCCGAGCTGGTCCGCATTTACCGCGAGCACAACGAGCCGCTGCACCGTGAGCTGCAGGCGTTCGAGGGCATGCTCGAGACGCTCGCCACGCTGCGGGGGCAGGGCAGGCGGCTCGGGATCGTGACGGCGAAGCGGCGCGCGACGGTGGAGCTGGCGTTCGCCGCAGTGCCGATCGAGCGGTACTTCGACGTCGTGGTCGGCGCCGACGACACCGAGCGGCACAAGCCGCACCCCGATCCGCTGCTCCGCGCGCTCGCGCTCCTCGGCGCGCGTGCCGACGCGGCCGCCTACGTCGGCGACTCGCCGTACGACGTCCGGGCCGCCAAGGCGGCCGGCCTGGCGGCGGTCGCGGTCGCGTGGGGCGGGATCCACCCGGCGGAGCGGCTGGCCGAGGAAGAGCCCGACGCGCTCGTCCACTCCGCGGAGGAGCTCCTTGCCGTCCTCTGAACGCTATGCGTCGGTGTTCGCCGAACGAAGCCCGTGATGTGTCCGCTCACCTCTACCGCCGAAGCCGCATGACCTCTGGCTCCGACGCCGCCGCGACCCGCGCGGCCGAGCTGCGCGAGCTGCTCGAGTACCACCTCTACCGCTACCACGTGCTCGACGACCCGGAGATCTCGGACGCCGAGTACGACCGCCTGTTCGACGACCTCGTCCGCGTCGAGCAGGAGCACCCGGAGCTGCAGACGCCGGACTCGCCCACCGTCCGCGTCGGCGCTCCTCCGGCGCCGGGGTTCCGCAAGGTCGCGCACCTGCGCCCGATGGGCTCGCTCGACAAGGTGACCGACGACGCGGGGCTCGCCAAGTGGGCCGACGACGTCCGCAAGCGGCTGGGCACGGACGAGGCGGTCGCGTACGTGACCGAGCCGAAGATCGACGGCTCCGCGGTCTCGCTCGTGTACGAGGGCGGCGTGCTCGTCCGCGGCGCGACGCGCGGCGACGGGGAGCGCGGCGAGGACGTCACCGCGAACCTCAAGACGGTGAAGGCCGTCCCCCTTCGCCTGCGATCACCCGACGGCGAGACGCCGCCGCCGGTGCTCGAGGTGCGAGGCGAGCTCTACATGCCGCTCTCCTCGTTCCGGCGCCTGAACGAGCGGCTGGCGGCCGAGGGGAAGAAGACCGCGCCCAACCCCCGCAACGCGGCCGCCGGATCGCTGCGCCAGCTCAACCCGGCGATCACCGCGCAGCGCGAGCTGTCGATCTGGTTCTACGGTGTCGGCCACTACGAGGGCGTCGAGTTCGACTCCCAGGACGGGATCCTCGCGTGGCTGCGCGAGCGCGGGTTCCGGACGAACCCGTTCACCGAGCGGCACGACTCGATTGAGTCCGTCGCCCGCGTCTGCTCGGAATGGGAGCGCCGCCGGATCGACCTCGACTACGAGATCGACGGCATCGTGATCAAGGTCGACTCGCTCGACCAGCAGGCGCGGCTGGGGGCGCTGCACGGGCGCCCGCGCTGGGCGCGCGCCTTCAAGTGGGCGCCCATGACCGCGCAGACGACCCTCCGGCGGGTCCACGTCCGCGTCGGGCGGACCGGCGCGCTCAACCCGTGGGCCGAGCTGGAGCCGGTGGAGGTCGGCGGCGTCACGGTCTCGACGGCGACGCTGCACAACGAGGAGGACATCAACCGCAAGGACATCCGCGAGGGCGACACGGTGATCGTCCAGCGCGCGGGCGACGTGATCCCGCAGGTGGTCGGGCCGGTGCTCCCGCATCCGCCCGGCAGCGAGCCGTTCCGGATGCCGGCGAAGTGCCCGCTCTGCGGCGCCGACGTCGTCAAGCCCGAGGGCGAGGTGATGCACCGCTGCCCGAACCGCGCCTGTCCCTCGCGCGGCCTGGAGACGCTGATCCACTGGGTGCAGGCCGCGATGGACATCGAGGGCGTCGGCGAGCAGTTCGTCCGCCGCCTGTGGGAGCTCGGCCTGCTCCGCTCGCTGCCGGACCTCTACCGGCTGACGGCCGAGCAGCTCGTCGAGCTCGAGGGCTACGGCGCGCTGTCGGCCGCGAAGGCGGTCGAGTCGATCGTGCGCTCGAAGGAGCGGCCGTTCCACCGCGTCCTCTTCGGGCTGAACATCCCGCAGGTCGGCTGGGTGACCGCGGCGAACCTGGCCCGCCACTTCGGCGACGTCGAGCGGCTCGCGGGCGCAGCGCAGGAGGAGATCGAGGAGGTCGAGGGCGTGGGGCCGGACCGGGCGGAGGCGATCGGCGAGTGGTTCGCCGACGAGGAGAACCGGCGGCTGGTCGACGAGCTGCGGGCGCTCGGGCTGCGCTTCGAGACCGGCGAGGAGCTGCGCCCCGTGGAGGGCCCGCTCAGCGGGCGGACGTACGTGATCACCGGCACGCTCGAGCGCTTCTCGCGCGAGGAGGCGAAGGCGGCCCTCGAGGCGAAGGGCGCGAGGGTCGCTGAGTCGGTGTCGAGGAAGACGGCCGGCGTGATCGCCGGCGAGAGCCCGGGCTCGAAGCTGGCGAAGGCGCAGCGCGCCGGCGTGCCCGTCCTCTCCGAGGACGACCTCTTGGAGCTGGTGGCGGGAGCAGGCTCCACCGACGACTGACCGGCTCGAGCGGGGCGGAGCCTTCGTCCGGTCGAGCCTCGGCGCCTGCGTACGCGTCCCGGGGACTGTCCCTGGGACACGGCCGGAGCGGCCGCGTCGCGAGGAGACGTGCCCCGGGGACTGTCCCCCGGACACGGCGGGAGCGAGCGCGGCTCCGCCGGACATGTCGCAGGGACTGTCCCTCGGACATCGCCCGAACTCGCGGCGCCGTCAGGGCGACACGGGCGCGCTCCTCGAGCGGTCGCCGCGACGCGCGCACCCAGGACGCACCCGGTTCAGCGCCTGCTCGCGAGCACCTGGACGAAGCGGTCCTGCGCCGTGCGGGCCCAGTGCCACGAGACTGGGCGGCCGTTCTGCACGATCGCGAACGCGTACCGGTCGCCGACGTAGCCGGCGAGCGCGGACGCCTCGCGGGTCGTGCCCGTCTTCGCGGCGACGCGGCCCGCGACGGCGCGCGCGCGGAGCCGCCGCTTCAGCGTGCCCGTCCGTCCCGCCACTGCGAGCGATCGGACGAAGGGGGCGCGCAGCGCCGGGTCGGTCCACGCCGCGACGAGCACGCCGACCAGCTGCGCCGCCGTCGCCCGGTCGAGCAGCGACAACCCGGAACCGTCCGCGATGCGCACGCCGGCGAGCGGGATGCCAGCGCGCCACAGTGTCTCGCGGACGACCCGCGCGCCCGCCGCCGTCGTTCCGCTCGAGGCGCGGGCCGCGCCCAGGTGCTTCAGCAGCGTCTCGGCGGTGAAGTTGTCCGAGTCGCGGTTGACGCGGCGGACGAGCGACGCCAGCGGCGCCGACGCCGTGCTCGCGAGCGGCGTCGCGGCCGGACCGGCGCGTCCGACCGTCACCGAGCCGTGCACGGCGACGCCGGCCGCACGAAGCGCGTCGCGGAAGAGCAGGACCGCCGCCAGCGCCGGCCGGTGTGAGACTCGGCCGTGGTAGCGGGCGCCGTCGACCGTGAGCGCCGACAGCGGCGCGCACTGGCTGGCGTAGTACCACGAGCGCCAGCCCGGTGCGGTGCGGCGGGCGTCGAAGTACGACTCGTCGCCCACGATCCGCCCGGTGACGCGGGTGATCCCGCGGGCGCGGAGGACTCTCGCCAGCCCGCGGAGGCCCGCACGCGAGAGCGTCGGGTCGCCGTACCCCTTGAGGACGAGCCGTCCCCGCCACGTGCCGCCCTCCAGTCGGCCCTCGCCCAGCACGCGCGTCCGGATGCGGTACTCCGGGCCCAGCGTGCTCAGCAGGGCGTACGAGACGGGCAGCTTCTCGGCCGAGGCCGGCGCCAGCGAGAGCGACTCGCGTCGTGCGTAGACGACGTCCCCCGCGCGCAGGTCGACGACGACCGCGGCCGTACGCCGCGCGTCCACGTGCGGGACGGCGAGCGCGCGCGAGAGCTGCGCCGCGAGCGGTGGCGCGCTCGCGGGCGCAGGCGCGGGGCGAGCGCCCGCGGCCGCGACCGCGGCCGCGAGGAGGACGGCGAGGGCGACCGCGGAGCGGGGGGCGAGGCGGAGTGCGGCGGGCCGGTCGGGGTGCACGGGCTAGGTCCCGGGGCGCCGAAAGATAGTCCGATCGGCCGATGGCGGTTCGTGCCGACTGCCCGGATAATCGGGCGCGATGGTCTGCGAACGCCGCTCCCTGCTCCACGAGATCGCGGCGCTGATCGACGCCGCCGACGCCGCGCAGGGCTCGCCGTCGGTTGCGCGCCTCGAGCACACGCTCACCTCGGGGTACGCGCACGCCCTCGCGCTGGAGGGCGAGCGCCTGCGGCTCGAGCAGCGGCTCGGCGAGGCGACGCAGGCGCTCGAGGCGGGCCGGCCCGGCGCCGGCGACGAGCTCACGGAGCTGAGCGCGCGGGTCGCCGCCACCGACGCCGCCCTGCGCCGGCTCCGCGCGATGCTGCTCGTCCTGCGCGAGCGCGCCCGCGCCGCCCGCGCCGCCGCCTGACCCGGCAGGCTGCCCGACGGCGCGCAAGCATGCGCGCGCCGGGCTGCCGCCGACGCTCCTCCGCAAGCCGAGGGAACCGCCGCCGACGGTTTGTCAGACGATGCCGCTGCGGACCGCGTAGACCGCGGCCTGGATGCGGTTCTCGATCTGCAGCTTCATCAGGATGTTCGAGATGTGGTTCTTGACCGTCTTCGGGCTGATGTGGAGCTCGGCCGCGATCTCGGCGTTCTCCTTCCCGTTCGCGATCAGCTTGAGCACCTCGATCTCCCGCTCGGACAGCTCCGACCGGATCGTGCGCTCGATCTCGGGCTGGGCGGTCGAGGCGCGCAGCCGCTGGAGGACCTTCGCCGCGACGTGGGGCGAGATGAGCGACTCCCCGACGGCGGCGGCTCGGATCCCGCGCAGCAGCTCGTGGATCGAGGCGTCCTTCAGCAGGTAGCCGCACGCGCCGGCCATGATCGCGTCGGTCACGTCGCCGTCCTGGTCGGAGATGGTGAGCACGAGCACGCGCGTCAGCGGGGCGAGCGCGGTGATCTGCCGCGTCGCTTCGACGCCGCTGATCCCCGGCATGTTGAGGTCCATCACCACGACCTCGGGCGCCAGCTCGCGCACGAGCGCGACCGCCTCGACGCCGGTCCCCGCCTCCGCGACCACGTCGATCTGTTGCTCCTCGAGCAGGTTGCGGAGCCCCGTCCGGAACAGGTCGTGATCGTCGACGAGCAAGACGCGGACGCGTTCCGGGGCGTCGGGCTCGTGTGCGTCGAGCGGTTCGATCACTGGGCGGGGCGCGGGGCCCAGCCGGATTTTACTCCCATGCCGACCGATGGAGCGTAATCGTCACCGTCCGCCGTCCCCAGGCGAGCGCCTCGCGCTGGGACGGGAACCACAGGTCGATCTCCGCGCCGCGGACGGCCGAGCCGACGTCGGCCGCCACCGCCTCGCCGTAGCCGGGCACCGTCAGCCGCGTCCCGAGCGGGATGACCGCCGGATCGACCGCGACGACTCCCCAACCGGCCTGGACGCCGCTCGCGGTCGGGCCGGTGAGCGCATAGCCCGAGGCGACCACCCGGAGCGTCCGCGCGCTCGGCGTGGCAGGCGGCGGCGGAGCGACGGCCGGGGCGGGCGGGGACGGGTGCGCGCCGGCCGGTCGCGCCATCGCGCGCTGGCTCGCGCGGGCGCGCCGCCGGTCGGCGAGCAGCCGTTCGAGCGAGGCAGCCTTCTCGGCACGAAGGCGCGCGAGCGCGCGGGCGTGCGCGCCGGCGGTGCGCTCGGCCTCGGCCAGGCGCTCGCCCTCGTTCGCAAGGGCGCGGCGAAGCGCCCGCAGCCGCTCGCGCGCCGCCTG
>JACVRR010000128.1 GCA_014534345.1 Thermoleophilia bacterium | reverse complement strand
GTCCCGACCCGCGCATATCAGTCTGACCGACACGTCGACACCAGCCGACGCGCTCTCCCCGCCGAACGAAGAAGGCCCGCAAACGCGAGCCTTCTTCGCCTGCGACTTGACAAGCCCCTACTCCATATCAGTAGTAGCCGCCCCTACCGCCGGCGACCGGCTCGAGCGGCCAGATGACGACGTCCTGCCGCGCGGCGAAATGGAGGAGCGGCTCGTCGTCGGGCAGCTCGACAGCGGTCGGCGCCATCGTGTTGAGCTCAATCTCCACCTCCGCCGGCTGCAGCGGCCACGGCGGGTGGTGGATTTCCGCCCGCGCCAGCCGGTCCTCACCGTCGATCGTGTAGAGGCAGTACCGCTCGGCCAGGAAGTGCTCCCGCGTGCCGGCGAGCGCGGGCGCGGCCGGTCCCGTCGGCCGGTAGCGCGCCTCCCAGACGAACGGTCGCGCCTCGCCCTCGGCGCGCGCGCTCCGGTACGAGATCCAGTCGCCCTCGCGCCGCGCCGCCATCCGAGCCCGGAAGTAGGGCAGGCGGTACGTCCGGCGCGCGCCCTCCACGGCGAGCGCGCTGCCGGCGTCGAGGCTGAAGAACCAGATCCCCGGCTTGTCCTCGTAGGTGACGTACGTGCGGACGTTCAGCTCGAGGAAGCTCGAGACGCCCGGAACGGGCGGAAGGCCCCGCACCCGCAGTCCGCCGACCCGGAACGGCGTGATCCCGAGCCAGGCGGAACCCTCGAAGGTGTCCACCTGGAGCTGCGAGGGGACGGCCGCGCGGACCTGCTGCTCCGAGACGCGCCAGTGTGCGAACAGGAGGTCGTCCCAGGTCTGCGCCTGCACCCAGCTGCCCGGGGGAACGGGCCACGGGCGGTGCGCGACCTGGTCGAGGACGGACGCCTGCCGTGCGGGCGTCTCGAGGAAGTCGCGGAGCGCGCCGGCGAGGTCCGGCCTACAGATTCCCACGCAGCGCCTGCTCGCGCTCGATCGCCTCGAACAGGGCCTTGAAGTTCCCGTCGCCGAAGCCGCGCGCGCCGTGCCGCTCGATCACCTCGAAGAAGAGGGTCGGGCGGTCCTGCGCCGTCTTGGTGAAGATCTGCAGCAGGTAGCCGTCGTCGTCGCGGTCGGCCAGGATCCGCAGCCGGCGCAGGTCCTCGTACGACTCCGCGATCTCGCCGACGCGCTCGGGAACCTCCTCGTAGTACGCCTCGGGCGTGTTGAGGAAGATCACGCCGCGCCGCTGCAGCGCCTCGACCGTCTCGACGATGTTCTCCGTCGTCAGCGCGATGTGCTGGACGCCGGGGCCGTGGTTGTACTCCAGGTACTCCTCGATCTGGCTCTTGCGCTTCCCCTCGGCCGGCTCGTTGATCGGGAACTTGATCTTCCCCTGCCCGTCGGTCATCACCTTCGACATCAGGGCGGAGTACTCGGTCGAGATGTCCTCGTCGCTGAAGTGGATCATCTCGGTCATGCCGAAGACGCGCTCGTAGAAGTCGACCCAGTGCTCCATGCGGCCGAGCTCGACGTTCCCGACCACGTGGTCGATCGTCACCAGGCCGACCCCACCGTCGGCACCGTTGGAGGACTGGGCGACGTAGCCCGGCAGGTAGACGCCCTCGTACTCGCCCCGGTTGACGAACGTGTGCACGACGTCGCCGTAGGTGGCGATCGACGCCAGCTCGACGCGGCCGTGCTCGTCCTCGCTCCAGTGCGGCTCGGCGACGCCGCGCGCGCCCCGCTGCACCGCCTCCCGGTAGGCCGCGCGGGCGTCCGGGACGCGGAGCGCGATGTCCTTCACGCCGTCGCCGTGCAGGCAGGCGAACTCGCCGACCGGCGACTCGCGCCGCAGGCCGCTCGACAGCACGAAGCGGACGTCGCCCTGCTCGAGGACGTACGACGCGCGGTCGCGCACGCCCGTCTCGGGGCCCGCGTACGCGATCCGCCGGAAGCCGAACGCGTGCTCGTAGAAGTACGCCGCCTGCTTCGCGTTGCCGACCCACAGTTCGATGTGGTCCCAGCCGTCGAGCGGCATGAAGTCGCCGGCGGTCACGAGGGAAGCTCCGAGCGGCGCCGGCGGCGCGACTGGGGGAACGCCGAGGCGCGAGGACGGCGAACCCAGACCCGTAGGGTAGTCACCGGCCGGATCTTACCGCGCCCTCAGAAGACGTGGCCCGCGGCGAAGGCGGCGAGGCCGAGCGCGAGCAGGTCGGTACGGTCGAAGTCGGCCACGTCCACGCCGAAGGCGGCGAGCAGGAAGAGGACGACGGCGACCAGCATGAGAATCGACGAGGGGCCGCGGCGAATGCCGAACATGGCTGCTCCTTCCGGTCGAGGGACGGCGCGCGATCCTACTGCGCCGTCGCGATCTCGCCAACCGTCTCGCCGCGGCTGTTGACCAGCGGCTGGACGGCGAGCGCGGGTACCGGCGTGCCGAGCCCGGCGAGGAAGGCAGCGAGCGCTGGCCGGATGGCGCGGCCGGCGCCGTCCTCGACCTTCAGGGCGACGCCGAGGCCGCCCGGTCCGGCGGCGCCGATCACGCCTTCGGCCCCGCCCTTGGCCACCCAGCCGGGAAGCGCGCGCATGAGCTGCGTGTCCGCGGCGGCCGCCCCGCGGATCAACTCGGGGTAGGCGCGCATCGACGCGGCGACGCGGGCGCCGCCGTCGAGCGTCTCCAGGCGTGCGAAGGCGCGCGCGACGCGCTCGAGCGACACGGCGAAGGTGATGACGCCGCACCCGTCCACGGCCGTCGCGATCGTGTCCGCCGCGACTTCCGCGGCGGCGGCCATCTCCGCGAGCAGGGCCTGCTGCACGGGATGTCCGGCGAGCCGGTAGCCGGGGACAGGCCAGCCGTTCGCCCGGGCGAGCGCGAGCATCCCGGCGTGCTTGCCGGAGCAGTTGTGCCGCAGGCGCGAGCCGCCCTCCGGGCCGCACTCGAGCTCCTCCTCGTCCGCCGGCGCCTTGGCCAGCAGCGACCGCACGGCGGCCAGCTGGTCGTCGTCGGCGAGGTGCGAGGCTGAGGCGATCGCGAGCTCGCGCTCGTCGAGGTCGGGACGCCCGCGGGCGAGCGGGAGCGCCTGGAACGGCTTCGCCGCCGAGCGCAGGAAGGTCACGAGCCCCGCGTCGCCACGGGCGGCGACGAGCCGGCCCTTCCGGACGGCGGCCGCGTGCACGCGGTGGCGCGCCTCGACGACACCACCGCGGCGCACCTCCACGGCGAGCGGACGCATGCGAGGGACGCTACTCGCGGCGGGGCCACGCGCGCTCGTGGATCGCCACGAGCAGCCCGTACGGCCGGCCGTCCGGGTCGTCGGACCTGGCCGCGAACTCCTCGAGGACCTCGCTCAGCCGCCGCAGCAGCTCGTCGCGCGACGTCTCGTTGAGCGTCAGGCCGAGCCGGGTCATCGTGTGCCCCGCCTCGTCGCCGGCCTCGGCGAGCTCGTCCCGGAAGGCGTCCACCGCCGCCAGCGTGAGGTTGAAGCTCTCGCCCGACTCCGTGACGTCGAGCGTCCACGACTTCTTCGTCGCTCGGTACGGCTTCTCGAGGGCGCCCCGCGGCCCGGCCCGCACGTCCCCGGGGGCGAGGAACCCGGTGTCGACGAGCTTGCGCACGTGGTGGATCACCGTGCCGGGATCGGCGTCCAGCCGGTCGGCGAGCTGCTTGTTCGTCAGCTCCTCGTCCAGGCAGAGACGCAGGATGCGCTGGCGGAGCGGGTGCGCGAGGGCGCGCGCCTCGGCGAGCGTCGCCGGCCGTTTCTCCCGCTTCGCCATCGAAAGAAGTCTATCGATTGACAAACCTCAACTGCTGCGTATCATCCCGCGTCGTGCGGCTCTCGACCTTCTGGCCTCGCGGCGGGCTGTGGCGCCACGGCGACTTCCTGCGCCTGTGGTCGGCCGAGACGATCAGCATGTTCGGGACGCAGGTCTCGCAGCTGGCGCTGCCGCTGGTCGCGATCATCGTCCTCGAGGCGACGGCGTTCCAGGTGGCGCTGGTCG
Organism: Thermoleophilia bacterium; assembly: GCA_014534345.1. Lineage (GTDB taxonomy): Bacteria > Actinomycetota > Thermoleophilia > Gaiellales > Gaiellaceae > JACVRR01. The sequence goes on along the minus strand of JACVRR010000128.1, from coordinate 3,384 downwards.
GGACGGTGGCGATGCTCCCGTTCATCCTCTTCTCGCTCCCGGCGGGGGTGTGGGTCGACCGCCTGCCGCGGCGCCCGATCCTCGTCGCAGGCGACCTCGGGCGTGCGCTGCTCCTCCTCTCGATCCCGGCGGCGCACTGGCTCGACGTCCTCACGCTCGAGCAGCTGTACGTCGTCGGATTCCTGAGCGGCATCTGCACCGTTTTCTTCGACGTCGCCTACCAGTCGTACCTGCCGTCGCTGGTCGACCGGAGCCAGCTGGTCGAGGGCAACTCGAAGCTGGAGGTCAGCCGCTCCGGCGCGCAGATCGGGGGGCCGGGAATCGCAGGCGCGCTCGTCGAGCTGCTGACGGCGCCGATCGCGATTCTCGTCGACGCGATCAGCTACGTCGTCTCGGGGCTCTTCGTGCTCGCCATCCGCACCCGCGAGGCGGTCCCCGAGCGCCCGAAGCGGCGCTCGCCGTTCGCCGGGATGCGCGCCGAGCTCGCCGAGGGGCTGCGCTACGTGCTCGGCCACCGGCTGCTGCGGCCGATCGCGATGTGCACCGCGATCTCCAACTTCTTCTACGCGCTCGTGTTCGCGATCCTGCTCGTGTACGTCGTCCGGACGCTCGGGCTCTCGCCCGCGACGATCGGGGTCGTCCTCTCCGTCGGCAACGTCGGCTTCCTGGCGGGTGCCCTCCTCGCCAACCGGGTCGCCGTCCGCGTCGGTGTCGGGCGCACCATCGTGCTGGGGTCGATGCTGTTCGGGCCGAGCCTTCTGCTCATCCCGGCCGCGCCGCCCGCGCTGCCGCACCCGTTCCTCGCGGCCTCGATCGTCCTCGCCGGCTTCGGGGCGGTGGTCTACAACATCACCCAGGTGAGCCTCCGGCAGGCGATCACCCCGCATCGCCTGCAAGGGCGGATGAACTCGGTCATGCGGTTCGTCGTCTGGGGGGTCATCCCGCTCGGGTCGCTGCTCGGCGGCGCGCTCGGGACCTGGATCGGCCTGCGCCCGGCGATGTGGGTCGGCGGCGCCGGCGCCGCGCTCGCGTTCCTACCCGTCGTCCTCTCGCCGGTCCGGTCGATCGGCGAGATGCCCGAGCCGGTCGAGCCGCCGGTGCCGCAGGAGAGCGTCCCGGAGGCCCCGCTCACCGCTCCGGCGACCGTGCAGGACGACTAGCGCGCTACCGTCGGGGCGTGCCCGAGCTGCCCGAGATGGAGGCGCTCCGCCGCGCGCTCGACGATCCCGTCCGCGCCTTCCCGATCGAGCGCGCCGGCCCGGCCCACGTGGCGACGCTGAAGACGTTCGACCCCCCGCTCCGCGCGCTCGAGGGACGCCGCCTCGCCGGCGCGGAGCGGCGCGGCAAGCGGCTGGTCTTCCCGACCGTCGACGGCGAGCTGGTGCTCCTCGTCCACCTGATGACGGCGGGGCGGCTGCGCTACCTCCGTGCCGGCGAGCGGGGTCCGAAGACGCCCGCCTTCCGACTCCTCTTCGCGGGCGGCGGCCAGCTCGTCCTCACGGAGGCGGGCTCGAAGAAGCGCGCGGGCGTCTGGCTGCTCGCGCCAGAGCAGGCGGAGGCGGAGCTCGCCCACCTCGGCCCCGACGCGCTCGGGCTCGGCGCCGCGCGGCTGGCGAAGGTCCTGGCCGCCGACGGACGCCGGCTGCACGCGCTCCTGCGCGACCAGCGGTCGCTGGCCGGCATCGGGCGCGCCTGGGCGAACGAGATCCTGCACGCCGCCGAGCTGTCGCCGTTCGCGCTGTCGACGCACATCGGCGGAGACGGGGTCGAGCGGCTCGCCGCCGCGATCGACGCCGAGCTCGCGAGGGGCCTCGAGCTGCGCCTGCGGGGAGCGGCGGACGCGCGGACGTACCGCGTCCACCGGAAGCTCGGCGAGCCGTGCCACCGGTGCGGGACGCCGATCGCGCGGGTCGACTACGACGAGCACACGGTCTACTACTGCCCGACCTGCCAGACCGGCGGGCGCGTCCTCAAGGACCGGCGGCTCTCGCGCCTGCTGCGCTGAGGAAGCGGCGCATCCCTTCGAGCGCGTCCGCCAGCGCGCGGGCGGACGCCGCCGCGTCGCCGAGGTCGAACCCGTGGTCGGCGCCACGGACGAGCACCGTGTCGACGCCCTCGACGGGCTCGAATGCCTCGTCGGCGTCGCCCGCGACGACCAGCTTCGGCCCCCGCCACGCCAGCAGGGCCTCGCGCACGGGTCGCACGGAGGTGAGCGGCGCGAGCCAGAGCGAGCTGCGGTCGTTCCACTCGGGGAGGTGAGCGAGCGCGCCTGTCCCGATCGAGCGGCCGACGAGGACGGCGACCCGGTCACCTCCCGCGGCGCGGACGGCGGCGAGCGCGTTCTCGCGGAACCAGCCCTCGCTCGCGCGCGGCTTCGTCGCCGCGTCCCACCACACCTCGAGCACGCCGAGCCCGAGCTCGAGCAGCAGCGCCCGCGTGAAGTGCAGGTCCGGCCGCGCCGGCGAGCCGCCGAGGCGTCCGCCGCTTCGCGTGCCGCCGGGAAAGACGACGGCGGCCCGCTCGCGCTCCTCCTCGTGGAAGAGGCACGGCACGGAAGCGCCGCCGTACCCGCGGACCGTGAGCTCGCGGACGGCCACGCGGCCACTCTACGACTCGCGCGCTCGCGATCGGCCCTTCCCCTGCGCGCGGTGGCGTCGTAGCATGCGCGCCATGGCCGTTCGCGAGGTGGTCGGGTTGACGACGCCGTGGCTCGCGACCCGACTCGGGCTGCAGTCGGCGCAGGTCGACGCGATGCGCCGTGGCGGCGAGCTGCTCGCCGTGCGGCGGGACGACGGCCAGTGGGTGTACCCGTCCTGGCAGTTCGGGCGCGACGGGCGGCCGCTCGCCTCCATCCCGCGCGTCGTCGCCGCCGCGCGGGCGCGCGGGATCGCCGACGAGCGCCTGACGGAGCTCCTCTCCGCGCGCGCCGGGCTGACCGGCGACGGGCGACTCGTCGACGCCCTGCGGGCCGGGCGCGAGGACGAGGTCCTGCGCGCGCTGGCGGAGGTGCGATGACGAGGCGGCTGCTCCTGCTCGTGCTCTTCCTCGGCGCCCTGGCGCTCGCCGTCGCGGGCTGGATCGTCGAGGGCGCGCGCTGGGCCCTCGCCGCACCGGGACGCGCGCTGCGAACGCTGCTCGCCGGCGGCGGGGCGCAGCGCGAGGCGAGGGGCGACGCCGCCGCGCCGCCCGCCCCCGCGCCGCGCGCGTAGCGCTACCCCGCCGCGGGCGGGAATCGCACGATCGCGCGCTCGCCGGCGACGGCGACCGACCCGTCCCCGGCCGTCACCGCCCGCACGGCGACCGCGGCGCCGAGGTCGCGCAGGTCTTCCCCGAGCAGGATGGGGGCGACCTCCGGCCCCACCGGCGCGATCGCGACCGCGTGGC
>JACVRR010000063.1 GCA_014534345.1 Thermoleophilia bacterium | reverse complement strand
GCCGGCGTCGTCGCCGCCGGTCCACGTCTCGACGCGGCGGGCGCCCAGTCCGCGCACGTGCGCCTCGGCGAGCGCGTACAGCCGCGCGCCGACTCCGCGGCCGCGCGCGTCCCGCCGCACGCCGGCCCAGACGTAGGCGAGGTCGTCGCGGTCGGTCCACCAGGCGAGCCGGCCGAGTGCGACGCCGACCAGATCGCCCCCCGACCACGCCGTCCAGAACCGGTTCCTCGCCCGAGCCGGGAGCGTGTCGAGCGTGTGCAGCAGGCCGGGCGGCGTCTGGACGATCGCCGGTTCGAGCTCGCGGACGAGCGCGACCCAGCGCGCCGCATCCTCGCGTCGGAACGGTCGGACGTCCACGTCGTGCGCCAGGCTATCGCCGCGCCTGCGACGAGCGGCGCGGCGCGCGCCGCGGGCCGGACGGCCGGGGCGGGAGAGGCGGGCGGCCGCGGGGGGCGGCCGCCCTGGTGCGACGGCGTTACCCGCCCGCGCGGGCGGCCGCCTTGGCGGCCTGGACGCACGTACGAATCGCCTGACGGTTCCCCTGGTTCCGCTGGCGGCAGGTCGCGATGGCCTGCCTGAGCGCCTGACGGCGCTGCTGGCGCGCCGTCCTCGCGGCCTGCCTCGCGGTCTGGATGCAGGCGCGAATCGCCTCGCGGTTCCCCTGGTTCTGCTGGCGGCAGGTCGCGATCGCCTGCGCGAGCGCGGCGCGCGCCTGGCGTCGAGCTTCGCCCCGGTTCCCGTTCCCCTGGCCGTGCCCGCGCTGCTGCGCGAGGGTCCTCACGCACTCGCGGAACCCGGCGGGATCGGTGGTCGGGTCGTGCTGCTGGCGACACACCTGGCCCGGCGCGCCCTGCCCGCGCGCGCCCGGCTCACCGCCCTCGTGGTTCGCGAGCGCGGGGGCGACGCCGAGCGCGAGGGCGACCGCCCCTGCGGCTCCAAGTGTCCGAATCATCATGGTCGACCTCCGTGTCATCGGGATGGTCAGACCGTACCCTGGCCCGCCGGTTCCGGGCGGTCGCGCACGTAAATTCGAGGTGAACTTCCGCCGTCGCGCCGGCCCTGCCCGACTCACGGGCAGGAGTTGCGGGCCGCGCTGGCGGGTTTCGCGCCGCCGCCGCCACGCGACAACGAGACCGTGGCGGTCGACTCCTCGCGATCCGGTCGGAGCCCGTCGTGGTACGCCGCGCTGAAGCGGACGCTGCGTGAGTTTCGCGAGGACAACCTGACCGACTGGGCGGCGGCGCTGACGTACTACGGCGTGCTCTCGATCTTCCCCGCGCTCGTCGTGCTCGTCGCGCTCCTCGGTCTCTTCGGCGAGCATCCGCGCACGACCGACGCGCTCCTCGGAATCGTCAGGGATGTCAGTCCGGGCGCGACCGCCGACACGCTTCGCGACCCGATCGTCCAGATCGTGCAGAGCAAGGGCGGGGCGGGTGCGCTGCTCGGGGTCGGTTTGCTTGGAGCTCTCTGGTCGGCATCCGGATACATCGGTGCCTTCACACGAGCGATGAACGTGATCTACGAGGTGCGTGAGGGGCGTCCCTTCTGGAAGCTGCGCCCCCTGCAGACCGTGGTGACGGCCGTGATGGTCCTGCTGCTGGCGATCGTCGCCGTCGCGATCGTCGTGACCGGGCCGCTAGCCGACGCGGTCGGCGGGGCGATCGGACTTGGCGACGGGCTCGTCACCGCCTGGAACTACGGAAAGTGGCCCGTTCTCGTGGCGATCGTGGCCCTGATGATCGCGCTGCTCTACTACGTGACCCCAAACGTCCGGCAACCGCGCTTCCGGCTCGTAACACCAGGCGCCGTTGTCGCGGTCGTCGTCTGGCTCCTCGCATCCGGGGCATTCGCGCTGTACGTCGCGAACTTCGGCTCGTACAACAAGACGTACGGCAGTCTCGGAGCCGTCGTCGTCTTCCTCGTCTGGCTGTGGCTGTCCAACGCCGCGATTCTGCTCGGCGCGGAGCTCGACGCCGAGCGCGAGCGGGAGCGTCAGCTCGCCGCCGGCGAGTCCCGGGCGGCCGAGGAGCTGCAACTGCCGCCGCGCGACCCGCCGAACTAGCGCCGCCGCGCGCGAGTCAGGTGCCGATCGCGGGAGCGAGCTCGCGCCCGATCAGCGCGACCTGGTCGAGGTCGTCGTGCAGGAGCTGCTGGAGCATCCCCCGCTCGACTCCGGCCGCCTCGAACTCGCGCAGGCGCTCGGCCGCCTGCTCGGGCGTCCCCGCGACGCCCCGCTCGCGGTAGCGGGCGAGCAGCGCGTCCGCGTCGGCGCCCGGGCCGTAGCCGCGCTCGGCGAGCAGGCGGGCCCGGTCCCGCAGCTCGCCCTCGTCGCGGCCGATCAGGCAGCCGATCATCAGCGACAGGGCGAGCGACCCCGGGTCGCGCCCGGCCTCCTCGCAGGCCGCGTCGAGGCGCGCTCGCCGCTCGCGGCAGTCCTCCGGCGAGGCGAGCAGCGTGTTGTACTCGTCGGCGAAGCGGACGGCGGGAACGACCGTGCCGCGCCTGCCGCTCCCGCCGACCAGCAGGCGCGGATGCGGCCGCTGGACCGGCTTCGGCAGCGCGGGCGAGTCGGCCAGCCGGTAGTGCCGCCCCTCGAAGCCGAACCGCTCCTGCGTCCACTGGCCGTGCACGATCTCGAGCTGCTCGGCCAGGAGCTCCACCCGCTCGCGCGTCGGCGGGAATGCGAAGCCGTAGGCGGTGTGCTCGAGCTCCATCCAGCCCGCGCCGAGGCCGAGCTCGATCCGGCCGCCGGAGACGTGGTCGGCGGTCGCGGCCGCCTTCGCCAGGACGGACGGGTGGCGAAAGGTGGCCGGCGAGACGAGCGTCCCGAGCCGGAGCGTGCTGGTGCTCGCGGCGAGCGCGCCGATCGTCGTCCAGGCGTCGAGCGCGTCCCGCTGGAACGGCGCCGACGGCGACAGGTAGTGGTCGGAGCGGAACATCGTCTCCACCCCGTGGTCCTCGCACGCGCGCGCGAGCGCGAGCCACTGCTCCCAGCTGACCCCTTCCTGGCCCTCGATCATCAGGGCGAGCCGCACGGCGCGATTCTGGCCGATGCGAGGCGGGACGCGCGCCGGCTAGAGCAGGATCCGCGCGGCCAGCTCGGGCGGGCAGCCGCGGGCGGCGAGGCGCCGCGCGACCGCCAGGTCGACGCTCGACTCGGCCAGCAGCGCCGCCGAGACGAGGTGGAACCCGAGCGAGCGGAACTGCTCCATGCGCCAGCTGCGAATCCGGTGCTCCTCGTCGGAGAGCTCCTCGAGTTCGAGGGCCGCGATGAGTTCCTGGGCGCTCACACGTCCTCCATCGGCACGGCGAACGCCCGCTCGATGGGCCGTCCGGCTCATTTGCCGCGCACGCCGGTCCCGCCCGGGGCCGCGCCGGGCGGAACCGCGGTACAGCGGCCTACGTGATGGAGCGGCGGGCGATTCGCGTCTTGAGCGAGAGCGGCTGCTCCGCGAGCTTGCCCTCGACCTCGATGAGCTGCTTCGTCAGCTGCGCGACCACGCCGGTGGCGTGCTCGAGCTCCGTCTCGAGCAGGTCGCGCTGCGTGCGCAGCAGCTCCAGCTCGTGCTCCAGACGGGCGGCGCGAGCGTCGTGGAGCTCGAGACGCTCGATCAGCTCCGCGACCAGCGCCTCCGTCTCGTGCTCTCGCGCCGTGCCGAGTCGGCTGTGCTCTGCCATACCCCCTCCTCGTCGGACGGCGACGGCGCCGTCCTGTGTTCGAGCCAACCCTCTCATCTTCGGCGCGCCGGGGCGTCTGTCAATGGCCGCGGTTGCCGGCCAGCCCCGCGGCTAGCATCGCCCGCGTGAGCGTCGCCGCGCCCGAGAACTACCTCGCCGGCCTGAACCCCGCCCAGCGGGAGGCGGTGCTCACGACCGAGGGCCCGCTGCTCGTCATCGCCGGCGCCGGCTCCGGGAAGACCCGCGTGCTCACGCATCGCGTCGCTCACCTGATCGCCGCCGTCGGCGCGAAGCCGAACGAGATCCTCGCCATCACCTTCACGAACCGGGCGGCGAACGAGATGCGCGACCGCCTGTTCGGCCTCCTCGGGCCGACGGCCGAGGCGATCTGGATCCTCACCTTCCACGCGGCCTGCGGGCGCATCTTGCGCCGCGAGGCGCCGCGGCTCGGGTACCGCTCGAACTTCACCATCTACGACCAGGCCGACCAGGTGCGGCTGGTCAAGAACATCCTCGAGGAGGAGGGCTTCGACCCCAAGCGGTTCGTCCCGCGCGGCATCCACGCCCAGATCTCCGCGGCCAAGAACGACCTCGTCGGCCCGGACGACTACCGGGCGCGCGTCGCGTCGTTCTACGACCAGACCGTCGTCGACGTCTACGACCGCTACCAGCGCCGCCTCCACGCCTCGAACGCCGTCGACTTCGACGACCTCCTCTTCCTGACCGTCCAGGTGCTGGAGCGCTTCCCCGAGGCGCGCGAGCGCTGGCAGAACGCCTTCCGCTACGTCCTCGTCGACGAGTATCAGGACACGAACCACGCCCAGTACCGGCTCCTGCAGCTGCTGGCCGCGAAGCACCGCAACGTCTGCGCCGTGGGGGACCCGGACCAGTGTCTGGTAGCGGGCACACAGATCACGATGGCGGATGGAACTACGAAACCGATCGAGCGCGTCCGTCCGGGCGACATGGTCCTCTCGTGTTACGGAACGGGCGACTTCCGTCCTGCGAAGGTGACGCGGACGCACCGGTCGCGGCGGAAGAAGGGCGTCAGCATCACGACTGTCTCGGGTCGGCGAATCGTGTCGACGCCGGAGCACGTCCACTTCGCCGGTTTCAAGGCGGGCCGCACGCCGCAGCTTCACATGACATATCTGATGTGGAAAGCCGGCGTTGGGTTTCGGGTCGGCGTCTCGCGGACGTACACGAACGGTCAGCGGCAGCCGCCTGGGCTGGCGCTCCGGCTGAACGCGGAGCACGCCGACGCGGCGTGGGTCCTGTCAGTCCATCCGACGGATGCCGCGGCGCGCACGGAAGAGCTTCTCGTGTCGTTGCGATACGGCCTTCCCACGATCCCGTTCGTCGCCCGACCGCGCAAGGTTGGCGATTCCCGGGTGGTGGGGGATCAGACAGCGATCGACGAGGTCTTCGCGGCGCTCGAGACCGGACCTCAGGGGCTCGCGCTACTCGCCGACGCCGGCCTTAGCCTCGAATTCCCGCACTTCAGCGGCGCCACGACGACGCACGGGAAGCGGATGAGACGCAGAGTCAGCGTCACGCTCTGTGGCGACCCGCGCGGCGGCAAGCCGCTCCATCGCATCGCCCTCTTCGGCTACGACGACGAGGGCCGCCGCATCCTCGAGACGATGGGAGTCTCGCTTCGTCCGGCGTACAAGGGTTCGCCGGGGTGGCGGTTCGAAACGGCGCACAGCGACATGGCGCGCGTGATCGCGATCGCCGAGGAGCTCGCGGCCGCGGTGGGCGGATCGATCCGCTACACGGCGCGGCTCGCGGCGCGAAACGGGCTGAAGGGCAAGGAGCGCAACGCGCTCCCCTTCATGTCGGCATCGTCTATCCGGCCCGGAATGCTGATGTTCACCGGGGAGGGCGACTTCGACGTCGTCGAGCGCGTCGAGCACGTTGCGTTGACCCGGCCCGTCTACGACCTCGATGTCGAGCGCACGCATAACTTCATCGCGAACGGTGTCATCACGCACAACTCGATCTACGCCTTCCGCGGGGCCGACATCCGCAACATCCTCGAGTTCGAGCGCGACTTCGGCGAGACGAAGACCGTCGCGCTGGAGCAGAACTACCGCTCGACGAACGCGATCCTGACCGCGGCGAACGCGGTCATCGCCCACAACAGCGAGCGCAAGCCGAAGGACCTCTGGTCGGAGCTGGGCGAGGGCGACCCGGTGCGCGTCGTCGAGGTGGAGGACGAGCACGCGGAGGCGCGCTTCGTCGCCGCCGAGATCGCCTCGCTCGTCGAGCAGGGCTACTCCGGCGAGGAGGTCGCCGTCTTCTACCGGACGAACGCGCAGTCGCGGGTGCTCGAGGACGTGCTCGTGCGCCAGGGGATCGGCTACCGCGTGATCGGGGGCCCGCGCTTCTACGAGCGCGCCGAGATCAAGGACGCGATGGCGTACCTGCAGATGATCGACAACCCCTACGACGCGCTGTCGCTCGCCCGCATCGCGAACAAGCCGCGCCGGGGAATCGGCGACACGACGCTCGCGCGGCTGGCGACCTTCGCCGACGCGGGCGGGAGCTCGCTCTGGGAGGCGATGGAGCGGCCGGAGGAGGCGGGGGTGACCGGCGCGCCGCTCCGGGCGCTCGAGGGCTTCCGGACGCTGCTCGAGTCGCTCATGGCGGGCGCGCTCGACATGCGGGTCGACGAGCTGCTCGAGCGCGTCCTCGAGCGGACCGACTACTTCGACTTCCTGCGCGCCGCGCACACGAAGGTCGAGGCCGACGTCAAGATCGAGAACCTGGAGGAGCTGGTCGGGGTCGCGCGCGAGTACCACCAGCGGGCCGACCAGCCGTCGCTGTCGGGCTTCCTGCAGGAGATCTCCCTCTACTCGGAGCAGGACGCCCTCGCCGAGCGGCAGAACCTCGTCACGCTGATGACCTTGCACAACGCCAAGGGGCTCGAGTTCCGGGCCGTGTACGTGATCGGGCTGGAGGAGGGCGTCTTCCCGCACGCGCGCTCGGTCGAGGAGCAGGGGATCGAGGAGGTGCGGCGCCTCTGCTACGTCGGTATGACGCGCGCGATGGAGCGGCTGACGCTGACGCACGCGAGCGCGCGGACGCTCTGGGGACGGCGCGACTTCAACCTGCCCTCGCGCTTCCTCGACGAGCTTCCCGCCGACGGCGCGGTCGTCCGCGAGCGTCTGCGGCCGACGTCATGGTCCGGCTACGGAGCGCCGCGCATGGCCGAGGTCCGGCCGCGCAACGACGTTCCCTCGCTCACGACCGGCGACTCCGTTCGGCACAAGTCGCTCGGCGAGGGCGTCGTGACGGGGGTGGAGCCGGGCGGCGTCGTCACGGTGCGGTTCGCCGAGGACGGCAGCGAGCGGAAGCTGGTGCTCGAGTATGCCCCGCTGGAGAGGATCTAGCGATGGCGATCGAGATCCGCGTCCCGGGCGAGAACGAGCGCCGCGCCGCGACGGCGACCACCATGACCGCCTTCGGCGAGGAGCTGCGCGAGTCGCAGCTCGAACGCCAGCAGCGGATCATGCCGCGCGACCGGATGCTCGCCGCGTACGACGGCGACCGGCCGGTCGGGCTCGCGGCCTCCTTCGAGTTCACACTGACGATCTCGGGCGGCGAGGCCCCCGCCGCCGGCGTCACCTGGGTAGGGGTGCTCCCCAGCCATCGGCGTCGCGGGATCCTCCGCGACCTGATGCGGCAGCAGCTCGACGACGTCCACGCCCGCGGTGAGCCGCTCGCCATCCTGTGGGCGTCGGAGGCCGCGATCTACGGTCGCTTCGGCTACGGCCTGGCAGCGCTGAACGCGTCGATCGAGGCGGATCGCGCCCGCTTTGTCCTCCGCGACGACCCGGGGCCGCGCGGTGCCGTCACGCTGGTCACGCTCGAGGAGGCGCTCCAGCGCTTCCCGCCGATCTACGAGCGCATGCGACGTCCGGGGATGTTCGCCCGGCCACACGAGTGGTGGGAGCACCAGCGGCTCGCCGACCCCGAGGAGTGGCGCGAGGGCGCCAGCCCGAAGTTCTACGCCGTGCTGGAGCTGGACGGCGAGGACGCGGGGTTCGCCGTGTACCGGGTGAAGGGCAAGTGGGAGAACGGCTTCCCCGCCGGGGAGCTCCAGATCATCGACGCGTTCGCCGTCTCTGGCGAGGCGACTCGTGAGCTGTGGCGCTTCCTCTTCGGCGTCGACCTCGTCAGCACCGTGCGCGCGTGGATCTTCGATCCGGCGTCGCCGCTGCTCCTCCAGGTCGCCGACGTGCGGAGCCTGCACCTCCGGCTCGGCGACGGCCTCTGGCTGCGGCTGGTCGACGTCGAGGAAGCGCTGCGGCGCCGTTCGTACGAGGGCGCCGACAGCGTCGTCCTCGAGGTGAGCGACGCCCTGCTCCCGCGCAACGACGGCCGCTACCGCGTCGGCGACGGGGTCGGGCGGACGGACGACAAGCCCGACGTACGGCTCTCGGTGGCGGATCTCGCCTCGGCCTACCTCGGTGGCTTCGACTTCGACCGGCTGCACGCCGCCGGCCGCGTCGAGGAGCTGACACCGGGCGCGGTCGCGCGTGCGTCGGCGCTCTTCCGGACGCCGCTGCCGCCGTTCTGCCCGGAGATCTTCTGACATGGAGTAGGACGTCAAGGGGTGAGCCGCGGCCTCGTGGTTTACCTTGCGGCTGGGAGCGGCGGGTGGCCCTGGGCAGCGACGGTGGATCAGACTGACATTCGCGGGTCTGGGACCGCATGACTGGTAACCGTCGGGAGCTGCCTCGGTCTAGGGTCGCGGGTCGCCGACGATGACCGGCGCCGCATAGAAGAGACGAGGGTCCTCCGTGTGGTCGGGCGCACTCCGCTGCTCCAGCCGCAAGCCTGTGCTGCTCAGCCCTCGGCGCGCAGCGGCTGCTCGGTGGCGATCGCCCGGGCCATCCGCCGCCAGCGCCGGTGGAGGCGCTGCTGGCAGCGCCAAGCGCGGGCGCGGACGAGCGGGTCCTGGCCGTGCTGGCGGGCGGCCAGCCGCTCGCCGACCTGCGGGCGGCGGCCCGCACTCCAGGCGGCCTCGACGAGCAGCCGCCGCACGTGGGCGTTGCCGGTCTTCGTGATCGAGCCCTGCCGCCGCTTCTCGCCGGAGGAGCGCTCGGAGGGGACGAGCCCGACGAAGCTCATGAACTCCTCGGCGCTTGGGAAACGGGCGAAGTCGCCGACCTCGGCCACGATCCCGAGCGCGGTCAGGGTGTCGATCCCGCGCAGACAGCGCAGCCGGGCGACGAGCGGCGCGAAGGCCAGGATCGCCGGCGAGCGCGGCGATCTCGCGCTCGAGGGTCGCGATCCGGGCGTCGACCAGGTCGAGCGCGTGCACGTAGTCGTCGAAGGCCGCCTGCCGGGCGGGCTCGGGGAAGCGCTGCTGGCCCAGCCAGCGCCGGCGCGTGACGCCCCACGTCTTCGTCGGCATCCGTCGGTCGTTGCGCAGCAGCAGCTTGCCCAGGCGGTGGCGGGCGCGCATGCGCTCGATGCGGGCGTCCTCGCGCGCGCGGATCAGGTCACGCGCCGCCTCGAGCTCCGCTGTCGGCACGTGGATCGCCTCCAGCAGGCCGGCCGTGGAGGAGCGCGAGCTTGCGCGCATCGCGCGGATCGGTCTTGATCCGCTCGCCCGGCCGCTGCGGGACGAGCCCTGGCGCGACCATCACGCACTCGAGACCGCGCTCGACAAGGTGCCGGTACAGGCCGAAGCCGGTGGGGCCGGCCTCGTAGCAGCAGCGCACCCGCGGCCAGCGCCGCAGGACTCGCTCGACCGCCTCGTGCTCGTAGGGCAGCGTGCGCTCCTCGAGCAGCTCATCCGCGCGCACCGCAGCCAGACGAACCGAGCTCGCGTGCACGTCCAGCCCGATCGCTACCGCCGTAGACTCGCTCATGGTCGGCGACCTCCGTATGTGGCTCTACCGGGCCACCCCCGGCAACCCACGACAGATGCGTAGGCGCCGACCACTCTCTGCCAGCAACCGGACGCCGCCGCCCGCGGGGCTACGGCTCCATCCTGTCTAGGGGGCGCCCGCCGCGCCGCGCTACAATCGGCCCTCGCCAGGGCGGTTAGCTCAGTTGGGAGAGCACCAGCTCGACAAGCTGGGGGTCACTGGTTCGAGCCCAGTACCGCCCATCTCCGAAAGGCCCGCAACGCGGGCCTTTCGTTTGCCCGAAGGACATCGGACTCCGTTCCCTTTAGGCGTCGTGGCAAGAATGGCAACGTTCGCACCCCGGCAGGCGGGCGGTCACCCGGGGAACGGCTCCACCGTCCACGTTGCGTGGAACGGCGCGTCGTCGTCCCATGAAGGAGTCGATCTCGAGGATGCCGAAGCGCTGGCCGCCGCGCGGCATGAAGACGTCGCCCTCGTTCCACGTCGGCGTAGCGGTCACGAACGCTGCGGGTTCGCACGGGCTCGCCATCGCTGGTCGACCAGTAGGTAGCAGGACCGGCAAGCGCCGAAGCTAGGCGAGCGCGTGCGCCTGCTCGCTACCCGAAGAGGTAGCCGAGTCGCCCGTTCGGCGCAGTGTGCCCCCTGCAAACGTGCCAGCGTCGGTGTCGCGCCCGCGAGGCGCCCGTCAACCCCGCAAGGAGTCTGAGATGATCCGCATGGCGATCGCCGTAGTTCTCGCCCTTGTCGTCGCTGTCCCAGCTGGAGCGACGCTTGCCCCCGACGTTGATCGCGACAAGCGCACGATCGCGCAGCTTCGACGCGAAGTCCGGACGCTTCAGCGACAGCGCGCGAGCCTTCGCCGCGACGTGTCGTCGCTCACGTCGGCGCGGAACAACCTCTCCTCACAGGTCGCCTCGCTGACCAGCGAGCGCGACGGTCTCCGCCGCCAGGTGACGACGCTGACGGGCGAGCGTGACGCCGCCCGCACGCAGGTGACGTCGCTCACCAACGAGCGAAACGGCCTCGCGGGGCAAGTGACGACCTTGACGAGCCAGCGCGATGCCGCTCGCTCGCAGGTCACGACGCTGACCGGTGAGCGAGACAGTGCTCGGTCTCAGGTCACGACCCTGACGAACGAGCGGGACTCGCTGAGGACGCAGCTTCAAACCGCTCAAAGCGGCGCCCAGGGCGCGCTCTCAACCATGACGGCGTCGCAGATCTGGCCGCTCTTCAACAACCCGATCCGGACGAAGTACAACAGCGACCGGTGGTCGTACACGTACTACTCGAGTCAGGGCGACTACATCTCGTGGACGTTCACGTGGTGCGGCTTCTGCTAGCCGGCTGACAACCGCGCGGATAGTCCGGGCGCTGACGCTCGCCCGCTCGCCGCGCCGCTCCGGACGCGCGGTCCGCTGGGTCTAGCGCGCCCCGGCTTGCTCTCACCGCCACGCGAACCACGGCCGCGACCACGCCGGATTCGGCCGGAGTGCCCCGATGGTCGCCACAGGCATACACGCGCGCGCATCTCAGGTGCGCGGGGACGGGATGGATGCGAGGTCCTGTCTGCAATCCGCGCAAACGGCGGTGCGGTAGCAAGGTAGGCGGGTTCCGTGCTCTGCGGCGCCGGGGGCCCTCTCTCCCCCGGCACACAGGTGAGGACGCAAGCGGAGTCTCGATCGGTGGACCCCCGATGGGACTCCGGCCCGCGCTGGCGACCACTCGCGCGAAGCGGCGGCCGGTATTGCCGCGTACGCTCGCTGAGCGATGGCGTATCGGGCTGACTCCAGCGAGCAGAGCGAGGCGTCACTCCGCGGGCGGAGGATCCCTACGTCCGCAATCGCCTTCGCCCTCATCAGCGCTGCGCTAGTCGTCGTCGGCCAGCTCGTGATCGCGCCTGCCGGCGTCCTGTGGGACGGCGCCACATGGGGCCTCGTCCCTCTCGCATTTGCGTGCGTGCTGACAGCGATAGCGGCGATGGTGCGGGCGGATCGCGGACGGGGCGGGACCGCCGTGCGGGTGGTCGCGGTTGTGATCGCCCTTGCCGTGCTTGGCAACGTGGCGGTCTGGGCGGTTGTGGCTTGGGCTTTCGGGAGCGATTAGCCTCGCCTACGAGGCGCCACGAAATGCACATGGCGGTCGCCGTCACGTCGCTGCTTGCGCGCGCCGGAACGCGTGCGCGACGTTAATCCCAGGCGCCGCCGCGAGCGGGGCGGCCAAGGTGACGCGCTCGGCGTGCCTCGCGCTCGTGGCAGCGCTCGCGCGGCTCGGCACTAGCGTGGTCTCGAGCGAGCCGTCGGCGTCCCAACACGGCTGAGCTGCACCCTCTTCGTGGAGCTCGCGGCCGTGGGCGGTCGTGACGCGTCGCGCCTACGCCCGCTTCGCGACGACGTGGAAGACGTGCCAGTGCTTGGGCGCGCCGGTCACGAGGTGGCCGTCCTCGTCGACCTCGTCGAAGCGCTCGAGCTCGAAGCCGGCGAACAGCGACTCGGCCTCGCTGCGCGTCACGAACGTCATCTCCGCGTCGCCCGCCCAGCCGTCTCGGTCGCCGAACAGCTGGCCGCTGAAGCGCCCCGCGGGTCGGAGCGACTCGACGATCCGCCGCCACACCTCGCCGAAGTGCTCGGGGGCGCAGAAGGCGAGCGAGAACCCGGCGTTGACGAGGTCGGCGCGCGGCCACGTCGCTTCCTCGAACCGCGCCACCAGCGTCTCGACCGCCTCGAGCCCCGGCCGCGCGCGCAGCCGCTCGATCGCCTCCTCTTCCGCGTCGATCGCGAGCACGCGCCAGCCGCGGCGGGCGAGCTCCGCCGCGTCGCGCCCGTCGCCGCAGCCGAGGTCGACGGCGAAGCCGGTGCGGCGCCCTTCCCGCTCGAAGCGGTCGAGCGCGCCGACGACGGTCTCGTGCGGCGGCCGGTCGGCGACGCGGTCGTAGAACTCGGACCAGCTCGGCTCGTCGCTCACGGCCTCCCCCGGTGACGCGTCCTGTTGGCGGCCGGGACGATACGGGACGGCCGTCCGGAGGCGCGTGCCGGAGCGCGCCGGCCGGCCCGGATCGGTGCCTTGAAGGCGTCCGAGCACTGTGCTTCACTTGGCCGGTTCGTCACAGGCGAGCTGGCGGCTTTCGCGAGCCCATGCGGCTGTGGTCGCGGCGGTTGGTGGGGTGCGCGGCTGAATCGAAGGGAGGAACGCTCGAGTGAGGCGCGTGTTGATCATCGGTTTCGCGCTCGCCTGCGCCGCGATCGCGGCCGACGCGCGCGGCGCCCAGGCGGAACCGACCGCAGAGGAGCGCATCCAGGCCTACGTCGAGCCCAGCGTCGTCTACGTGGACACCACCTGGACGGCCGAGCTCTGGGACACGAACGTCCAGGGCGGAGAAGCGCTTCTCACCGAGGGCGACGCGGCGGTCTCGGTCTCCTTCGGGTGCACCGGGTTCTTCGTCAACCCGGAGGGGTACATCGCGACGGCTGGCCACTGCGTCGAGTACGACGACGCCGTCAAGTCCGGCTTCCAGCAGGCCGCGATCGACTGGGTGTTCGAGAACCAGCCGTATCCGAATCAGACGTTCACACGCGCACAGATCGAGGGCTTCGCGGCAAACGGCGACTACGCGTTCCGCGAGCGCAAGGCGAAGTACACGATCGCGTACGAGATCGCGACCTCGGGCGAGTCGGCGAGCAAGACCGCGGTCGCCCAGCTGCGCGGGCTCCGCGGCTTCGAGCGCGGTGACGTCGCCCTGCTCGACATCCAGGGCGAGGACTTCCCGGCGCTGAAACTCGCGTCCGAGCGGGCGGTCGAGATCGGCCTGGACCTCGTCTCGATCGGCTTCGCCGCATCGGTCGACGAGGTCACCGACGTCGACCTCAACCCCAGCTACAACAGCGGCTCGGTGACCGCGAAGCGGACGCGCGGCGGCGGCGAGACCGAGTTCTACCAGATCGACGCGGCGGTCTCGTCGGGGATGAGCGGCGGCCCCGCCGTCGACCTCCAGGGCCGCGTGATCGGCCTGAACAGCTTTGCGCCCGCGCGTGAGCAGCAGCCGTTCAACTTCATCGCGCCCGCGTCCGTCGTCTCCGAGATGCTCAGGGACAAGGGCGTCGAGAACACGCTCGGCGCGACGAACGCGATCTACCGCGAGGGTCTGAACGCGTACTTCGCCGGCGAGCGCGACGAGGCGATCGAGAACCTCGAGGAGGTCCTCGCCCGCGAGCCGAGCCACGAGCTGGCCGGGGACTACCTGCGGAAGGCCCGCGCGCTGCCGGAGGAGGAGGACGGTCTGCCGATCCTGCCGATCGTGCTCGGGCTCGCCGCGCTCGCGGTGGCGGGCGGCGTGGCGGCGCTCCTGCTGACGCGGCGCCGGCGTGCGGCGGCGGATGCGCATGAGACCGCGACGGCGGGGCCGGCCGCGCAGCCGCCGGCGGCGGCGCCGGTGCCGAGCGAGCGCT
>JACVRR010000153.1 GCA_014534345.1 Thermoleophilia bacterium | reverse complement strand
TCGCTCGAGAAGCCCGTCGGCGACGACGAGGAGTCCGCGCTCGGGGACTTCGTCCCGGATGACCAGGCCGAGTCCCCCTTCGACACGGCCTCGATCTCGCTCCGGCGCGAGGACGTCGAGGCGGCGCTCGCCGCGCTCCCGGAGCGAGAGCGGCAGGTGCTCGAGCTCCGGTTCGGCCTGACGGGCGAGCAGCCGCTCACGCTCGAGGAGGTCGGGCGCGCGTTCGGGGTGACGCGCGAGCGCATCCGTCAGATCGAGAACACGACGCTCAAGAAGCTCGAGACGCTCCCCGAGGCGCAGGGGCTGCGGGACTGCGTGCTGTAGCGGCGCCCGCCGGCCGGCGCGGCGACGAAGCGTCAGCGAGGGAGCGTCAGGCCGACGGCGCCGGCTCGACGCGGTCGGTCTCCTCGACGCGCTGCAAGGGCACGAAGAGCTTGCAGTGGGGGCACTTGAACCCGCGGTAGCGCTCCGCGTCGCCCTCGAGCAGGTCGGCCACGAACGCCCTCTGGCAGTGCGGGCAGGTCACGGAGTACGAAGCGGCGGCGGGGCTGCTCACGGCCGTCCAAAGCTAGCAGAGGCCCGGCGCGCGACCGGCCCCCGGAGCGCTCCACCGCCGGCCCGCCTCCTGCGCTACGGTCGCCGGCGTGAGCCATCCCGACCTCGAGCGCGAGCAGGCGTACGTCGACCACGCCTACGAGTGCCTCGAGCGGATGCGCGGGACGGTCGAGCGCGCGGCGGCCGCGGTCGACGGCGAGGTCGCCGCGCTCGCGATGGAGGCCTGGGCGAGGCGACGGCTGAAGACCTTCGCCGACGCCGAGCGCGGCCTCTGCTTCGGCCGGCTCGACCTCGAGGGCGCGCGCGAGCCGCTCTACGTGGGGCGCCGCTGGGTGCACGACGGCGAGCAGTCCGTCCTGGTCGTGAACTGGCAGGCGCCCGCGGCGAGGCCGTTCTACACGGCCACGCCGGCCGACCCGCACGGCGTCCGGCTGCGCCGCCGCTTTCGCGCGCGCGGGCGGACGTTGCTCGACCTCAGCGACGAGGCGCTGGACGGGTCGCTCGAGGACGCGCTCCGCGGCGTCGACGACCTGCTGCTGGAGGAGCTCGAGCGCAGCCGCGACGCGCGGATGCGCGACATCGTCGCGACGATCCAGGCCGACCAGTACCGGCTGATCGCGCGCGAGCCCGAGCCGCCGCTCGTCATCCAGGGCGGCCCCGGCACCGGCAAGACGGCCGTCGGCCTCCACCGCGCCTCGTTCCTGCTCTACACGCACCGGGCGCGGCTGCGCCGCGTGCTCGTCGTCGGGCCGAACCCGACCTTCATGGACTACGTCTCGCACGTGCTGCCGGTCCTCGGCGAGGAGAGCGTCGACCAGCGCGCCGTGGGGGAGCTCGTCGAGGGCGTGGCGGCGACGCGCACCGAGCCGGTCGACGTCGCGGGGATGAAGGGCGACCCCCGGCTGGCCGAGGTCGTCGGCCGCGCAGTCGAGCGCCGCGCCGCCCCGCGCCCGGAGGGCCTGGTCGTGCGGCTGGAGGGAGCGTTCATCGAGGTCAGCGAGGAGGAGGTCGCGGCGCTGATCGCGTCCGCTCGCGCCGACCTCGGCGTGTCGGCGGCCGCGCGCGAGCGTTTCCGGATGCAGCTCCTGCGCCGGTTCTACGAGCGCTACGGGTCAAGGCTGGGCGGGGCGGCGATGCTCGCGTTCGACGACCTCGAGCTGGCGCTCCGCCGGGACGGCCGGCTGGTGCGCTTCCTCGACCGCGTCTGGCCGCGCCTCCGCCCCGACGAGGTCGTGCGGTCGTTGCTGTCGTCGCGCCAGCGGCTCGCCGAGGCGGCCGGCGGGCTGCTCGACCCGGCTGAGCAGCGGCTGCTCCTCCGGCGCGGCAGGGGCTGGAGCGAAGCCGACTTGCCGCTCGTGGACGAGGCGCGGGCGCTGCTCGCCGGCCCGCCGCCCGCCTACGGGCACGTGATCGTCGACGAGGCGCAGGACCTGACCCCCCTGCAGCTGCGGATGCTCGCCCGGCGCACGGCGGGCGCGTTCACCATCCTGGGCGACGTCGCCCAGGCGACCGGCCCGGTCCCGTACACCGGCTGGGAGGAGCTCCTCGCGCACCTCCCCGACGGCGGCCGCGCCGAGGTGCAGGAGCTCAGGCACGCCTACCGCGTCCCGCGCGAGATCATGGACTTCGCGCTCCCGCTCCTGCAGGTGATCGCGCCGGACGTCGCGCCGCCGCTGGCGTACCGGGTCGGGGCAGATCCGCCGCGCGTCGTGCGGGCGGACGACCTCCTCGCCGTCGCGTTCGCGCAGGCAGGCCGCTTCGCCGGCGCGGATGGGTTGCTCGCGGTGATCGCGCCGGCGTCGCTGCGGCCGGAGGCCGGCGGCGGCTCGCTGTTCGACGATGCGCGCGTGCCCGTCCTCACGCCGCGCGAGGCGAAGGGGCTCGAGTTCGACCACGTGATCGTCGTCGAGCCGGCGCGCATCGTCGTCGAGGCTGCGACGGGGCAGGGGCTGCGGGAGCTGTACGTGGCGCTGACGCGGCCGACGACCAGCCTGGTCGTCGTCCATTCGCTGCCGCTGCCCGAGCCGCTACTCGCGCGCTGAGAAGGCGTGCGCGGCGGCGCCGAGGCGCGCCTTCAGCCGCAGGATCGCCTTCGTGTGCAGCTGGGAGACGCGCGACTCGGTCACGCCGAGCACCTCACCGATCTCGCGGAGCGTCAGCTCCTCGTAGTAGTAGAGCGTGACGACGAGCTTCTCGCGCTCGGGGAGCCGGGCGAGCGCCTCGCCGATCGCCTCCTTCAGCTCCGCCTCGTCCAGCGCGGATTGGGGGTTCGGGCCCTGCGTGTCCTCGATCGTGTCGATCAGCGCCACCTGGTCGCCGCCGGAGGAGATCGTCCACAGCTCGTCCAGCGCGACGACCGACGCGCGGGAGATGTCGTCCAGGCTGTCCTCGAGCTCGCCCTGGGAGACGCCGAGCTTCGCCGCGATCTCCTCGTCCGTCGGCGCGCGCCCGAGCTTGGCCTCGAGGTCGGCGATCGCGCGCGCGATCTCGCGCGCTCGGCCGCGGACGGAGCGCGGCACCCAGTCCATCGAGCGCAGCTCGTCGATGATCGCCCCGCGCACGCGCGGGATCGCGTACGTCTCGAACTTGACGTCGCGGCCGGGGTCGAAGCGCTCGATCGCGCGGATCAGCCCGAGCAGGCCGTACGACATCAGGTCCTCGTCGTCGACGTGCGAGGGCAGGCCGCTCCCGACTCGGCCGGCGACGAACTTCACCAGCGGCGCGTACGTCAAGATCAGGCGGTCCCGCACCTTCGGGTCGCCCGTGCGGCGAAACTCGCGCCAGAGCGCCTGCACGTCCTCGGGCACCCCCAGAGAATACGTCGCGGGCGGACGGACCCCTGTGCGTCCCCTCCCGCTATTCGCCGCGACTGTCAGCGGCGGCGGAATGCGCGGAGCGCGAAGCCGACGAGCCAGACCGCCAGGGCGGCGCCCGCGGCCACCACGACCCACAGCGCCGCGTCGTCGCGCGCGGCGTCGGCCGCCGCCACCGCGATCCCGGCGAACACCGCCGCCAGCACGAGGAAGAGTGCGCCGAGCGCCGGGCGCTGCGACGGGGCGCGCATCGCGCCGACTCTACTGCGCCCCGTCGCGCTCCTCGTCCAGCGCGCCGCTCTCGGCGCGTCTCCTCGCGCGCGACGCTGCGTTCGAGCCCTCGTCGCCAGGCTCGGTCGAGTCCAGCGCGCCCGCCTCGGCCGGCTCGTCCGTGCTCCTCGGCTGCTCCTGCTCCCCCATGCCCGCCGCGTGCCCGGAGAGGGCGACCGGGACTCCTCGCCTACAATCGACGTCGCAACCCAGGGGCGTAGCTCAATTGGCAGAGCACCGGTCTCCAAAACCGGGGGTTGCAGGTTCGAGTCCTGCCGCCCCTGCTACGGAGGCCCCGCAAAACGCAGGGTTTCTGTCTGGTGCGCCGAGAACGCCGGTTGGCGATGGCGGACGCTATGCGCGTCGCCTGGGAGCTCCCGTCGACGTGCCCCCCGCGCGCGGCGCCGACGCCGGCCGCAACGGACGACGGCCGCCTCGACGGCGGGGCCGCTCGCGGCGTAGCCTCGAGGGGCGAGCCGGGCACGCGCGCGCGGGAAGGGCTCGACGGCCGCGAGGGTTCGCCCCGCCTCCCGGCTCTATGTCCGACGTAGGTCGTTCGGTAGAACCGGCGGAAATCGAGCGGCGCCGCCTTGGCCGCCGTTACCCCGATCTCGGTGCGGCCGTCCCCGCACCGCCGCCGCAAGGAACGCCGCTGCTGCTGCTGCGCTCGCTCGCACGCGAGCCGGACGACGTTCCAGCCAGCCTCTATCTGTCTGAACGGCGACGGCGCCGCGAAGGGCGACGGCTCGCCGCTTACGCCGCACGGGCTCGCCGCTCGCGCCGCACGGGCTCCCCGCACCCTGTGGCGCAGGCTCCTCGTCGGCACGGACAAGACGCCGCCGCGGCGTCGAGCTCCCGCCGCCGCTGCCGCGGATTCACGACTTGCGCCATGCCGCGGCGACATTCTGGCCGCGGGCGTCCCTACCTCGAGCGATACGCCTCGACGATCTCTCGTGCCTGGCTCTGCGCGAAGCTGAACAGTTCAGCGCGAGCAACGGCGTCGATCTTGCTCAGATCGCCCTCGAGATGCGCGTTGGATACATCGCACCAGCCGAACACGTTGCCGTACGTCCACGCGACGGTTATCCACTGGTTCACCATCTCCGGATCGTCCGCAAACTCGTGCGCCCAGGCATCCCCGCTTAATCCGGGAGGGGGGGTCAGCCAAACCGCTTCCGTGCCCGAGTGGAGCCGGCGCAGATACCGAAGCATCCCCCGCGCGTCTTTACGCGTCTTGAAGATCGCGGCGAAGCAGCGCATCTCGTAATCGGCGTCGTCGCGTCGACTGGACGCCGTCGAAGAAGCCTGGCCGCTGATAAGTTTGGCCCCTTCTTTCTCGAGCACGAAGTCGTCGGGATCGTCCACACGCGACTCGGTCAACACGAGACCGGGCGGGACGTCGTTCTGCTCTAGCGTCAATGCACGGGGAGGCGGCGGACTGGTTCCTCGAGGAGGTGGCGGCGGAACGCCCTTAGATGCAGGGGGGCCGGCCGTCGATCGTGGCTTCGTGACGGTTTCCGACGCGCCACACCCGACGACCAGGGAGACGCCCGCGAGGAGCAACACGACGATCGCTGCGAGCTTCGCCGGTACCGCGGGGGCGCTGTCAAACAAGCTGGTCGGTGTCACCTGGCCACCGTACGAAGCGGAAGTAACGGCGGACCAACGCACCCTCGGCACAGGCCGATCTGCATCGACCGGCGGGCGGGGATCCGCGGGACATCGGGGGTCAGGTCTTGCACCGCAACAACCCAGATGCGGCGTTCCGGGTGCCGTGCCACGCGCGACACTCGACGTACCGATCTCCGCCCCACACGCGGAGCGAGCTGGACCTGTTGCGGCGCAAGACCTGACTGGGAGAGTGGCCAGGCACCGTCCTGACCGCCGGTCAGGCTGGCGCCGACCTGCTCCTCCGTGGCTCGAGACCTGACCGACCTCGCCGCGAGTGTCCTCTCGGGGGATCTGCCCGGACGAGCAGGT
>JACVRR010000025.1 GCA_014534345.1 Thermoleophilia bacterium | reverse complement strand
CGCGTCGAGCCGGTCGAGCTCGACGAGCGGGTGCGCGGCGTCCTGCGCGCGGAGGCGGAGCGGCTCGGCGGCGCCGCGGTCGAGCTGGCGTCCGGGGCGGGCCACGACGCGGGCGTGCTTGCGGCGGCGGGCGTCGCGAGCGGGCTGCTGTTCGTCCGCTCCCTGGCGGGCGGGATCAGCCACTCGCCGGAGGAGGAGACGAGCGCGGAGGACATCGCGCTTGCGACCGAGGCGCTGGCCGCGGCGCTGGCGCGGCTCGCGGGCGCGTGACGGCGCCCACGCTCGGCGACGGTGTCGTCGTCCTCGACGCGTTCGTCCCCGAGGACGCGGCCGCGCACCTCGCCGGCGAGGACGAAGAGCACGCCCGGCGCTTCGGGTGGTGGCCGCAGCGGTCGACGGAGGCGATGGTCGCCGCGTTCATCGAGCGTGCGCGCGAGCAGTGGGCGACCGGCGGTCGGCAGCGGCCGCTCGCCGTGCGCGACGCGGCGACGGGGGAGCTGGTCGGGGGCTGCGAGATCCGCCTGCCCGCGCCGGGGTTCGCCGAGCTGTCGTACTGGACGTTCCCGGCGTACCGCCGGCGCGGGTTCGCATCGCGCGCGCTCGCGCTTGCCTGCCGGTACGCGGACAAGGAGCTGGGCGTCGAGCGGGCCGAGCTGCTGATCGAGCCCGACAACGCGGCCTCGCTGGCGGTCGCGCGCCGGGCCGGCTTCGTGCGTGTCGGCGAGGAGTCCGACGACCGCGGCCGCCGAGTCGTCCGCTTCCGCCGGCGGTAGCCGGCCGCCTGGTCGGCGCCCTGCCTCACGTGGCCACGTCCGGTGCCTGGCACCGGACAGGGCTGCGCGAGACGCGGCCGGCCGAGACGGCTGCCCGCCCGTTCGCGGACACACGCCCGTTCGCGGAGCAGCCGGCGCCGGGCGCGTGGCTGGGCGGGCCGTGTCCCGTGCCTGGCACCGGGCATGGCGCGGCCGAGCGGCGGCGGCCGCGTTAGGACTCGCGGATCGCGATCGGCTGGGCGCCCTGCCAGAGGACGCGCTCGCCCAGGTCGGCGAGCCGCTCCACCCCGTCCACGACCGTGGCGAAGTGGTTCCCGGCGAGCTGCCCCGCCTTGCTCGCGAAGCAGGTCGGCCCGTACGGGAAGAGCAGCTCCGTCTCGCTCACGCCTCCCGGGTAGAAGAGGAGCTCGCCCGGCGCGGGGTAGCTGGTCGCGTTCTCGGGGCCGATGCCGACCTCGAGCTCGCCGAACGGAATCCAGGCGGCCTGGCCGCTCCAGCGCGCCTGGATGACACGGCTCTCGAGCGGCAGGAGGCGCCGGAACGCCGCGACCGTAGCCGGCGCCGCGCGCTCCTCGAGGCGCGCGCCGAAGCGGAGGTCGCCGACGGTGAGCTCGAGCACGGCGGGACGCTACCGGGACGGCGCGCCCGCGTCGATCCACGCGCCGAGCTGCGCGCGCTCCTCGTCCGTCATCCCGGTCGCGTTCCCGAGCGGCATCGCCCGCGAGGCGACGGCCTGGCGCTCGATCGCGGCAGCCTGCGCGACGATCTGCGCCCCGGTGTCGAAGGCAACGCCGCCCGGCGCCGTTCCGAAGCCGGGCCGCGAAGGGGCCGTGGAGTGACACGGCGTGCAGCGACGCTCGACGATCGAGCGCGCAGTCGCGAAGTCCGCCCGCGCGCCCTCGTCGCGCGCCCGCTCGCGAGACGCCACCGTCGCCGCCAGCACCACCGTCGCCAGCGCGGCGGCAACGGGGATCGCCCAGACGCTTCGTCCCGCGTGCCGCAGGTTGAAGAAGTGGCGCGTCCAGGCGCCGATCGCCATCAGCGCGACCAGGATCAGCCAGCCGCGCTGGTGCCCCGCTGCGAACGGGAAGTGGGGCCCGAGCATCGCGAGCACGACCGGCAGGGTGAGGTAGTTGTTGTGCACGGACCGCCGCCTCGCCTCGAGCCCCGGCGCCGGGTCGGGCGCGTGCCCCGCCCGCTTCGCGCGGACGAGCTCCCGGTGCGCGGGGATGATCACGAGGAGGACGTTCGCGACCATGAGCGTCCCGAGGATCGCGCCGGTCTGGATCCACACCGCGCGGCCGCTGAAGCTCTCGCTGAGCGCGTACGCGGTCGCGGCGACGACCGCCGCGCCCGCGGCGGCGAGCCAGAGCTCGTGGCCACGCAGGAAGCGGCAGAGCCCGTCGTACACCAGCCAGCCGAGGACGAGCAGCGCCGCGCTGACCGCCACGGCCTCGCCCGCGCCGAGCGAGCCGCCCTCGCCGGCCAGCAGGTAGGTCTCGGCGTCGAGCCAGTACAGCACGACGAACAGCGCGAACCCCGACAGCCACGTGCCGTACGCCTCCCACCTGAACCAGACCAGCTCCTCCGGCAGCTCGGGGGGCGCCGGCACGTGCTTTTCGACGCGGTAGAAGCCGCCGCCGTGGATCTCCCACGCCTCGGCCGGCGCGCCCGGTCGCGCCGCCGGGCGCAGGTGGCTTTCGAGCGCGACGAAGTAGAACGAGGTCCCGATCCAGACCATGGCGGCCACGACGTGCAGCCAGCGGAGCACGAGGTCGAGCCAGTCCCGCAGCTCGGGATCCAGCAGCGCGGCGAGCGCAGGTGACACGTCGTCACCGACCACGCCGGGAGCGCCAGCGGGAGCGCGCGATCGCGACCAGCTCCGTCAGCCCGGTGTCGAGCTCCTCCGGCCGCGGCCGCCCGAGGCGCTCCCGCAGCACCGGCAAGAGCTCGCGCCGCGAGCGGCCGGCGACGAAGACGACGAAGCGGAAGCCGAATCGCTCCTCGTAGGCGCGGTTCAGCTCGGCCAGCTCGGCGAGCGCGTCGGGCTCGGCGCCGCGCTGCTCGGGCGAACGCTCGCCGATCCGCGGGTGCACGGCGAGCGCCTCCGCCCGCTCCTCCTCGGCCAGCTCGGCCAGCACCCGTTCGTACCCGGCGCCGAGCGGGTCGGCGACCGCGGCCAGCCGCTCGACCAGCACCGTCCGCCCGGAGAAGAGCTCGACCAGCTCCTCGAGGCTCAGCTGCCGCGGTAGCTCGTGCACCCGTACGGCGAGAGGAGCAGCGGGACGTGGTAGTGCCCGTCCTCGAGCGCAAGCTCGAGCTCGACGCGGCGGAAGAACGGCGAGGGTGGGTGGAAGACGAGCGCGTACGCGCCGGGCTCCAGGTCCGCCGCCAGCTCGCGCACGCGTCCGTCCTCGTCCGTCCGCGCGGACGCGAGCCGCTCGCCCTCGCGCAGCAGCGCGACCGCGACGCCGGCGGCCGGCCGCCCGGCGGCGGTGTCGACGACGTGCGTCGAGAGCGAGATCACGCCGCGAACCGCCGCGCCTGCGTCCGCAGCTCGTCCGTCAGCACTCGCTCGTCCGCGCGAACGAGCATCCCGTCCCGGACGACCTCCTCGCCGCCGACGAGCAGGCGGTCGACCCGGTGCGGCGCGGCGAGGACGAGCGCGGCGACTGGGTCGTCGGCGCCCGCGAACCCGGTCGCGTCGGTCCGCCAGATCGCGAGGTCGGCGCAGCGGCCGGGCTCGAGCGAGCCGATGTCGTCGCGCCCGAGCACGCGCGCGCCGCCGCGGGTCGCGAGCCGGAGCGCTTCGCGCGGGGTCAGCGCGCCTGGGCCGCCGCGCCCGCGGGCCACGAGCAGCGCCTGCCTGGCCTCGAGCGAGAGATCGGAACGCTCGTTCGACGCCGGCCCGTCGACACCGAGGCCGATCGGCGCGCCCGCGTCGAGGAGCGCGCGGACCGGCGCGACTCCCGCGCCGAGCCGGAGGTTCGAGGTCGGGCAGTGGGCGACACCCGTCCCCGCGGCACCGAGCCGGGCGGCGTCGTCCGCGGAGAGGTGCACGCAGTGGGCGCACCAGACGTCGTCGGCGAGCCAGCCCACCTGCTCCAGGTACTCCACCGGACGGCAGCCGAAGATCCCGCGGCAGTACTCCTCCTCCTCGACCGTCTCCGCGAGGTGCGTGTGCAGGCGTAGCCCGAGTCGCCGCGCCAGCTCGGCGGACCCGCGCATCAGCCGCTTGCTGACCGAGAACGGCGAGCACGGGGCGACCGCGATCTGCGTCCAGGCGCCGGGCTCCGGCTCGTGGAGGACCGCAAGCGCCTCGGTGTCGGCGAGCAGCGCGTCCGGGTCCTCGACCAGCTCGTCGGGCGGGAGCCCGCCGGCCGAAGCTCCGAGGTCCATCGATCCGCGCGCCGCGACGATGCGCACCCCCAGCTCGCGGGCGGCCTGCACCTCCGCCTCCACCAGCCCGGTGGCGCCGCGCGGGAAGACGTAGTGGTGGTCGAAGACGGTCCCGCAGCCCGAGAGCGCCAGCTCGGCCAGGCCGGCGCGGGCGGCGGCGTACTCCGCCTCCGCGTCGATGCGGGCCCAGAGCGGATAGAGCATTCGCAGCCAGCTGAAGAGGTCGGCCTCCTGCGCCCGCGCGCGCGTGAGGCCCTGGTAGAGGTGGTGGTGCGCGTTGACCAGCGCCGGCGTCACCAGCGCGCCGCCCAGGTCGGCGCGCTCGCCCTCGGGCGGGGAGCCGGCTCCCAGCGCTGCGATCCGCCCGTCGGCGACCTCGATCCAGCCGTCGGCGTGCTCGGTTCCGGCGTCGTCCATGGCGACGACGTATGCGTTCGCGTAGATCACGCCCGCAGGCTCACCAGCTCGAACCGGTCGACGTCGACGAGGCCGCGGTCGGTGATCTTCAGGCTCGGGATGACCGAGAGCGCGAGGAACGAGAGCACCTGGAACGGCGCGCGCAGCTCGCAGCCGAGGCCGCGGGCGGCGTCGCCGCACGCGCGGCTGCGCGCCAGGACGTCGGCGAGCGGCGCGTCCGACAGCAGTCCGGCGATCGGCAACGGCAGCTCGGCTCGGACGCCGCGGTCCTCGACCACCACCTCCCCGCCGCCCAGCTCGCCCAGCCGCTGCACCGCCCGCTGCATGTCGCCGTCGTCGAGCCCGACGACGACGATGTTGTGCGCGTCGTGGGCGACCGTGCTCGCGAGGGCTCCCCGCCGGAGCCCGAACCCGCGCACGAGGCCGACGCCGACACGGCCGGTGCCGAGGTGGCGCTCGATCACCGCGATCTTCGCGATGTCGCGCTCGGCGTCGGGGAACGGCGGCCGCTCGACCAGCGCCTCGGTCACGAGCTGGCCGGGGACGAGGCCGATCACCCGCGCCTCCCCGTCGAGCGGCGGCAGTTCGAGGTCGCGCGCGGAGACGTGCTGCAGGCGGACGGTGTGCTTGACCCACTCCGGGACGTCCGGCCGCGCGATCTCGCCGACCGGCCGGCCGCGCTTGACCACGAGCTGTGGCTGGAACCGCTCCAGGTCGGGCAGCAGCAGCAGGTCGGCCTGGTAGCCGGGCGCGACCGCGCCGAGGTGGCGCAGCCCGTGCCAGGTCGCCGGGTTGAGCGTCGCCATCACCAGCGCGTCTTCCGGCGCGACGCCCAGCGAGACGGCCTGGCGGAGCATGGAGTTCACGTGGCCCTCGTCCGCGATGTGGTCGGGCTCGCGGTCGTCCGTGCAGAAGGCGAGCCGGTGCGGCCCGAACTCCCCAACCAGCGGGACGAGGTCGCGGAGGTTCCGCGCCCCGGACGCCTCGCGGATCAGGACCCACATCCCCGCGCGCAGCCGCTCGCGACCCTCGTCGAGCGTGTGCGCCTCGTGATCGGAGCGGATGCCGGCGGCGGCGTACGCCTGCAGCGGCTTGCCGAGCAGGCCGGGCGCATGGCCGTCGACGTGTGTCGCGCCCTCGAGCGAGAGCTTCTGCAGCTCCCCCGGGTCGCCTGCGACGACGGCCGGGAAGTTCATCATCTCGGCGAGCCCGAGCACGCGCTTGCGCCGCAGCATTCCCTCCAGGTCGCCCTCGCCGAGCGGCCGGCGCGGCGACTCGAAGCGCGAGGCGGGAACGCACGACGAGGCCATGAAGTAGACGTCGAGCGGAAGGGCCGCGCAGGCGTCGTGGAGCCAGTGGACGCCGTCGGTGCCGAGGACGTTCGCGATCTCGTGCGGGTCGGCGACGACCGTCGTCGTCCCGAGCGGGAGGACGAGCCGCGCGAACTCGTCGACGAGCAGCTTCGACGACTCCAGGTGCATGTGCGCGTCGACGAAGCCCGGGACGACGAACCCGTCGGAGGCGTCGACCTGCTCGCAGCCCTCGTACTCGCCGAGGCCGGCGACGAACCCGTCGGCGAGGGCGACGTCGGCGTCGAGCCATTCGCGGGTGAAGACCGACAGGACGCGCCCTCCGCGGACGACGAGGTCGGCTGGCTCGTCGCCGCGGGCGACGGCGATCCGGCGCGCGAGGTCCATCCGCAGGCGACGATACCGCGTGACGGGAGTACGCTTGGCCGCGGTGGAGGTCCTGACGCCGCGCTCACTCGCGGAGGCGCTCGCGTTGAAAGCGGAGCGACCGGACGCCGTGCCGATCGGGGGGGGAACGGACGTCATGGTCGAGCTGAATTTCGACCGCGCTCGCCCGGACGCGCTCCTGAACCTGAACGAGGTCGGCGAGCTGAAGGGGTGGTCGCGCGAGGACGGGCGCGTCCGGCTGGGCGCCGCCCTGACCTACGCGGACGCGATGCGGCCGCCGCTCTGCGACCTGCTCCCCGCGCTCGCCGAGGCCTCGCGCACGGTCGGCTCGCCGCAGATTCGCAACCGGGGGACGATCGGGGGGAACCTCGGCACCGCCTCCCCGGCCGGAGACGCGCTCCCGCCGCTGCTCGTCGAGGGCGCCGAGGTCGAGGTGGCGAGCGTTCGCGGCTCGCGGCGCCTGCCCCTGTCGGAGTTCCTGCTCGGCCCGAAGCGCAACGCGCTCGCCGCCGACGAGCTCGTCGCCGCCGCCGTCGTCACACCGTCCGGCCAGCCGCAGACGTTCATGAAGGTGGGGACGCGGAACGCGATGGTGATCGCGGTCTGCTCGCTCGCGCTCGTCGCCGACCGCGAGCGCGGCGAGCTGCGCGCCGCGTACGGGTCGGCGGGGCCGGTGCCGGCGCTCGTCTCCGCGCCGCTCGCGGATCGCGAGGCCTTCGCCGAGCGGGTGGCCGCGGCGGCGCGGCCGATCGACGACCTGCGCGGAACGGCCGCGTACCGGCGGCACGCGCTCCGCGTCCTGACCGAGCGCGCGCTCGAACGCTGCCTGGCATGAGGATCGCGCTGGTCGTCAACAGGGAGCCGCACGAGGCGGATGTCTGGGAGGGGGAGAGCCTCCTGTTCGCGCTGCGCGAGCGGCTCGGGCTGCCGGGCTCGAAGAACGCCTGCGAGCAGGGCGAGTGCGGGTCCTGCTCGGTGCTGCTCGACGGAAGACTGGTGTGCGCGTGCCTCGTCCTCGCCGTGCAGGCGGACGGGCACGAGGTGATCACCGTCGAGGGATTGGGCGACGGCGACCAACTGCACCGGGTGCAGGAGGCGTTCCTCGAGGCGGGTGCCGTCCAGTGCGGTTTCTGCACGCCCGGCCTGGTGGTCGCGACCGTCGACCTGCTCGAGCGAGTGCCGCAGCCGTCGGACGACGAGATCCGCGAGGCGCTCGCGGGGAACCTCTGCCGCTGCACCGGCTACGCGAAGATCTTCGACGCCGTCCGGCTCGCCGCGGGGATCCAACCGTGACCCGCTCTTGGGGCCACCCCGAACCACCACCCACGTTCGAGTCTATCGGCGAAGGTGTAACGGATGGGTGACGGCACCGTGCCGAGAATGCACCAGCGTCGCGCGACGACGACGGCGCCGGCCCGACCCGAGCTCGAGCTCGGCCGCGTCGTGCCGGCGGAACGTCGCCTCGACGGCGTGCCGAAGGTCACCGGCCAGTTCGCGTACGCGAGCGACCTCTCGGCGGCCGGGATGCTCTGGGGCCACACGCTGCGTAGCCCGCACGCGCACGCGCGCATTCGCGCGCTCGACCTCTCGCAGGCGCTGGCGCAACCCGGCGTCCACGCCGTGCTGACCCACGAGGACGTCCCCGGCCAGAAGCGCTACGGCCTCGAGTTCGCCGACCAGCCGGTGCTCGCGTTCGACCGTGTCCGCTACTACGGCGAACCGGTCGCGCTCGTGGCGGCGGAGCACCCCGAGCAGGCCCGTCGGGCGGCCGCCCGGATCCGCGTGGAGTACGAGCCGCTCGAGCCGGTAGCCGACGCCCCGCGGGCCACCGAGCTGCCGCCGATCCACGACCACCGCTGGACGCACGGGCACGGCTACCTCGACGACCCCCGCCCGAATGTCGTCCGCTCGCTCGTCATCCGCCACGGCGATCCGGACGCCGGGGGTGACGTGTCGGTCGCGGGCGTCTACGAGCTGGGGATGCAGGACCAGGCGTTCCTCGGCCCCGAGTCGGGGCTCGCCGTGCCCGACGGGGACGGTGGCGTCGACATCTACGTCGCGACCCAGTGGCTGCACGTCGATCGCGACCAGGTCGCGCCCTGCCTGGGGCTGCGTCCGGAGCAGGTCCGGCTGCACCTCGCCGGCGTCGGCGGCTCGTTCGGCGGCCGCGAGGACCTGTCGATGCAGATCCACGCGGCGCTCCTCGCGCTGCGGACCAACCGACCCGTGAAGATGGTGTACAGCCGCGAAGAGTCGTTCGTCGGCCACGTGCACCGCCACCCGGCGAGGATCGAGGCCGAGCATCGCGCCGACCGGGACGGCAGGCTCGTGTGCGTCCGGATGCGGATCGTGCTCGACGGGGGCGCCTACGCCTCGAGCTCGGCGGCGGTGACCTCGAACGCCGCCTGCTTCGCCTGCGGCCCGTACGCGGTCGCGAACGCGCTGATCGAGGCGACCTCGGTGTACACGAACAACCCGCCGTGCGGCGCGATGCGGGGATTCGGCGCCGTGCAAACGTGCTTCGCTGCGGAGGCGCAGATGGACAAGCTCGCCGCAGCGCTCGCGGTCGACCCGATCGAGCTGCGGCTGCGGAACGCGCTCGCCCCGGGTGACACCCTGCCCACCGGGCAGCGGGTGAGCGGCTCGCTCCCGGTGGCGGAGGTGATCCGCCGGTGCGCCGAGTTGCCGCTGCCCGAGCCGGAGGAGCTGCCGCGGGACGCGATCCGCCTCCCCGGCGGCGCGGGCAACACGACGCGCGGCGAGGGCGTCCGACGGGGCGTCGGCTTCGCGCTCGGCTTCAAGAACCTGTGTTTCTCGGAGGGGTTCGACGACTACTGCGCGGCGCGCGTGCGGCTGTTCGAGAACGCCGGCGGCGAGCTGGTCGCGGAGGTGCATTGCGCCGCCGCCGAGGTCGGGCAGGGCGTGACGAACGTGATCGCGCAGGTCGCGCGGACGGAGCTCGGGACCGAGAACGTCGTGCTCGCGCCGCACACGACCGCGACGGTCGACTCGGCCGGCTCCTCCTCGGCGTCGCGCATGACCTGGATGGCGGCGGGCGCGATCCGGCTCGCCTGCCGCGCCGCCCGCGAGGAGCTCGAGCGGCGGGGTGGGGCGCTGGCGGGAGGCGAGATCGGCGTCGAGCGCGTGTACCGGCACCCCCGGACGTGGCCCCTCGACCCGGACACCGGCCAGATCACCGGCGAGCGCGCCCACGTCGCCTTCGCCTGCGCGGCGATGCGCGTCGTCGTCGAGGTCGACGCCGAGCTCGGGCTCACGCGTGTCGTCTGGATCGGGGCGGCGCAGGACGTCGGGCGCGCGCTCAACCCCCAGGCCGTCGAGGGTCAGATCGAGGGCGGGACGGCGCAGGGGCTTGGCCTGGCGCTGATGGAGGAGATCTCCACGCGCGGCGGGCTGATCGACAACGCCAGCTTCACCGATTACCTGATTCCGACGGCGCTCGACGTGCCGCCCGTCGAGTCCGTCCTCGTGGAAGATCCCGAGCCGGACGCCCCGTACGGGGTGAAGGGCGTGGGCGAGCCGCCGACGGTCGTCTCGACCGCGGCGATCGCGTCGGCGCTGCGGGACGCGACCGGGCGCGAGCTGGCGCGCGTGCCCGTGCGGCCGGACGACGTCGTCGGCCTGTGATCGACCTGCGGCGGTACGGCCCGCCGCTCGCCCGCGACATCCTCGGCGACGACGACGTCGGCGACGCGCTGCGCGCTGTCGTCGGTGGGTTCGGCGAGTGCTTCGCGGTGCGGGCGAGCGCCGGACTCGTGTTCGGGCTCCTGCTCGACGACGGACGCCGCGTCGCCGTCAAGCTCGTGCCGCCGTCGGAGGGGAGAGCAGCGCTCGAGGGCGCGCGCGCGGTCCAGCAGGCGCTCTGGGCGCGCGGCTTTCCGGCGCCGCGGCCGCTCGCCGGGCCGCTGCCGGTGGGGCGCGGCCACGCGCTCGTCGACGAGTGGCGCGAAGACGGCGACTTCAAGGACACGCGAGCCCCGGCGCTGCGACGGGCGATGGCGGCGACACTCGCCCGCTTCGTGGCCGAGGCGGCGGCGGTGCCCGGCGTCGAGCGCCTGCCGCGGGCGCTGAACGGACGCTGGGAGCGGCCGCACCATCCGCGCTTCGACTTCGCGCGCGCCGACGGCTCGTGGATCGACGAGCGCGCGGATCGTGTGCGGGACGTCGTCTTCGGGCCGGTGAGCGACTGGGCCACGGGCCACGCGGACTGGAGTGCGCAACACCTGCGCTGGCGCGACGACCGGGTCGCCGTCGTCTACGACTGGGACGTCGTACGGGACAGCGAGGCGAACGTGGTCGGCTACGCGTCGGCCGTGTTCACGGCGACGTGGGAGCTCGACGTCGCGAAGGCGCCGTCGCGCGCGGACGCGGAGGCGTTCGTCGCCGACTATGAGGCGGCGGCCGGGCGCGCGCTCGACCGCGCTCGCGTCGCGGCGGCGAGGACGTACCTGACCGCCTACTGCGCGCGGGCCGAGCTCTCCGACCTCGACGGAGCGGAGGGCGACTTCCAGCGGGCGCTGCGAGCGCTGGCCTAGCCGGGGCCGTACCGCCTCGCGTGCCGCGTCTCTCGCGCGCGCTGGCGCCAGCGCTGCTTGCGCGCCGCCCAAACCCGTTTGTCGGCGCGCGCGGCGACGGCCTCCAGCTCGCGCTCGAGCTTGCGGTAGCTCGCCAGCCGGGCGCGGTCGAGGACGCCGCTCTCGAGCGCGGCCTTGACCGCGCATCCCGGCTCGCTCGCGTGGCCGCAGTCGGCGAAGCGGCAGCGTGCCGCGAGCGCGGCGACGTCGGAGAACGCCTCGTCGAGGTCGCCGCTCCAGAGCTGCAGCTCGCGCATTCCCGGCGTGTCGACGAGGAGCGCGCCGCCCGGCAGGACGAGCAGCTGGCGGTGCCGTGTCGTGTGCCGGCCGCGGCCGTCGCGGCGGACGGCGCCGGTCTCCATCAGCTGCTCGCCGGCGAGCGCGTTCACGAGGGTCGACTTCCCGACGCCGGACGAACCGAGCAGCGCGACGGTCGCGGCCGGGCCGAGGAAGGCGTCGAGGTCCGCGAGTCCTTCTCCGGTCACGTTGCTGACCGCGACGACCGGGACGCCGATCGCCACGGACTCCGCGGCGACGACCGGCGTCCGGTCGGGAGAGAGGTCGAGCTTCGTCAGCACGACAATCGGCTGCGCCCCGCTCTCGTACGCCGTCGCCAGGTACCGCTCCAGCCGACGCAGATCGAGGTCGCCGGCGAGGTCGGAGACGACGAACAGCGTGTCGACGTTCGCGGCGAGCACCTGCTCGTCGGCCTCGCTCAACGCCGTCTTGCGCGTCACCGCGGTCCGGCGCGGCAGGACCGCCTCGATCATCGGCACGCCGCCGCTGTCCGCGACGGCGACCCAGTCGCCGACCGCCGGGAGGCCGCCGGCGAGCACGGTCGCGTCGCGGAGGCGCCCGCGTACGGCCGCGCGCCGCTCCGCGCGTCCGTCCAGGATCGCGTAGGCGCCGCGGTGCTCGGCCGCCACGCGCGCCGGCGATTGGCCCTGCTCTCTGTGCGGCTGGAACGCCTCGTCGAGCCGGTGGTCCCAGCCGAGCGCGTCCAGCGTCAGCTCTTCGGTCAAGCGTTGCTCCTTCGGTTCGGAAATGGGCGGCTCGAGCCGCCGAAGGAGCCGTCTAGGCCGTGGCGACGTCGAGCCGGAAGGCGGTCGTGCGCACACCTGCAGCCATTGCGACCTCCCTCGCTCGACGACTGGACGCACCGAGCGTAGGCGTCGGCGCGTCGGCCGTCAACTCCTAGGCCACTGGGGTGCCGTCCTCCACGTCGCGCTCGGGCGCCACCAGGACCAGCCCGCGCCCCCGCGCGTGCGCGGTCAGCACGGTGACGCCCTCTCGCGCGACGGCGCACACCACCTGGCGGCCCTCGAGCTGCTCGGGGGCGTAGTCGCCGGCGGGGAGCGTGGTCTCGCGACGCCCCTCGCCGCCGAGGTCGACGGTCAGCAGGTACGAGGGCGCGCGCGCCCCCGGGTGCTGGTCGGCGGAGAGGATCCGTCCGACGACGAGGGCCATTAGCCGCGGTGGAGTGACAGCGCGGCTCCGGCGGCGAGCAGCGCGAGCCCGAGCACGCGGGGCGGGGTCAGGGGGATGCGGTCGAGGCCGAACAGCCCGAACCGGTCGACGACCGCCGCCATGACGAGGTTCCCCGCGATGACGATGCCGATCGTCGCCGCGACGCCGATCCGCGGCCCGGCGACGGTCATGGTGACGATGATGAACACGCTGAGCGCTCCCCCGGTCCAGAGCCAGACGGGCTCGCGGACGACGTCGACGAGGCCTCCGAGGCCGCGCGTCAGGACGAGCAGCCCCGCGACGGCGAGCACGACCGTGACGACGCCGGAGAACGCGACGGCGGAGGCAATCCCGACCCGCGTGCCCAGCTCGCCCATGACCGCGACCTGGACCGCGCCGGCGAGGCCGGCGAGGACGCAGAGCGCGACCGCGAGCGCGGCTCCGGCGGACACCCGCTAGCGCTCGCGCGCGCCCGCGGCGGTGTCGGCGGGGAACTCGAAGCTGACGAGGCATCGCGCCATGGCTCTTCCTCCCGAACGCGGGGAGCGGGACGCTATACGCTGGCGGCTCCCGACAGAGGAGGTGCCGTGGTTAGAGCCTTCGTCGTCTACGACGCGGAGCCGGACGCCGCGCGCTACGAGCAGCACGCCGAGCTCTGCCGTAGGGTCCCGGGCGCGACGTTCCGGCACGGGCGCGTGTTCGGCGCGCCGATGGGCGAGCCGCGCTTCAAGTACTTCGCCGAGTGGGAGTTCGCCGACCGCGAGGCGTTCAAGGCGGCGGCGCGCAGCGAGGAGTTCATGGCGACCGGCAAGGACGCGGCGGTGATGGGCGTGCCCTTCCAGGTCCACTTCGCGGAGGTCGAGTGATCGACGACGCGCCGCGCGCCCGGCCGGCGGGCGAGCTCGGGTTCGAGACGATCGTCTACGAGAAGGCGCCGCCTCGCGCGACGATCACGCTCGACCGGCCGGAGGTCCTGAATGCGTTCGACTTCCGCATGCTGCGCGAGCTCGCACGAGCGTGCGAGGACGCGTCCTGGGACGACGAGATTCGTGTCGTCGTCGTCACCGGCAGCGGCCGGGCGTTCTGCGTCGGCGCCGACCTCAAGTCGTGGGAGGCGACGCTCGTCGGGAACCCCAACGAGTACTGGAAGTGGTTCGGCGCCTTCAAGGACATGCACGACCGGCTGCGCGAGCTGGGGAAGCCGACGCTGGCGCGAATCAACGGGATCGCCGTGGGCGGCGGCAACGAGCTGCAGATGGCCTGCGACCTGGCGGTGATGGTCGACGACGCGTTCATCCGCCACGTCGGGCTCGAGCACGGCTCCGTTCCGGCCGGCGGCGCGACGCAGTGGTTGCCGGTGATGGTCGGCGACCGGCGCGCGCGGGAGATCATCTACCTCTGCGAGGAGATCCCGGCGACGAAGGCCGAGGCATGGGGGCTGGTGAACCGCGCGGTGGCGCGCGACCAGCTCGACGCGGTGGTGGACGAGTACGTCGAGAAGCTGGCACGCAAGCTGCCGCAGACGACGCGCTACGCGAAGCAGCAGCTCAACTTCTGGCGCGACCTGTCCTGGCACGAGACGGTCAACCACGCGCGCGACTGGCTGGCGCTCTCGATGCTCGGCGACGAGGCCCGCGGGGCGATCGAGCGCTTCCTCAGCCGCGGGGGCGGCGGGAGGAGCGATGCCTGACCTCGATGCGCTCCTGCAGGGCCACCGCGACGCACTGACGGTGCGCCGCGTGTACGGCGACCCGATCGAGCGCGACGGGGTCACGGTCGTCCCGGCGGCGTCCGTCTTCGGCGGCACGGGCGGCGGCGGCGACCGCGAGGGCAACGGCGGCGGAGGCTTCGGGATCCGCGCGCGGCCGGTCGGCGTCTACGAGCTGCGGGACGGCGAGGTCCGCTGGCGGCCGGCCGTCGACGTGAGCCGGATCATGCTCGGCTGGCAGCTCGTGTCGGCGCTCGCCGTGCTGGGGGCGTGGTCGGTCGCTCGCCGGCGCGCACGCTGAGGCGCCGCCACCAAGGGCTCGCCGCCGGCCGGCTGCCCGCGGCGCGTCCGCCCCTTCGAGCTGGACGCTAGAGCTCGAGCTCGACCGGGACGAGCGTCACGGCGAGCTGACGGCCCCCGCGGAAGAGGCCGAGGACGACCTCGGCGCCGATCACGTCGGCGGTCATCAGTGCGTGCAGATCCTCGACGCTCGTGACGGGTGCGCCGCCGATCGCGACGATCAGGTCCTCGGGGCGCAGGCCCGCGCGCTCCGCGGGGCTTCCGGGGACGATCTCGACGACCTCGACTGCACTCGCGCGCCCGAGCGCGGCGGCAGCGCGCGGCGGTAGCGGTCGCGGGCCGCCCGCGATGCCGACGTAGGCGCGGCGGAAGCGCCCTTCCCGCATCAGCGCGACGACGATGCGTCGTGTCGTGTCGTTGATCGGTACGGCGAGGCCGAGCCCGATCCCGGCGACCGCCGTGTTGATCCCGACCACCCGTCCCGCGCTGTCGGCGAGCGCGCCGCCCGAGTTGCCGGGGTTCAAAGCGGCGTCCGTCTGGATGACGTTGTCGACCACCCGGACGACCGAGCCCGCCCGGGTCGGGAGCGAGCGCCCGAGCGCCGAGACGACACCCGCCGTGACGGAGCCCCCGAAACCGTGCGGGTTGCCGACCGCGACGACCAGTTGCCCGACCCGCAGACGCGCCGCCTCGCCGAGCTCGGCCGCGACGAGCGCCGAGCCGTCGGCGCGGAGCACCGCGAGGTCGGAGAGCGGGTCGGCGCCGACGACCTGCACGGCGAGCGTCCGCCCGTCCGCCAGCGTCGCCTCGCACGCCGGCGCGCGGCCGACGACGTGCGCCGAGGTGAGCAGGAACCCGTCGGGCGTGACGATCACCGCGCTCCCGCCGCCTTCGATCGACCCGCGCCGCGAGCGGCGGCTGACGCGCAGGCTCGCGACCGACGGCCGCAGCTGCTCGGCGACGGCGCTGACGGTTCGCGAATAGGAGTCGAGCGCCTCGTCGCCGACCGCGTCACCGAGCCCGCCGTTCTCGCCTCCGCCGCGCAGCATCGCGTCGACGAACGTCAGCTCCGCCATGCGGCAACGGTAGCTACGGCGTGCGGGGCGCCGGCGACGCCGGGCCGACCGTCACCTGAGTGGTCACGGCGGCGCGACTGCGCCGGAGCGCGGCCTCGTCCGTCGACCAGACCGCGAAGCAGTACGTCCCCGGCGCGAGGCCGTCCAACGAGACCGCCGCGGACGACGTCCGGCCGCGACGCCGATGCCAGCGGCGGTCGCCGGCAAACGAGTCGTCGGCCTCGGCCAGCACGACGGTTGCGCCCGACTCACCCGGTCGCGACGGACACCTGGACGGCGCGTAGGCGACCTCGACGCCGGCGAAGCTCGCGCTCGTCGGGTTACGCCAGCGGAGCCGGCCGCGCAGGCTCCAGCCCGCGGGGCTCTCGACCGCGGCCAGCTCGGCCGCGAGCTCGCGCGGTGAGGCCGGGCTGTCGTACTTGAAGCACATGGCGGGCTCGCGCAGCGGCCGCGGCCGCCCGCCGTACAGCCTGAGCGCCCGCCGCAGGTCGTCGCGCTCCACCATGCGGCAGCGCCACTGCGACTCGCGGTGCCGCGGGCAGCCGCCCCAGCGCAGCGCCGATCCGGCGTGGATCATCAGCGCGCACGACGCGCGCGTGTGCCGCAACCCGAGAACGTGGCCGAGCTCGTGCGCCGCGATCCGCGCCATCGTGAAGCGGTCGAAGCCGCGGCCGGGTCGGGCGAGGTGGACCTCCGCGCGGCGCCCACCGAGGTAGCCGACGGTCGCGCGTCCGGCGACGACGACGTCGGGGCCGAGCCGCGGCAGCCTCCGCGTCGAGACGACGAGCTGGGCGGTCTGCGGCGAGCGTGCCCGGACGAAGCGGACGCGCAGCCCGGCGCCGTTCCACGCCGCGACCGCCTGGTCGACCGACCACGCCCACACGCCCGCCTGGTTGGAGTACGAGATCGTCCGCCCGGGCCACGGCCGCGCGGCACTCGCCGAGCCGGCGACCGAGACGGCCACCGCGGCGGCCGCGATCACTGTCAGCCATCGCCTCATCCAGACCCCGCTCCTGGTGTAGCAGACGTCGGCGAAGATTGAGGCCCCGACGAGAGGAGGCTCGATGCCCGAGGTCGAGACGGCCCGCGAGGGCGCCGTGCTCACGATCACGCTGAACCGCCCCGACGTGCTCAACGCGCTCGACGCGGCGACGCACGCTGCGCTCGGTGGGGCGCTGGCCGAGGCGCGCGCCGCCGACGTGCGGGCGGTCGTCCTCACCGGCGCCGGCCGTGGGTTCTGCGTCGGCCAGGACCTCGGCGAGTTCGAGCGGACGCCGGACATCGGCGACGCGCTGCGCGAGCGGTACCACCCGAACGTCCGCGCGATCCGCACGCTCGAGAAGCCGGTGATCGCGGCGGTCAACGGCCCCGCCGCCGGCGCCGGCCTGTCGCTTGCGTGCGCGTGCGACGTCCGCATCGCGGCCGAGTCGGCGAGCTTCGTGCCCGCCTTCGTCAGCATCGGGCTCGTTCCCGACGCGGGCGGGCCGTACTTCATCCAGCGGCTCCTCGGCACGCCGCGCGCCTTCGAGTGGATGGCGAGCGGACGGCGGCTTTCGGCGGCGGAGGCGCTGGCGTGGGGGCTGGTGTCCGAGGTTGTCCCCGACGAGGTGTTCGCCGCGCGCACCGCGGAGCTGGCCGCGACCTGGGCGGCGCTGCCGACGCTCGGGGTCGCGTGGACGAAGCGGCTGTTCGACTTCGCCGAGCGCGCCTCGCTGGACGAGACGATGGCCCTGGAGGCGGAGCTGCAGGCCCGGGCGACGCAGACCGACGACTTCCGCGAGGGCGTCGCCGCGTTCCGCGAGAAGCGCGCGCCGAGCTTCGCCGGGCGCTAGCCGGCCCGGCTGGCGCCGCCCGCCCACCGAGCGCGCTCGGTCACGCCTTCCTCGCCCACAAGTAGGCCACCGCGAGGCGTGACGTCCCCTCGCCGCGCTCGACCAGCGGACGCACGTGCGCGACGACCCGCTCGCGCTCCTCGCGCGTCAGCGCCTCGGCCAGCGCCTCCTCGAGCGTCGGGATCTTCGGATTGCCCGAGCGGCGGGCGACCGCCTCCCACGTCTCGGGCTCCGTCGGCACGACGTCGGCGCGCAGCTCGAGGTGGACCTCCGCGAATCCCGCCCGCTCGGCGAGCGCGAGCAGCTCCCGCTCGTCGAAGTCGAGCATGGGGTCCTCGCCCGGCGGCTGGATGGTTTCGTAGACGGCGCGCACCCGGTCGACGAGCGGCCTGAGCGCCGCGGCGTCCCAGTCCACGAGCCGGTCGCGGTCGACCGGGAAGTACGCGTTCACCGGCTCGAACAGCGACATCCGGCCGCCCGGCCGCAGTACGCGGAAGAACTCGCCGACCGCGCGTGCCTTCTCCTTCACGTAGATCAGGACCGAGCGCGTCGTGACGACGTCCACCGAGGCGTCGTCGATCGCCCCCAGTTCTTCGGCCGCGGCCTGGACGAACGTGCAGCGCTCGAGCAGTCCCAGCTCCTCGGCGATCCGGCGCGACTCGGTCAGGAGCGGCGCCGAGACGTCGGCGAACACGACCCGGCCCGCGCCGCGCGCGAGCGCGCCGAAGGCGATCAGCCCGTCGCCGCAGCCGACGTCGAGGAGCGTCTCGCCCGCGGCGAGGCCGGCGTTGTCGAGGACGCGGTCGCGGGTCGCTGTGAGCCGCTCGAGGAACCGCCGCTTGACGGCCTCGTCGCCGCCGAAGCGCCGCTCGAGGAGCCACTCCGCCCAGCGGTCGCTCACGGGCCGAGGCGCGCGCAGCCGAGCGGCGGAGCCGTCACGTCAGCGCGTCGACGATCTCCTGCTCTTCCGGGAACCGCCCCTCGCGGTGCTTCGAGAACACGAGCTCGCCGTCGGCGGCGACGTCGAACTGCCCCTTGCCGCCCGGGGTGATCCGCGAGTCGAAGCCAAGCCGGTTGAGCGCGGCCGCGAGACTCGCGGCCCGGGCGTCGTACCCCGCTCAGGTAGCGCAGTACTGGATCTCGACGCTCGCCATGCCGGCGAGCATACCCTCGGCGCCGTGATCGCGGAACTCGCCCGGCCCGAGATCGACGACCTCCTGCGGGCGCAGGTCGTGGCCCGGCTCGGCTGCCACGCCGGCGGCGAGACGTACGTCGTGCCCGTCTTCTACGCGTACGACGGCGAGGCGCTGTACGTCGCCACCCGCGAGGGACGCAAGGTCGACATGCTGCGCGAGAACCCCGCCGTCGTGGCCGAGGTCGACGAGTACGACGACGACACCGGCAGCTGGCGGAGCGCGATCGTCCGCGGCCGCTACGAGGAGCTGGGGGGCGCGGACGCCGAGCGGGGGCTCGCGCTCCTGCGCGAGGCGTTCGCACGGCGCCGCCCCGGCCGCGAGCCACGCCGTCCGCCGCCGGGGCAGGCGCCGCCGGTCGTCTTCCGCGTCGTGGTGGACGAGGCGACCGGCCGCGCGGTCCGGCGCTAGCCGCGCTCGCGCTCGCGAGGAAGACGTGGACGAGCATGCCCACCTCGCCGCGTACGGCCGCGGGTCCGCCGCCTGCATCGGCGGGCCTCGGCCGAGTCGGGTGGGCGGAGCGGAGTCTCCGTCAGCCCGCCCACGGCGGCCGCTCGAGCGCCCGCTCGAACGCGGCCCGGCCGTGCACGGGCTCGCCGTGCGAGACGATCACGTGCTCGAAGGGCAGCTCGAGCAGCGCGCGCAGCGCGGGCAGCACCCGCTCCTCGTGCCAGGGGGTCGTCCAGACGAGCAGCTCGCCGTGGGGTGCGGTCAGCGCGTCGGCGAAGACGAGTGCCCGCTGCTCGGGCAGCCACAGCGGTGTCTCCATCCGGCCGCGCCCGTCGTAGAGCGCGACGAGGCCGCCGGGGAGCTCCGTTCCCGGCTCGATCGGCTCCAGGTCCGTCTCGGGGACGTCGGTCCGCCAGAACAGGTACGGCCCGTGGGCGCGCGCGCCGTAGCGGCGGACGAAGACGTCGACGCTGCGGACGTGATCCGGCTTGAGCACGACCGCGAGCGTGGGGGGCCGCGCGTCCAGCCGCCGCCAGGCCTCGTCGTCCTCCTCCGGCGGCGCCAGCGCGTCGAGCACCGCGATCTCGCTCCCCGACTCCACGCAGGTCGACGCGACCGGCGGGCCCCACCCCGCCTGGCCGTGCCAGTCCGGGTGCCGGACGCGCCAGATCCACAGGCCCGGCGCGACGTCCCGGATCTCGGCGGTCAACGCTAGACGGTCTTGAACTGCTCGAAGGGCTGACGGCAGCCGGCGCAGTAACGCAGCGAGCGGCACGGCGTCGGGCCGAAGATGTTCTCGAGGCGCGTCTCGGTCGAGCCGCAGTAGGGGCAGCGGAATGGACCCGACTGCAGCTGCACGAGCGTCGGGGTCGCCGCCGTGCGGGGGGCCGGCGGGGCGAATCCGGCCGCGCGGAGCTTCTCCCGCCCGGCGGCGCTGATCCGGTCGCTCGACCAGGGCTCGTCGGTCACCACCGCCACGTCCGGCTCCGCACCCAGCTCGCGCACCTTGTCGGCCATCGCCTCGCGCATCACCTCGAGCGCGGGGCAGCCGAGGAACGTCGGCGTGAACTCGACCCGAACCCGGCGGTCGTCGACCTCGACATTCCGGACGACGCCGAGGTCGACGAGCGAGATCACCGGGATCTCCGGGTCGGGGATCTCCGCCAGCGCCTCCCAGACCTCCTCTTCGGTGAGTGACGACGGAGCCGTTCTCTGGCGACCTGTCATCGAACCCGATCCCCTCTAGCCATTTCGCCCGCGGCGAAATGGCTCACCAGGCCGCTCCCGGGACGCTGCGGCGCACCATCGTCATCTCCTCCCAGAGCTCGGGGAGCTCCGCCGTGTGGTTGCCGCGGGCGAGAGCTCCTGGCTGTGGGCCACGTGCGACGTCGCGGCCCACGCGTTCGGCGAGCCGGGCCCGGAGGTCCTCGGGGA
The DNA here is from genome assembly GCA_014534345.1 of Thermoleophilia bacterium. Taxonomy (GTDB): domain Bacteria; phylum Actinomycetota; class Thermoleophilia; order Gaiellales; family Gaiellaceae; genus JACVRR01. Next base: position 1,776 of record JACVRR010000025.1, on the reverse strand, counting down.
GGGCCGCGAGCGCCGCGGGCCAGAGCCGCTCGACGGCCGCTTCGAATCGCGGCTCGCCGGCAAGCCGATCGGCCCACATCTGCGCGTGGATGCGGTGGTAGGCCTCCTCGCGGTCGATCTTCTCGGCCAGCCCCGCGACGTCGCGGTCGTCGGAGGTCTTCAGCACCTGAAGCCGCAGCTCGTCGGCCAGCTCGTAGAGCCAGTGGCGGGCGATCGTGTCCGCCCAGTCGGGCAGCCGCAGCTCGACCAGCGGTGCGCAGCGGTACTCCTGGGGCGCGCGGTCGAAGGCCAGCTCGTCGGCGGTCGTGCCCAGCTCGCGCGCGGCCAGCTCGTAGAGCGCGCGCGCGTGGCCGATCTCGTTCTGCGCGATCGACGAGAACGCGACGTCCTCCTCCAGGAACGGCGCGATCCCGGTCCACTCGGAGTCGCGCCAGCCCAGGATCAGCTCGTCGTCGGCGATGGCGAGTAGCTGTTCGGCCGTCGGTGTCACGGACACACGTCCCACCGGCACACGGTGCGCCGCGTACGCGCGCCGCACGTCGGGCGGCGACGCTCGTCGTCGGCGGTCGCGAGGAGCTGCTCAGCCTGTTCCGGCACGGGCCCTCGCCTCCCTGAGTTTCTCCTTCAGCGGGTAGCCGTCGACCCGGTGGTAGTTCCGCTGCAGCTCGTCGGGGAACTCGTCGACCTCGTGCACCGCCTCCCGCGGGACGACCCACAGCGCGACGGACTCGCCGCGCCGCCCGTACTGCTCGCGCGCGTACTCCTCGGCGAAGCGCTCGTCGGGCGCCGTCAGCGCGCCCGCGTGCTGGAACGGCTGGCCCTTCCGCTCCTGCCGGAAGACCTCCCAGACGGTCACCGGGGAACCTCGCAGTCGCTGCTGCCGGTTCGGCGGACGAGAACCGACGTTCTCATGACGACCGAACCAGACGCGTAGCGTTCATGCGGGGACGGCCTCCAAGAGCTCGGCGACCTCGCGCGCCTCGTCGCCGCCCCGGCGGGCGTGGACGAGGAGCGGGATGCCGTGCGGCCCCCTTGCGTCGCGCAGCTCCGGCCGCGCCGCGAGCGCCGCACGGACGACGTCGACCCAGCCGAGCATCGCCGCCGCGAACAGGTCGAGACGGGCGTCCCGCTCCAGCAGGAAGAGCGCGATCTCCCGCTCACCCATGTGCGCGGCGGCGCCGAGCCCCGTCTCCCAGTCGCCGCCGCCCCAGTCCCAGGCTGCGTTGACGAGCGCCGGCTCGAGCGCGAGCAGCCGCTGCACCTCGCCGAGGTCGCCGTGCGCGTTGCGGACGAACGCCTCGACGAGCGCGGGGTCGAGCCGCGGGGGGCGCTCGGCGGTCATGGGACCACCTCGGCGCAGCTGCAGCGGTGCCGGTGCAGGAGGTTCACGGCGTCGCTACGGCCAACACAGACCCGTAGGGTGTCAAGCGGCCTCTGCGAGGACGACCCGCCGCACCCAGGCCGAGCTCTCACGCGCCCGCCGGCGCAGGTCGAGCCGGTCGGCCGTCTTCGGTCCGTCGCCCGAGACGACGCGCTTCAGCTCGTCCCAGTCGGGCTCGGTGTACTCCCAGACGCCGTCCTCGCGCTTGCGCAGCTTCGGGTCGGGCACGGTCAGCCCGAGCTCCCAGATCTGAGGCACGTACCCGTCGAGGAACTGCTGGCGCGCCTCCTCGTTTCCCTGGCTCTTGATCCGCCAGACGAACATCGGATCCTCGTCCTTCGCGATCGGGTTTCCGTGGAAGTGCATCAGCGGCCCCCACCACCGGTCGAGCGCCT
>JACVRR010000087.1 GCA_014534345.1 Thermoleophilia bacterium | reverse complement strand
GGCGCGCACGATCCGGATCCCCGTGCACGTCGAGCAGCTCGAGCGGCGCCTCGCCCGCGCGGAGCGCGAGCTCACGGCCTCGCTCGGCCGCGCGCCGACGGACGAGGAGATCGCCGCGGCGGCCAAGGCGACGCGCGAGGAGGTCGACCGCGCCCGCGCGGCCGCGCGGGCGGTGACGAGCCTCGACCGCCCGCTCGGCGAGGGCGAGGAGGGCCGCCTGGGCGACGTCTTCGCCGCCGAGGGCCCGACGCCCGAGGAGGAGGTCAGCGTGACGCTGCGCGAGGAGGCGCTTCGGCGCGCGGTCGAGGGGCTCCCCGAGCCGGAGCGCAGCGTCGTGCGGCTTCGGTACGGAATCGACGGCGAGCCTCCGCAGGCGATCGAGGAGATCGCGCGGCGCCTGTCGGTCTCGCGCAGCCGCGTCCGCGAGCTCGAGACCGAGGCGCTCGAGCGCCTGTCGCTCCTGCGGGAGCTCCAGGGGCTCGCCGAGGCCGCGTAGCCGCAGAACGAGCGAAGGGCCGCGCTGAGCGCGACCCTTCGCCGTCACCCCCCCAGGCGAACCCTTGCCACCGGCAAGTCTGGCTGCGAACTACCGCATTTCGGTCGAGATCAAACCACCGTCGGTCGGAATTCGCAAGCGAGAATTTCCGCGGCATTTCGACTGACGAATCAATCGGGCACTCGACGCGGCGCCGCCGGCGGGGTGCCGCAACCCCAACGGGCCGGAATCGTCTCTACACTTCGGTCTCCCGGCCGGCCACGACCGCTGCCGGGCCGCCCCTGCGAACATGAGCTCCAGCGCCGCCATCCTCGCACTCGGGCTCGGCCCGCCGTACGAGCGCTTCCTCCCGGCGCTCGCAATCGACCTGCTGGCGATCGGGCTGCTCGCGTACGGGATCTACTTCCGCCGTCATCACCGCCGCGACCTGCTTCTCGCGTACGTCTGCTTCAACGTCGGCCTGTTCTCCGTGGTGACCGTGCTCATGCTCGCCGACGCGAGCCTCGGGACCAGCCTGGCGCTCGGCCTCGGACTGTTCGGCGCGCTCTCGCTGATCCGCCTGCGCAGCGCGGAGCTGCGCTACCACGAGATCGCCTACTTCTTCAGCGCGCTCGCGCTCGCGATCGTCAACGCGGTCGACATCGCCGACCTGCGGTTCACCGCGCTGATGAGCTTCGTCGTCCTGGCCGCGATGTTCGTCATGGACCGCTTCGAGCCCGAGCGGCCGATCCGGCGGCTCGCCCTCGTGCTGGACGAGATCTACCCCGACGAGACCGTCCTGCGGGCCGAGCTCGAGCGGCGGCTCGGTGCCACCGTGGTGGCGGTGGAGATCACCGAGATCGACTACGTGCGCGACATCACGCGGCTGGAGGCCGAGTACGTGCGCGACCGCTCCGCGTTCGACCCGCCGCGCCGCCGCCTACGGCGCACGACCCCGCCCGTCGCGATTGACCGCTGACCTGCACACGCTGGCCGCGTCGTTCGGCGCGCTCTCGCTGAACGAGCTCGATCGCCGGGTAGCGGCGCTGGGCGCCCGCACCGACCGCAAGTACGTCGTTGGCCCGCTCGTGTTCGAGCGGCTGGTCGAGGAGCTGAGCGACGACCACTTCGCGCTCGAGGTCGGCGGCCGGCGGGCGTTCCGTTACGAGACCGTCTACTTCGACACGCCGGCGCTGCTGACGTACCACCAGCACCACCAGGGCCGGCGCAAGCGCTTCAAGTGCCGGACGCGCCTGTACGCCGACAGCGCGGCGTGCGCGTTCGAGGTCAAGCTGCGCGACGGCCGCGACCGGACGGCGAAGCGCAAGCTGCCGATCGACCCGGCCCGGCACGGGAGGCTCGGCGAGGAGGTGCTCGCCTTCCTGGATGCCGCCCTGCGGGAGGCGTACGGGGCGTCGGCGCCGCCCGGCCTCGCGCCGACCCTCCTCACCAGCTTCACGCGGCTCACGCTCGCTCACGAGACCGCGCCCGAGCGGCTCACCTGCGACGTCGCGCTCGCGTTCGCGGCCGGGGACGAGGGCCGCTACGAGATCGCGCCGGGGATGCTGCTCGTCGAGACCAAGACGCCGAACGGCAACGGCACCGCCGACCGCGTCCTCCGGCGGCTCGGCGCGCGGCCGGTCGGCGCCTGCAGCAAGTACTGCCTGGGCGTCGCGCTCGCCCGGCCCGACGTCCGGCGCAACCGCTTCAGCCGGCTCCTCCGGCGCCACTTCGCCGCGGTCACGCCCCCGCCGGCCACCGTCGCGGCGTGACGCGCAGCGCCCTCGTCCTCGCGGCGCTCGCGCCGGCGGTCCTGCTCGGAACGACGTCGGCCCGAGGGTCGGCGGCGCCGGCGGCCGCGAGCCTGCGGACGACCCTGCCGCTGGTGATCATCGACGTCAAGCGGCGGATCCCGGACGCCCCCAAGGTGCCCGCCCGCATGCGGATCATCCACAACCCCGGAGGGACGAACTCGCCGCGCGAGCGGGCGAACGCGTACGACGGTCTGATCGGGATCGAGGTGCGGGGCCACTCCTCCGCGCGCTTCCCGAAGCGGAGCTACGCCATCGAGACGCGGACGGCGCGGCGCAGGGCGCGCAACGTCCCGCTGCTCGGCATGCCGCGCGAGAACGACTGGATCCTCTACGCCTCCTACAACGACAAGTCGCTGCTGCGCAACGTCGTCGCCCACTGGACGGCGCGGCAGCTCGGCCGCTACTCGAGCCGGACGCGGTACGTCGAGCTCGTGGTCGACGGCCGCTACGAGGGCGTCTACGTCCTGATGGAGCGGGTCAAGCGGTCGCCGAGACGGGTCGCCCTGTCGGACGTCGGCCTCTCGGGGGCGTACGTCGTCGAGCTGTCGACGAACCCGCGCGTGAGGGGCAAGCGCGGCTTCTTCCGCCTGCCGGTCACGGGTAAGCCGGTGGAGTTCTACGACCCGAAGCGGACGAGCCTGCGACCTGCGGAGCGCGCCTGGATGCGGCGCTACATCGGGCAGTTCGAGCAGGCGCTCTACGGCGACGCCTTCGCCGACCAGGCGAACGGCTACCGGCGCTGGCTCGACGTGGAGTCGGCGGTCGACTACGTCCTGCTGCAGGAGCTGTTCAAGAACCAGGACGCGCTGATCACGAGCGTGTTCGTGGCCAAGGGGGCCCGGACGCGGCTGCGGCTCGGCCCGATCTGGGACTTCGACCTGGCGATGGGGAACGCGTACTTCTACCCGGCCGGCGTGCTCGAGGGCTGGATGCTGCGGTCGCGGCCGTGGGCGAGCCGGCTCTACCGCGACCCTGCGTTCGCGGCCGCGATGGCGGCCCGCTGGCGCCAGCTTCGCTCGGAGCGCCTGATCGAGCGGATGCTCGCCTTCGTCGACGCGAACGCGCGCGCGCTCGAGCAGCCGCAGCGGCGCAACTTCAGGCGCTGGCGGATCCTCGGCAGCTACGTGTGGCCCAACTCCGTCGACCCCGCCACCGGCCAGTACCCGCCCACGTACGCCGCCGAGGTGCGTCTGCTCAAGAACTGGCTGCGGCGGCGAGCGGCGTGGCTCGACCGCAACATCGGCTCGGTCGGGTCCTGACGCAGGCCGCCGGCGGCGCTAGCCGGGCGGGGGAAGCGGGCGGAGCACGCCGCCCCAGTTCTCGTCGTCCGTCCCGACGTACACGTCGAACCGGCCTCCCTGCTCGCGGACGGCCACGCTCTCGACCTTCAGCCCGTCGAGCGTCCCGAGCAGCGTGGGCTCCGGGTCGAGCACGACGTGGGGGATGCCGAGCGTCGTGCGGACGCGGCCGATTCGCCAGACCGAGCTGCGGTAGGGGCCGTTGTCGCCGACGTCCCGGTCGAACGCCGTGCCGACGTAGAGGCGCCCGCGCGAGTCGACCGCCAGCGCGCTCACGGGCCGGGTGGCCGGCGTGTGCGACTCCGGGGTCGTGAACTCCACCCCGCGAGGCTCCTCGAAGCGCAGCGGGTCCGTCTCCATCGGCCCGGCCCAGATGGTCGTCGCGGCCTCTCCCTGCGCCCGTTCGGCCCAGAGGAAGACGAGCCGCCGGCCGACGCGCGCGACGGCGATGCCCTCGACGTTCTCGATCTGCTCGGGCCACGGCGCGAACGAGTGGATCTCGAGCGACTCGTCGCCCACCTCCGCGAGGAAGATCCGGCGGAAAGGGCCGCCGCCGTCGCCGCTCTCGGCGAGCAGGACGCGGTTCGTGCCGGGGATCGGGTCGGCGCTCTCGAGGTCGTTGCTCTTGCCCAGCGGATCGGGCCACTCCACGTCGAGCGCGTGGGCGTCGACGCCCGCGAGCGAGCGGGGCAGGCGCAGGATGCTGGCCCGGATGCGGTCGTCCTCGGCGGGGTTCTTCGCGTCGTGGACGGCGAGGAAGCGGTCGCCGCCGAGCCAGGCGAGGCCGCTCAGGTCGGGGAGCGGGTCCTCACCGCGCGGGCCGGCCGCACGGTCGCCGCCGCAGGCGGAGAGGAGCAGCGCGGAGAGCGCCGTGGCGGCGAGCGTCGCGAAGCGCACGCCGCGATGATCGCAGCGGCTCCGGTCGAGGCGCCGCGAATCCGTCTGCGTGTCTCGAAAGACCATGTCCGAGGGACAGTCCCCCGGACACGTCCCGCTGACGGCAGCTCGCCCGAGGCGTTGCGCGGCGCCCTCGCGCCGAGGCCGGCCCGTCAGGGCCAGCGCTTCAACGGCCGTCGGATCGGCGGGGTCGCGAGCGGCGTCCGCGTCGCCGAGACGGCTCAGACGGGCTGCGGTCGGTACGACGTCGAACCGGCCGACGGCGTCAGCCGGTCTTCCTCGCGCCGGCCTCCACGATCGGGGCGAGCCAGACCGCTACCGCCGCCGACGACACGAACGCCGTGAGCAAGCGCGCCTTCGCAGAGTCACGGAAGCCGTGCGTTTCGACGTCGCTGAGCTCCGTGTACTCGGCCGCCAGCGCGTCGCGATCGGCCAGGTACCGCTCGAACTCGCTCGCGATCTCGAGCAACCCTCGTTCGCGCGCCGCCGCGACGGGGTCTTCGTCGAAGCGCTGCGCGAACGCGGCGTCGTGCTCCAGCGCACGTTCCAGCTCGGTGACGTGAGCGTCTGCGACCACTGCCCCTCCTTCGTCGAGGATGTGTTGGACGACCGTGGTGGGGGCCGTCTTCCCGTTCGCGGTCGCTCCTAACGCGACGAAGCCTGCTCGTACGGGTCAGAGCCAGCGCTTCAAGCGGAAGACGCCGACCATCGCCACGAGCGTTGTCAGCATGATCCCGATGATCACCCAGAAGGCGTGGCTCGTCCCTTCGCCCGGGAAGAGGACGTTCATCCCGAAGATGCTGGCGATCACCGTGAGCGGGAGCGCGATGGTCGCGATCACCGTGAGGATGCGCAGGACGTCGCCCTGCTGGTGCGAGATGACCGACTCGTTCGTGTCCTCGAGCGCCTCGACGACCTCCTTGAAATTGTCGAGCAGGTCCCAGATCCGCTCGGCGCCGTCGACGATGTCGTCGAAGTAGAGCTCCAGGTCGCCGGGGAGGAAGCGCTCCACGTAGCGCTCGAGCACGCGCAGCGTCGCGCGCTCGGGCTTGATGATCTTGCGGTAGGAGATGATCTCCTGCTTGACGTTCGAGATGTCGCGGACGACCTCCTTCGAGCGGCCCTCGAACATCTCGTCCTCGATCCGGTCGAGCTTGTGCGCGATCTTGTCGAGGATCGGGAAGCAGTAGTCGAACAGGTCGTCGAGGACGTGGTAGAGCAGGTAGCCGGACCCCTTGGCGAACAGATCCTCGCGGAGCCGCTCGTCCTCCTCACAGCGGGCGAACAGGTGCGAGACGGGGAGCAGCTCGGCGTTGGGAAGGGTCACCAGGTAGTCCGGGCCGAGGAAGATGTCGAGCTCGGCCGCGTTCAGGCGCCCGATCGCCTTGTCGTAGCGCGGGAAGTGCAGGACGACGAACAGATAGGCGGCGTACTCGTCGATCTTCGGCCGCTGCCGCTTCGAGAGCACGTCCTCGAAGTCGAGCTCGTGCCAGCCGAAGCGTCCGGCCAGCTCCGCGACCGAGTCGGCGTTGAGGCCGTCGAGGTGGACCCAGGTCAGCCCGTTGGCGCTGACCTCGGAGAGCCGGGGCTCAGCCGGCGCGAGCTCGACGGGGCGCCGCGAGCGCGGGCGGTGGATCCGGGGCAGGCTCGGCACGGGGACTCAGCGGCTCCTCGGTGGCTCCGGTCACGCCGCCGATGTTACCCGGACGGCTCCGAGACCACTCCCGGCGCGGGAACGGGTGCCGGCTCGCCGAACGCGGGCACCCGCCGCGGCGTCCGCCGAACCCCGGGCGGGAGGGTCCGTTCGAGCGCGAGCGCGCCGCCCGCCACGACCAGGCAGAGGACGGCCGCGAGCGGCCAGAGCGCGAACGGCTCCGCCTCGAGGATGAAGCCGCCGGCGGCGGGGCCGATCACGAACGCGACCTGCCACGACGAGGCCGACAGGGCCATGTAGCGGCCGAGCAGCCGCGGCGGCGCGAGGTCGGAGACGAGTGGCCCCTGCACCGTCCCGTGCAGGCACTGCCCGAGCGCGAACACGACGAAGGCGGCGGCGAAGAGCACCGTCGCGGCCGCCGCCTCCAGCCAGAGCCCGCCCGCGAGCACGAGCAGCCACGTGCACGCGAACAGCACCGCCATCGCGGCCAGCGCGCGCATCCGCCGGTGACCCTCGGCGAGCCGCGCGACTGGGAGCTGGACGAGGACGACCGTGAGCGTGTTGAGGAAGAAGATCAGCCCGATTCCGCCCTCCGAGACGCCCGCCTCGCCCTTGGCGAACACGGGGAAGAGCTCCGAGAACGGGGCGATGCTGGCCGCGATCACGATCGTGTTGAGGCCCATGAAGGCCATGAACGGGCGGTCGCGGAGGACCGCCCCGAATCCGCCCCCGGAGCGGGCCGCCTCCTCGTAGGCCCCGCCGACCGGCGGCGCGGGCACGCGCCGGAGGAGGAAGGCAAAAGCGAGGAAGGTGACCGCGTCGAGCGCGAACAGCATCGTGAAGCTCTCCGGCCGGTCGGCGGCGGCGATCACGCCGCCGACCAGCGCGCCCAGCCCGAGCCCGAGGTTCATCGTGACGCGCTGCTGCGCGAAGGCGGCGTGCCGCCGGTCGCGCGGGGAGAGCTTGGTGAGCAGCGACCCCTGGCTCGGCCAGAAGGCGCCGCTTCCGACGCCCGCGAGCGCGTTGAGCGTGAACGCGTGCCACGGCTCGCGGATCAGCGGAAAGAGCGCGTAGGCGCCGGCCATGATCACGAGCGACGCCGTGAGCGTCCGCCGAGGGCCGACGCGGTCGGCCAGTGCGCCTCCGACCGGGCCCGACACGAGCGCCACGGCGGCGTTCGAGGCCGCGACCAGCCCCGCCACGCCGAGCGAGACGCCGCGGACGTTGTGCAGGTAGATGATCAGGAACGGGACGACCAGCCCGTTCCCGAACATGTTCGCGAGCCCGCCCGCCTGCAGCAGCCAGACCGGCCGCGGCAGGCCGGGGTCGAGCGCGCGCACCGTCGACCGCAGCAGGCGCAAGGCGCCCGCAGGCTAGCCCCGCGGACGCAGCCGGTCGGAGGTCGCCGGCGCGTGCGCGGGTCGGCGGCGACGGACGCCGGTGTCCTGCCGCGTCGTCGAATTGGGCGACCGGCGACCGGGGTGGTCGGTCAGCCCGCGTTGCCGGGTGGCGCCATGCGCGCGTGCGCGGGGTGCTCGAACGGGGCGCCGATCGCGTCCGGCAGGGTGCGGAGGGCGGCGCCGAACGCCTCCGAGAACGAGGGGAACTGAGCGATCGTGTCCCGCAGCACCCAGAGCGGCACCTCGGCCCGGATCGCGAGCACGGCGGTGTGGATCCACTCGCTCGCGAGCGGAGCCACCGCCCACGCGCCGACGAGCACGCGCCGGCGGGCGTCGGCCACGACGCCGAACGTCCCGCTCGGCTGCTCCTCGAACGTGTACGGGCGGGCGATCGTGGTCGGCAGCTCGATCGTCGCGGTCTCGACCTCGATCCCCGCGGCCCGCGCGTCGGCCTCCGTCAGGCCCACTGCGGCGACCTCCGGGTTCGTGAACGTGACGCGCGGGATCGCCCGGTAGTCGGCCTGCACGTTCTCGCCGATGATGTCTGCGACCGCGATTCGCGCCTGGTACTTGCCCACGTGCGTGAACATGGCGACCCCGGTTACGTCGCCGATCGCCCACACGCCCTCCGCGGCGCGGCAGCGCTCGTCGACCTCGATCCCGCGCGACGTCGGCTCGACGGCGACGGTCTCGAGCCCGATCCCGTCCGTGCGCGGCCGGCGGCCCGCCGCCACGATCAGCACGGCCCCGCGCGCCTCCGACCCGTCGTCGAGCGCGACGATGCGCTCGCCGCCGTCGCGGGCGACCGCGGCCGCCCGCACGCCGAGCCGCACGTCGACGCCGTCGTCGCGCAGGATCGCCGCGACCAGGTCGCCGATCGCCGGCTCCTCGCGAGCCGCGAGCCGCTCGGATCCTTCGACGACGGTGACGCGCGAGCCGAAGCGGACGAGGAACTGGGCGAGCTCGATGCCGACCGCGCCGCCGCCGATCACGACGACGCTCTCCGGGATCTCCGTCAAGTCGGTCGCCTCACGGTTCGTCCAGTAGCCCGCGGCGGCGAGGCCGGGAATGGGCGGAATGACGGGCTCGGAGCCGGTCGCGACGACGATCGCGTCCGTCTCGAGCACGCGTCCGTTCGCCTCGACGAGCCCCGGGCCGGCGATCGTCCCGCGCTCCTTGACGACGGTGACGCCGCGGCCCTCGTAGCGGCGGATCCGTCCCGAGTCGTCGTGGTTCGAGACCATGTAGTCGCGGTAGGCCGAGAGCCGCCCGAAGTCGAGCATGGGCGTGCTCACGCCGGCGGCGCGCGTGCTCTGTCCCTTCAGCTCCGGTGGGCGGAGCAGCGTCTTCGTCGGGATGCAGGCCCAGTTGGTGCACTCGCCGCCGATCACCTCCTGCTCGACCAGCGCCACCCGGCGGCCCGCCTTCAGCAGCGTGTTCACCGCGACCTCGCCCGCGGGGCCGCCGCCGAGGACGACCGCGTCGAACCGCTCGTCCGCCACCTCTAGGGGAGGTCGCCGTCGCGGGAGCGCCCGAGCCGGCCCGGGGCGTACGGCTCGTACGCTTCCCGCGGGTCGGACGTCTCGCGCTCGACCGGCTGCAGCACGCCGACGTCGAAGGCCGCGGGCGCGAGCCCGTTCTCGGTTCGCTCGAGCGGGGCCTCCGGAACCACGACGAAACCCTACGTCCTCCTCGCGGTGGAGCGCTCGGCCTCGCTGCGAGGGGCGCGGGAGCAGGTCCGCGACGCCCGCGCAGTCGCCGATACACTCCGTCGCGGGAAGCCGGAAGGGCGAAGCCCCGAGACTTCCCGCGACCAAGCGCCTGTAGCTCAGGGGATAGAGCGTGCGCCTCCGGAGCGCAAGGCCGCAGGTTCGAATCCTGCCAGGCGCATCAAGAGCGTCGGCCGCGGGGCGCAAACCCGCATGGTTGCGTGGGTCGTGCGTGACGCGGGTGCCGCGAAAGCGCGAACGGTGCTGTCCTCGGTGGAACGTCGCGTGGCAGGCGGCCTACCGGACGAACGAGGTCGAGAACCCGCTGCTGGACTCGGTGCGCCTCGGGGTGGTTGCCTCCGAGCTCGCGTGGGACGCCGTGCTCAGCTGCTTCGAGTAGCGCTTGCGTTCTACGCCGCGCGACGGAAGGGCGCGCGCGCGGGGGCGCGCGCCGCTGCGTGCGCCGCGGCCGCTACTCCACCGCCTCGACGATCCGCTCGAACGAGAGCCGCGCGCGGCGGCTCGCTTCCGCGACGGCCTCGACACGCGCCGCTTCGAAGAAGTGCAGACACATCTCGTCCTCGGGCACGAACACCGTCCGCACGTAGTGGACGGAAATGCCCTCCGCGGATACGGCCTCGGCGGCCGCGCGGGCACGCCGGGCGAGCTCCGGCTGCCCGTCCGCGCGCCCGCGCGGCTCGTAGGACTCGACGACGAACGTCGCGATCGTCCGACCGCCGTCTACGGCGGACAGGCCGCCGCCGGCGGCCCGAGGAACCTGACGACGTCCGACTGCTCCTTCGCGCCTGCCGTCGAGAGGCCGAAGCACGAGTTGTGCCCCGGCGGCCACTGGCCCACGTGGAGCGGGTCGTTCGGGCCGGCGCCGCCTCCGGCCGGGTTGACGAGCAGGAAGTGCGCCGCGGCCGGGCCCGTCGTCGCGAGCGCGGTCGTCGCGAGCAGCACGATCAGCGTTGCGAGCCTTCGCATGTAAGCCTCCTCCTTCGACTGGCCGCAACGTACGACCGGCGCCGCGACGCGGCGACGTGGAGATCCACGAAGTTTGCGGCGGCGCGATCGTCTAGCCGCTGAAGCGCCGCGCGAGCTCGGTGCGAGACCGCACGCCGAGCTTGCCGTAGACGTGGGAGAGGTGCGTCTCGACCGTCCGCTCGGCGACGAACAACGCCGCCGCGACCTCCCGGTTCGTCCGTCCCTCGCAGACGAGCTCGGCGACGCGGCGCTCGCTCGGCGTCAGCTCGCCGAGCGAGGCGGTACGTCCGCCGATGCGGCCGAGCTCGTCCCGCGCGCGGCCGGCCCAGATCGCGGCGCCGAGGCGCTCGAGCTCGGCCAGCGCCTCGGCGAGGGTCGCCCGCGCGGCCCGCCGC